>NZ_JAHLPS010000042.1 GCF_018918055.1 Caproiciproducens sp. MSJ-32
AACAGGTAAATCTTATAGAGTTAAAGATAAAATATTCACTAATAATTCCAAAAAATAATTAGTCAAAAGTGTTAAAAGTTATATTTGCAAATTTGTTAAAAATAATATTGACATTAACAATTTGAAGAAGAATTAAAAAAAAATAACGAAAAATTAAAAGAACTAAGGCTTGATATAAATACAGTTAACTATAATAGTTGTCCTGATAATTATTTGGGAAATTTTGAAATTAAGGAGAACAGAGTAATACATAATAATTTATGGTTTGATAGGAAAAAAAGAGTTGAAAACATTAAGAAGATTTTTATAAATGATAATAAATTAAAATTATTGCAAGATAATAAAGAAGAAAAAATAATTCTAATAGTTTTAGAAAGTCCACATAAAGATGAATTTAAAGGAATTGATGGACATATTGCGCCGGCTATTGGAAAAACAGGGAAATATTTAAATGATTATTTTAGTAATATTATAAAGGATAAATTGGGAGATGGAAAATATAAGGTTATTTTAAGTAATGCAATTCAATATCAATGTAGCTTAGGAGTTAATACTAATATATTTAGAGATAGAATTTGGATTAAATTATGGTTAATGGAAGATTTTGATAAGTATTTTATTAAGCGTTTAGAAAAATATAAACCTGACGTTATAATTAATCTTTGTACAAAAGGTGGTCATGAAAAGGATCCTTATATTCCTAAAGTACCAAAAGTAATAAATAAAGAATATTTGTATAGTATTTGTGATGAGGAAGTTGTATTAAAGAAATTAGGAGAGGTTAAAAAGAAAATAGAATTAGGAGATTTAGTTCAAAAAATAATTAATAAATATAGTTATGATAAAGATATTTTTATTTTTAAAGGATATCACCCGTCATCATGGTGGAATAATAGATATAGAAAAATAGATATTGTGTAATTCTGCTTTCTGCTGTACTTACCCTAGGGTCATAATGTGGAATAATAGATATAGAAAAATAGATTAAGAATAATAAATAAGGCTTCATCAAAATAATTGTGCTGCTAGCCTTTAAAAAAGACAGATCTAATTCGAATCTGTCTTTTTCCTATATACATGTTAATTACTTCTACATCAATTATTAATAACTAATTTAGAAATTATAATAGCTATTGATTATTTTATAATATTGATATATGAAACAATAGAGAATCTGAATTATGAAAAGATTCCTTTAATATAATTACTCTTATAAAAATGATAAATATTCTATATATTTTAGTGCAAACTTATTTTATAATAATATCTGGACTTTAAAAAAGAAAGGAAAGAAAAAATGAAGAAAAATACTAAAGATACAATTGTTATTGGTTTTGCATTATTTTCAATGTTTTTTGGTGCTGGAAATTTAATTTTTCCTGCTTTTTTAGGAAATAAAGTAGGGAGTCAATTTTTAGCAGCTATTATCGGTTTTATTATTACAGGAGTAGGACTTCCATTTTTGGCTATAACTGCCTGTTCCATGGGGGATGGAACCTTTGATAGTATTTCAAATAGGATAGGGAAGAGGTTTTCTACAATATTAACTATTTTATTATTTATGGCAATAGGTCCCATGCTTGCAATACCGCGAACTGCAGCTACGACTTTTGAACTTGCAATAACCCCCTTTTTTCCAAACATACCACCTATTGTAGCAATGATTATATACTTTTTAATAAATATATTTTTTGTTTTTAAAAGTAGCTCCGTAATAGATACTCTTGGTAAATATCTAACTCCAACCTTAATAATATTACTTGGATTTATTATTATTAAAGGGTTACTTATTCCTATAGACAAGATTGTTTCTACTAATGCTGTTAATGTGTTTTCTTCATCTTTATTAGAAGGGTATCAAACGATGGATGCTATAGCAGCACTTTTATTTGCAGGAATAATAACAAAATCCTTAAAAAGTAAGGGGTATAGGAATAAGGAAATGTCATCTATGCTATTTAAATCAAGTGCAGTTGCTGGAATTGGACTTGCTTTTGTTTATGGAGGTTTAACTTATATAGGGGCCCAGACAGTTAATTTAACAAGTGAGAGCCTTGGAAAAACAGAAATTTTAATATTAATATCTAAAAGCATATTAGGAAATTTAGGACCGATATTAATTGGAACAGCAATGGGCTTGGCTTGCTTAACAACTTCTATAGGTTTATTAAGCTCTGGAGCAGAATTTTTTGAAAAAGTATCAAAGGGCAAATTAAATTATAAATTAAATGTTATCATAATATCCATAGTTAGTTTAGTCATTGCAACTTTAGGAGTTGATAAAATAATTGTATTATCTGTTCCAATACTTAATGTGTTATATCCTGTAGCTGTCACATTAATTGTTACAAGCTTTTTAAATAACTTAATAAATAACATAAATGCAATAAGACTTGGCACTTACACTTCATTAATTTTTGGCATATTGTCAATAATACCAGGAATAAATTTAACTTTTATACCTCTTGCTAAGCTTGGCTTTCCCTGGGTTCTGCCAACGGTAATTGCAATTGTCATAGGCTGTATGCTTTTTCCTAATACATATAAAAAATTTAGTGAAGTTTAATATTTTTTATTATATATATTAAGGAATTTGTTTATTTAACGATAATAAAAATAAGTGAAAACTAAAAGTATAGGAGAGAAATGTTATGAGATTACATCAAAATATGGATTCGCTAAATATATATAGCAGATATAAAAAGAATTTAGATGTTCAATCTAAAATAATGAATAGAATAAGTACAGGAAGTAAGATTAACTCATCTAAGGATAATCCTAATAAGATGGGAGTAAGGGAAAACCTTAGGATACAGCTTAAGGGAATACAAATGGCTGAGAGAAATATTCAAGATGGAATATCTATGTTACAAGCTGCAGATGGAGTATTATCTTCTATGAATGAGTCCTTAATAAGAATAAAAGAACTTACAGTTCAGGCAGGTGGAGTTAATAGTGAAGAAGATTTACAAATAATTCAAAATGAGATAAATCAGTTAAAGGATAGTATAGATCAAATGGCTTCAAATGCAGAATTTAATGGAGTAAAATTATTAAGCAATAAAAGTTCTGATAATAATAATCCGACTACATTAAAACATATGGTAGGCGCAAATGTAGGAGATAGAATGGAAATACCTCTATATAATATTTCATCTGAAGAAATTTTTGGAGGGGACTTAAATCTTATAAATAATGGTATTGATTCTTCACTGCAGGCAGTAGACAGTGCTATCAATATGGTAAACTCTGTTAGAAGCAGGTTTGGTGCTATCCAAAACAGACTTGAATCAAGTTATGAAAATATTGGGGATACTACACTAAATCTACAAACTGCTGAAAGCAGAATTAGTGATGCTGATATTGCCTTAGAAATGGCAGATTTTGCGAGAAGGTCAATTCTTTCAGAAAGTTCTTTAGCTTTAATGCATCAAACTAATAAATTCCCTCAAGATGTATTAAGAGTTTTGGAAAATATGAAATAATTCTATTTAATTTTGCTTTTAATTAGACAAAGTATGAATTTAATAGAAATTAATATAATAATTACAACGTTATGCAAATTAATGCATAGCGTTTTTTGCTTTTTTTGGCAAAAAATATTTAATATTAATAAAAAGTATAAAAATATTAGAAAAATTTATCAAAAAAAACGAAAGAATTAGCAGTTAAAAGAATATATTTGAAATTTTTGGTTTTTATTTTTAAAATTATGTTGATTATTTTTCTAAAAAATTTAATAGAAAAATAATTTCTATTAAACTATAATAAAATATGATAAAATTTAATTTGTAATTAACAAAAAATAATAGGAATTATTCCGAAAAAAATAGTATAATGATAAATGATAATATATAATTGTAAACGACAAAAATTTTTATAATTTAATAATTTTTTAGGGAGAGAAGTTTATGAATATTAATAATAAAGATAGCACATATAAAATTTTAAAATTAGGTCTAGATGCATCCTCCTTAAGGGGGAAGGTTATAGCTAATAATATTGCAAATATTAATACAAAGAATTTCAAAAAGTCCTATGTTACTTTTGAAGAAAATTTGACGAATGAAAAAAATAAACTTTCCTTAAAGAAGACAAATGTAGAGCATCTTAATGGAAAGCATAATAATTCTTTAATTTCTATTGAGCAAGATAATAGTACAAGCATGCGTCAAGATGGAAATAATGTTGATTTAGATTTGGAAAAAGTAAATCAAGCAGCTAATACAATGATGTATAATGCTTTAATTACTCAAGCAAATTCAAAACTAAGTATGACAAAGAGTGTAATATCAGGAGGTAATTAATAGTTATGGGATTATTTAATACAATGAGAATTAGTGCAAGCGGCTTATCTGCTGAAAGGCTTAGAATGGATACAATTACATCTAATATTGCAAATGCAACTACTACCAGGGGAGAAGATGGAAAACCCTATGTTAGAAAAATTGCTGTTTTTCAAGAAAATTTAGATAAGGCAAAGGGATTAAATGGGGTAAAGGCAATAGGAATTGCTGAAGATGATTCTCCTTTGCAAAAAGTTTATGATCCTACTCATCCAGATGCAGATGAAAATGGATATGTGACTATGCCAAATGTAAACATACTAAATGAAATGGCAGATATGATTGCAGCTTCAAGATCCTATGAAGCAAATGTGGACACATTAAATGCAACTAAAAGCATGTTTATGAAAACTTTAGAGCTTGGTAAATAGGGGAGGGGATTTAGGTGATAGTAAATAAGTTTGTTCCTTCACAGGAAATATTTAATAATATTAGTAATATAAAAGAAAAAGGAAATGAAGCAGCTAATAAAAGTTTTGAGAGTGTTTTAAAGGATAATTTAGACAAGTTAAATCAAAAGCAAATCGAAGCTGATAATATAACTAACGAATTTATTGCAGGCGGAGATGTGGAAGTACATGAAATGATGTTAAGTATGGAAGAAGCAAAGATGTCTCTTCAATTAGCAATACAAGTAAGGAATAAAGTTGTGGATGCGATAAAAGAGTTAAACAACATGCAATTGTAGTAGTAAGGAGTGCTATTGATGAATAAGCTTAAAGAAATGTTCAATAAGCTATTGGAGAAATATAAAGCGTTTAGTAAAGGTGTAAGAATTGCAGTAATAGTTGCCCTTATTGCTTTATTAATAGCTATAGCTTCATTGTTTTTTTACAATTCTGCCAATAAATATAAGGTATTATTTTCTAATTTAGATCCAGCTGATGCTCAAAATATTATGGCGGAATTAACGAATTTAGGTATAGATATGAAGGTAGAGGGACAGAGTATTTTAGTTCCTAGAAATGAGGTTGATAGACTTAGACTTGAATTAGCACCTAAATTATCTGGTGGAAGCGTGGGATATGAACTATTAGATAACGGAAGCTCCTTTGGAATGACAGAAGATGAATTTAATTTGAAAAAATTAAGAGCTCATCAAGGGGAATTAGAAAAAACTATAAAAAGTTTTCCTCAAGTTGAAACAGTTAGAGTACATATAACTCCAGCAAAGGATTCTGTCTTTGTTGAAGATAAGGAACCTGGAAAGGCGGCGGTTTATATAAAATTAAGTCCTGGCAACACATTAACTAAGGATCAGGTTAAATCAATTGTTGCTTTAGTGTCAGCAAGTTCTTCAAATATTCCGGAAGAAAATGTACAAGTTATAGATAGTAATATGAATTTGTTAACAGAAGGATTAGAAAGTTCAGAGGGAATAGAGGTAAGTTCAGAAACTATCCAACAACATTTTGATTTAGAGAAGAAATATGAAAAAGAATTAGAAGATTCAATTGTGAAATTATTAGAGCCTGTTATTGGAAAAAATAAAGTAGCTACATCTGTGAATGTAGATTTGGATTTTGATTCAAAGCAAAAAACAGAAACAATTATCGATCCAAATAAGGTTATAATAAGTCAACAGACAATAAAGGAAAATAGTAATTCTACTGAGGGAAATACAAGCACAAGTCCAGTAGATAATAATATGCAAAATTCTATAGGTGGAGATGAAAATTCATCAGAAAATACATCTTCAAGAGAAGAGGTAACAACCAATTATGAAACTGGCAAAACAGAAATTCAAACTATAAGCGCTCCTGGAGAGGTAAAAAGATTAACTGCAACTGTCTTTGTTGATGGTAATTTAGATCAAAATGTACAAGCTGCTATTGAGAATGCAGTGGCAAATGCAATAGGTCTTAATACTGAAAGAGGAGATTCTATTTCTGTTACAGGAATGAAGTTTGATTCTATAACAAAAGAAGGAAATCAAGATGATATTGATGCAATTAATGAGTTATTGGAACAAGAAAAAATGAAGAGAATTTTAATTTATGGTGGAATTGGTTTATTACTTCTTATTGGAATAATTACAGCTATTATAATAAGAATAAGAAAATCTAGAAGAAATGATGAAGAAGAAAAGAAAAATCTTTTAGATGTTGTAATTGATGATACAACAGAAAAAACACAAGAACTACCAAAGCTAGATCTTGATGCTATTAATCCAAAGACTCATATGGAAAATGAAATAAGAAAGTATGCTACAGAAAAACCAGAACAAGTAGCTGAAATTATTAAGTCTTGGTTAAATGAAAATGATAGGTAGGTGATGTTATGGCAAGAGATAATAATAAATTAACTGGAATACAAAAGGCTGCAATACTTTTTATAACATTAGGACCTGAAGCATCATCATCTATTTTAAAGAGGCTTCCTGAAAGTGACATACAAAAGATTACTTATGAAATTGCAAATATTACATCAGTTACTTCAGAGCAAAGGCAGGAAATATTAGATGAATTCTTAGAGATGAATAGGGCCCAAGATTATATAGTTGAGGGTGGCATTGAGTATGCCAGAACCTTGCTGGCAAAAGCCTTAGGAACTCAAAGGGCAAATGAAATATTAGAAAAAATAACTGAGGCAACACAACAATATAGACCTTTTGCAATTGCAAGAAAGGCTGATGCTCATCAATTATTAAATGTAATTATGTACGAGCATCCTCAAACTATAGCTTTAATCTTATGTTATCTTCAACCTGATAGAGCAGCACAGGTGTTAGCAGAATTACCAGAAGAAACGCAAAGTGAAGTTGCCTATAGAATTGCAACTATGAGCAATACATCTCCAATGGTTATTAAGGAAATAGAAAAGGTACTTGAAAGTAAGCTAAGCAGCGTAGTAAGAAGCGAAATGACTTCCTTAGGTGGGATTGAAGCTTTAGTGGATATATTAAACCAAGTAGATAGAACAACTGAAAAGAATATTACTGAAAGTTTAGAGAGAGAAGATCCAGAATTGGCAGATGTAATTAAGAGCTCAATGTTCGTATTTGAAGATATTGTTACTCTTGACGATACATCAATTCAAAGAGTTCTTAGAGAAGTTGACGGAAAAGAACTTGCTCTTGCTCTTAAGGGATGCTCTGACGAAGTTGCTAATGCTATCTTCAGAAATCAATCTAAGAGAGCTGCTGCTGCCCTTAAGGAAGATATGGAATTCTTAGGACCTGTTAGGTTAATGGATGTTGAAAAAGCTCAGCAAAAGATTGTTTCAATTATTAGAAGATTGGATGATGCTCAGGAAATAATAATTTCAAGAGGTGGCGAAGATGCAATTATCTTATAATCTTATTAAAAATAAGGTTGCTGTAACTAGTAATAACAAACAAATTGAAACAAATTATGTGAGAAAAAAAAGAGAAGAAGAAGCAGATAAATCAAAAGAAATTGAAATTGATATAAAAGCTAGCTATGAAAAGCTGGGGGCAGACATTATACGAAAAGCAAAATCTGATGCTGAAGCAATTTTAATGGAAAGTAGACGTAATGCCGTTGAAATAGAAAGAGAAGCTTATGAAAATGGCTATGCTCAAGGAAAACAAAATGGTTATGAAGATGGATTTGATAAAGGCTATAAAGAAAGCATTGAAAGAGTAAAACAAGAAACAAAAGATAAAGTGAAAGAGAAGATTGAAAATGCTGAAAGAATATTAGCTTTAGCAAATGCTGAATATCAAAGATATATAAATGAAAAAGAAAAAGAAATAGTTAAATTAGCCTTTGAAATGGCTAAAGCCATTGCTGGAAGAGAATTAAAAAGAGATGAAGGTGTTTTGCCTTTGATTGAGGATATATTAAATGAAGCTAAAAATGAAGAAAATATTATTATAAGATGTAATAAACTTCATATAAAGTCTATCGAAGAAAAAATTGAATATTATAAAAAAGCTTATTCAATAAAAGGTGAAATCTTTATATTAGAAGATCCTTTAATGGAGCCTGGTAATGCTGTTGTTGAAAAAAGTTCTGGGAAAGCAATTGTAGGAATTGATGTAGCTTTAGAAAAGTTAGAAGAAGCATTGTTTAAATGATTTTAGGTGAGGCAGTATGTATATAGATTTTGATTCAATAATAAGAAAAGTTGGAGAGGTATACACAAAATATCAGGAGGGGACAGTTAAACAGGTTATCGGACTTACTATAGAAGTTCAAGGAGTAAAGGCTTTTGTTGGGGAGCTATGTACAATTTACAACCTTGATAACCAGCCGATAAAATGCGAAGTTGTAGGCTTTAGGGAAAATGCAGTTTTGCTTATGCCCCTAGGTGAACTTATTGGGGTTTCATCAGGCTGTAGAGTTGTTCCAGAAAGAAGGCCCCTTGAAGTAAGATGCTCTGATGAACTTATTGGAAAAATATTAGATGGTCTTGGTAATCCTCTTTCTGATGAAAAATTGATTGATGGCATAGGATATCCTCTTGAAAACCAGCCGCCAGATCCTCTTAAAAGAAAAAGAATTAAAGATATTCTTCCAACTGGAGTAAGAGCAATAGATGGCTTTTTAACTGTTGGGGAAGGTCAGAGAATTGGTATTTTTGCTGGTTCAGGGGTAGGTAAAAGTACAACTCTAGGTATGATTGCAAGAGAAGCAGAAGCTGATGTTAACGTAATTTCCCTTATTGGAGAAAGAGGAAGGGAAGTTTTAGAGTTTATTGAAAAAGATTTAGGACCAGAAGGAATGAAAAAATCAGTTGTTGTTTGTGCAACCTCTGATAAGCCTGCATTAATTAGAATTAAGGGGGCCCTAACAGCTACTGCCATTGCTGAATATTTTAGAGACCAAGGCAAAAAAGTAATACTTATGATGGATTCAGTTACAAGATTTGCTATGGCTCAAAGGGAAATTGGACTAGCAATAGGAGAACCTCCAGCCCAAAAGGGATATACACCTTCTGTATTTGCAAAACTTCCAAAGCTTATGGAGAGACCAGGGACCTCAGATAAGGGTTCTATAACTGCCTTCTATACAGTTTTGGTTGATGGAGATGATTTTAATGAGCCTATTGCAGATGCGGTAAGGGGGATTTTAGATGGCCATATTGTATTATCTAGAGCTTTGGCTCATAAGAATCATTATCCAGCAATTGATATTTTAAATAGTATAAGTAGACTTATGTCTAATATTGCAGAAGAAAAACATAAAGCTTCAGCTTCCTATGCAAGGGATTTACTTGCTACTTATAAAGATGCCGAGGATTTAATTAATTTAGGAGCCTATGTAAAAGGAAGCAATAAGAAAATAGATTTAGCAATTAAGTATATTGAAAGTATAAACAAATTCTTAAAACAGGGTATAGAAGAAAAGAGTGATTTTAATACTTCTATTAATAATTTAATTTCAATATTTAATAATTAAAAGGTGATAAATAATGGCACAAAAATTCAAATTCAGTTTAGAAAAACTTCTTGATATAAGAAAAGAAAAAGAAGAGGAAAGTAAAAGAAAATTCACTAAAATTCAAAAAGAGAAGCAGGAAACTGAGCAAAGGCTGGATGCTCTAAAGGAAAATTATGAAAAATACAATGGTATTCGTCCAGGTGAAGACTTGATATATCAAAAAATTAAAAAAAATTATTTATTCGCCTTAAATAAAGGAATAGAACAAACAGAAAAAGAACTTATTGCTAAAACAAAAGAACTTGAAGTAAAAAGAAAAGAATTAATTCAAAAGCAGATAGAAAGAAAGACTGTTGATATTTTAAAAGAAAAAAAGAAAGTGGCATATTATAAAGAATTAGACAGGATTGAGCAATTACAGCTAGATGAAATGGCCTTATATGCCTACGTTAGAAATAACAAATCAATTCAAAATTAATTTTGAAAGGAGGTGAAAATGGTGAACTTAGATATATTAAATCAGCTTAAAATTAATATTCAAAATACAGATATAAAATCTAACAGCTCTAAACTTTCAAAAAATGAAATTAAGGATAAAAATAGCTTTAATGACTTATTGAACAAGGAAGTTAATGAAAGAGGGATTAAATGCAAAAGCGAAAAAGCAGTTGTGTCTAGAGAAAAAAATGAATTAAAACAAGATACAGTTGAAAAAGAAATTGTTGTTGATAAGAAGTCTCTGGAAGAAGTTATCGAAAAAGTAGTTAAGGTTATAGATGAAAATTTTGATGAAGAGGAAGTAGATTTAAAAAGTATTTCAGATGTATTAATTTTATTATCTAATTTACTTTATAATGACAATTCTATCAATGAAAATTCTTATAATAATTTAATTATTAGTGATAGTAATTGTCTTGATATCAATGTAGAAAATGATAATAAATCTTTTATTACAAATTTCGATATTAACGGAGAAAGTATTTTCAATGATAACAATCAAATTATTGATAATGGTATAGAAGGAATACTAAATGAACTATTTTATGGGAATGAAAGGAATGGTGCTGTTTTAAATGATGCAATAAATATAGCAGCTAATTTAGATAAGAAAAATTCTAATTTAAATGAAGCAACAAGCATTATTGATAATTTAGAAATAATTAAAGGTTTATTAATAGAGGCATTAGAAAATAATAATTCTTTAGAAGAAGACGCTGCATTTAATTTAAAAGTTGATAACCTTAATAATAAGTTAATAGAGATAGTTAATTCACTTTCACAAGAAGATATAACTTCTATGGTTAATTCTATGAATAAGGATGAAAAGACAGAATTAATGAAGGCCTTAACTTCTATTAAAAATAATGAGGAAGCTTCAAAGTTTGATAATTCTCATGAGTTAATGTCTCCTATATCCATAAGGATAGCTTCTAATAATGAAGCTAATGAAGATGGATATGAATTTAATTTAAAGGATGAAATTGCTGAAGAAGATAAGCTATTATTAAAGATTTTAGGAGAAGATGATAAGAATTCCTTTGCTAGTTTATTAGCTTCAGTTAATAAATCTATTCAAAATCCTAGTGAAATTATTGTTGAGCCGAAGGGAATCTATAGGCATACTTTTAATTCTGATATTATTCAAAGTGTTAAATACATGATTAAGAATAATATGGAAGAATTAAGTATTAAGATTTATCCTAAGGAACTTGGAGAACTAACAATTAAAATTATTTCGGAAGAAGGTATAATGAAGGCAGAACTTAGAGCTACTTCTAAGGAAACTTATAATTTGTTAAATGCAAATCTTCAAGAAATAACAAATAATTTACAAGAGCAAAATATAAAAATTCAAGAGGTATCAATAAATATTTACAATGAAGATACTACATTCTTTAGTGGTGAGAAGCAAAATTCTTCTAACTCACAAGAAAATAAATCTGAAAATAAAGTTATAGGAATATATTCAGAGGGGGAGCTGGAAGAAGCAGTCGAGGAAGCAAGCATGGATAATAATTTAAATATTTTAGCTTAGGAGGGAGATTATGACTACTAATATAAGTGCCTATAACATTAATGGCAGGGCTACTGACAGAGGAACTAGGATTGTAAAGCCTGGAGAAGAAATGGACAAAAACGCCTTTTTAAGAATTCTTGCTGCAGAACTTTCAAATCTAGATCCTACTGGAAATGTTGATTCAACTCAATATGTTACTCAAATGGCACAGTTTGCGCAAATGGAGCAGTTTACTAATTTAAATAATACTATGTCAAGTTTTGCTAATAATGCAATGGTTGGAAGAGGAGTTGTATTAAATGCATATGATAATCAAGGTGTCCAATATACGGGTATAGTAAGGGCGGTTACAACTACTGCTTATGGAACAACCATATCTGTTGAAGTTAATGAAGATGGAAAAAATGTATATAAGGATTTTGATTTGTCCAGTGTTGCTTCAGTATTAGATGTAGAAGATACTAATCAAGCTTCATTAATAAATCTTAATAGAAATACATCCTTTTTAACAGCAACTTCACTTATTAATAAATTTGTAGAATTAAGCGAAAAAGATGATGATGGTAATAATTTAGTTGGACAAGTTCTAGGAGTATTAAGAGAGGGAAACACAATAAATGTTAGAGTTAAATTAGATGGAACTGGAGAAATTAAGGAATTTAACTTTGAAAAAATTACTAAGACAGTAGGAAGTTCTGAAGAACTATAGTTATAAATGAAAAGCAGGTGATTTCATGGGCTTTAGAGTTATTAATGGTATAGCTTATCCTGTTGGGAATTTTCAATTGCCAGAGGATTCAGGTTTTAGTAAAGCCAATAATAAAGAAAAGATAAATTTCAATGATGTTCTAAAAAATGAAGTAAATAAAATTCAAAGTGATTACACAATATCTAAACATGCTGCAGAAAGGTTAAGTAATTTAAATTTTACATCTGAAGATATGAAGGTCATTGGCAGAGGTTTTAAGCTGGCTGAAAATAAGGGCTCAAGAAATTCAGTGATGTTATATAAAGATGTAGCATTGATAGCCAGCATTGAAAATAAGACCTTAATTACTGCGGTTGAAAAGGAAAGATCAAAGGAGAATATCTTTACAAATGTTGATAGTGTAGTTCTTTTATAAGCTGGACCTAAAATAGGAAGCTTATTCTTATGGAATGACAGAAGTAAGAAAATAAAATATTTAGGAGGTCAATTATGTTAAAATCATTATATTCCGGGATTAGCGGTATGAAAGTAAATCAAACTAAACTAGATGTTATAGGTAATAATATATCAAATGTAGGAACAACAGCATTTAAATCTTCAACAGCAAGATTTAGTGATATGTTAAGTCAAAATATTTCTGATGCAATGGCTCCTTCAATTAAGCAAGGGGGAACAAATGCTAAACAAGTTGGTCTTGGAGTACAATTGGCTAGTATTGCTAATATTATGACTCAAGGTTCAATGCAGCCTACTAACAGAGCTTTAGATGTTGCAATCGATGGTACAGGTTACTTTATGGTAAGTAAAGGGCCAACAGTATTTGATGATTCTTTGAAAGTAAATCATAAGGTAGGAACACATAATTTTGTTGCACAAGGCGTAGAATCAGCTAGTGAAATATTCTATACTAGAGACGGAGCTTTTACATTAGACGAAGAAGGGAACCTATTAACCGCTAATGGTTATAGAATACTTGGATATTCGTTAACTAATGATGACAATTCAAAAACTCCAACAGCACTTTCACCAGGGGAAGTAACAATAGATGATGTTGATAACAGTTTAAAGTTTAATTTTGGACCTGGTTCTCAATTAAATGGTTATAGATTTGTTATAGGTACAAGAGATGCTGGTACAGTTACATCAGCAGAAGTAGATAATAATACTAAGACAATCACAATTAATGGAGATTTTACAACTGAAAATGCTTTAACAACTGCACAAATTGAAGTAGCAGTAAATAAAGCTTTATCTAAAGCAGGAATATCACAAAGTGTAAAAGTTTCTTCTGATAATGCAAATTTAAATACTATTACTACAAACGGGCCATCAGGAATAATAACTGGAGGTACCCCAGCAGAAAGTATAGATGATAATGGGAATGTTTATTTCGTAGATGCAACTTTAGATCTAAAAGCTTATGATGGTGAATTAAAAACTTTAAGAATTCCTGAAAAAGTTAAAATGCCGGGCTCAGATGAAGAATTAAGAATTAAGAGTTTTACAATAGATGCTAATGGAATTATTAGTGGAGTTCTTGAGGATGGTAGAGTTGCTGCCCTTGGCCAAATAGCATTAGCTTCTTTTAGAAATGCAGAAGGTCTAACTAAGAATGGTGGAAATATGTATAGTGCTTCTGTAAACTCAGGTGAAGCTGTTATTAAGAGTGGTGTTGGAACAATCGAAGATGATAACTCAAGTGGTTACGGCTCAACAAATCAAGGTATGCTTGAAATGTCAAACGTTGATTTAGCAGAACAATTTACAGATATGATTGTAGCAAGTAGGGCTTTCCAAGCGGCTGGAAAAATGATAACTACTGGAGACGAAATTCTTCAAGACATAATTAATTTAAAAAGATAGGTAATTTAGTTAACAGCTTTCAGTTTTCAAGTTTCAGTTAAGGAGATTTCCTTAACTGATAACTGATAACTGGCAACTGATAACTGATATAATGGGGTGTTTTTATGATAGAACTAACAGCAATGAATAATAAGAAATTTATATTAAATGCTGAGCATATAGAAAAAATTGAAGAAGTACCTGAGACTTTAATAACCCTTACAAATGGCAAGAAATATATAGTATTGGAAAGCATAGATGAAGTAGTTGAAGAAGTCCTTAAATATAAAAATAAAATTGTTGCATATAGGTTATAGTGGGAGGCAGGTTATATGAAGAAAACAGATATTTTAACCGGAGTAGGTTTGGTTCTTGGTATAGCACTAGTGGTATATGGTATAGTTCAAGGAGGACCACTAATGTGGTTCTGGGATTTTGCTTCTTTATTGATAACAGGAGGGGGATCAATTTCTGCATTATTGATGACTTATACATTATCTGAAGTGAAAAATATTGGCAAAGTTTTTATGCAGGCTTTTAAAGAAGCTAACTCTTCTCCAAAAGAAATTATAGTACAATTTACTGATATTTCAAAGAAAGCAAGAAGAGAGGGTTTATTATCTTTAGAAGATGAAATAAATGCTATGGAAGATCCATTTATTAAAAAGGGACTTCAAATGGTTGTTGATGGTGTGGAACCAGAGTTGATAAGAGAAATATTAGAATTAGAAATAGCAGAGATGCAAGCAAGACACGAAAGAGGTGCAGGAATGTTCCAAACTTGGGGGTCATACGCTCCAGCCTTTGGTATGATTGGAACACTTATTGGACTTATTCAAATGCTTGCCAATGTTACTGATATAGCTAATATTACAAAGGGGATGGGAGTTGCTTTAATAACAACTTTCTATGGATCAGTTATTGCCAATATGATATGTCTTCCAATATATACAAATTTACAACAAAAAAATAATAAGGAAGTAGAAGAGAAGGAAATGATGTTAGAGGGAATTCTTGCAATACAATCCGGTGTAAACCCAAGAATAGTAGAAGAAAAACTTATTACATATTTACCTCCAAAAGAAAAGCTAGAGTATTTACAAAATAATGTTGAGAATGACAAAGGGGTTGTTATTTAATGGCAAGAGAAAAAAAGAAAAGTGAAGGACTTACTGGAAATGAGTGGATGTCTACTTATTCTGATACAGTTACATTACTTATGACATTTTTTGTCTTACTATTTGTAATAACTTCCCAAAATAATGAAAGTGCTAGTAAAGTAGTTTTAGAAGCTTTAAATGGTGAGGGGAGCTCCATACTTCAATTTGATTTATATGATGGAGAAGTTCCATTAATAGGTGGAGAATCAGACATAGAGGGTGAAGGTGTCTTAACAAAGAAAGAACAGACATATAAAGAAGCAAAAGATTTTCTAAGTAATAACCAGGAACTTAAAGATATTATCACAATTGAAGATAATGAAAGAGGAGTTATTGTAGAATTAAAGGATAATATATTATTTGAATCTGCTAGTTCTCAGCTAAAAGCTGATAGTAGGGCAGTTTTAGATAAGGTAAGTGAATTATTAGCTTCAATTGATAATGATATTTTAGTAGAAGGACATACAGATAATGTTCCGATAAATACATATGACTTTCCTTCTAACTGGGAGTTATCTGCTGATAGGGCAGTAAATGTAGTAAGATATTTTGTTGAGGAAAAGGGGCTTGATCCTACTAGATTTAGTGCTTCTGGATATGGTGAATATCACCCAGTTGCACCAAATGATACTTATGAAAATAAGGCGAAAAATAGAAGGGTTAATATTTTAATAATAACATCTCAGGAGGGTTAAAATAATGGCTAAAAATAAAGAAGAAAAAAAGGGTAAAGGAAGAAGAGTTTTAATTATTTTTGCAGTAATAGCAGCAATTGGTGTAGGTGTATTTGCTGGTACATATTTTGCTATGAATAAAAGTGCTGCAAATGAACCAGTATATATTAAAGAAGCTTATTATGAAGTAGGTGAAATTTTTGTTAACTTAAGTGATGAAAATTCAAGAAGATATGTTAAGCTTAATCTATCAATAAGCTATGATTCGTCAAATAAAGAAATAGTTGATGAATTAAATGAAAAGGCAGTTGCAATTAAGGATATAGCAAACTTTTATTTTAAATCCTGCAAGGCAAAGGATTTTGAGCCTGCAAATGAAGCTGTCTTAAAGGGAACATTACTTGAGAAAATAAATACTAAGCTAACTTCTGGAAAGCTTGTAGATGTTTATATTAGTGAAATTATAGTTCAATAATAGAAGGTAGAAGGTTAATGGAATTAGCAGTTTTAATGATAAAATTACTATCAGCTTTAGTAGTAGTTTTTGCTTTAATGTTTATACTTGTCAAGATCAGTAATAGGAAATTAGATAAGTTAAATGAAGGAAAATATATTAGAGTTTTGGAAAGGACAAACATTTCTAAAGATAATTCAATAATATTACTAAAAATTGGTAAAAAAGGGTATGTCATTAGTTCTTCTAATAAAGGTATAGAAAAATTAGAAGAGATTTCTGAAGAGGAAATTGCAGAAATATATGAAAATAAGGAAAAACAAAAAGAAGAAATAAGTCAACAATATGAAGATTTAATAAAAAAACTAAATTTGAAAGTGAAAAAGCTTAAGAATAAAAATAGCTAAGAGGAAGATTAATATGAGTAAAAGAAAAAGAATTATATTTATGGTCATAGTTATTATATCTTTAACCTTTATATTTGATAAAACTGTAATGGCAGACCCCATAAATATACCTGATCTTAATATTTCTATTGGTGATGAAGCAGCCTCTCCTCAAAATTATGTAGATAATATAAAGTTGTTAATTGTATTAACAATACTAACTTTATTGCCGTCTATAATAATTATGATGACCTCATTTACTAGAATAGTTGTAGTTTTTTCATTTTTGAAAAATGCATTAGGAGCAGCTCAATCAATACCAAATCAAATTCTTACTGGTTTGGCAATATTTTTGACTATCTTTATTATGAGACCAGTATATAATGAAATTAACGAGAATTCTTTTAAACCTTTTATGGAAAATGCAATTACTCAAGAAGAAGCTATAGAGAAAGCAAGCAAGCCTTTAAGGGAGTTTATGTTAAAAGAAACTAGACAAAAAGATTTGGAATTATTTATTGAAACATCAGATTTAAATACTGAGGAAATTACAAGGGAAAATATTCCTTTAACTGTTGTAATACCAGCTTTTGCTATAAGTGAATTAAAAACAGCCTTTCAAATAGGTTTTTTAATATATTTACCATTTTTAATTATAGATATGGTAGTTTCAAGTATTTTAATGTCAATGGGAATGTTTATGATTCCGCCAGTTATGGTGTCTCTTCCTTTTAAATTACTATTATTTGTAATGGTGGATGGATGGAATTTATTAGTTAAATCTTTAATTTCAAGTTTTGGAGGATAATGCGAAAAATGAGTCAAAATTTAGTTACTGGCATTGTTAAAGATACTTTATTTACAGCTCTAAAGGTAGTTGGACCAATTTTAATAGTTTCTATTTTAATTGGACTAATAATAAGTATTTTTCAAGCTACAACCCAAATTCAAGAACAGACATTGACTTTTGTTCCAAAATTAATAGGGGTTGCGATTACAGGGTTAATTTTAGGGAGTTTTATGTCTCAAACGATTATAGATTTTACAAAGAGAATATTTGATATAATAATTAATATATCTTAGGGGGTAGGAAGGTATGATAGATACAGCCTACTTCTTAGCACTTATTCTAGTATTTTTAAGAATAGTATCTTTTTTAGGAATATCAAATGTATTTTTTCCGACAGGAACTCCAAATAAACTTAAGGTTTTTATTGCACTAATTCTTTCCTTTTCTTTGCTTGGAGGAATTGATTACACAAGTGTAAATGAGATTACAAGCAATTATTATTTAATTACATATGTCATATCAGAAGTATTAACTGGACTAATATTTGGTTTAATTGTGGATATATCATTCAAAATAATTGTTATGGCAGGTAGTTTATTAGATTTACATATTGGATTGAGCATGGTTAACATAATAGACCCTAATAGTAAAGTTAATACGACCTTAAGCGGAAATTTACTACATTCTATTGGGCTGATCATTTTCTTTATTGTTGATGGTCATCATTTGTTGATAAAATCTTTATTAGAAAGTTTTACTTTATTGTCTCTAGGCAAAAGCCTATTATTTGCAGAAAATATTATGACCATTATTGGAATAATAGTGGAGTATTTTGTAATAGGATTGAAAATAGCAATACCAATAGTATTGATTATCATATTAACAGATTTATGTATGGGGCTGATTTCAAGGGCAGTTCCCCAAATAAACGTAATGATTCTTGGTATGCCTGTGAAGATGCTTGTTGGAATAATTGCAATAGCTTTATCTTTACCGGTAATAATAAAAATTATCATTAGTAATATAAGCTATATACCTGATATTATTAGAAAAATCATAACCGCAGTTCCCTTCGTATTCTTTATTGCTTCTGATGAAAAAACAGAGGAGGCAACTCCTAAAAGAAAAAGTGATGCAAGAAAAAAGGGACAGGTAGCTAGAAGTAAAGATGTAAGTTTAGCTATAACTTTTATAGCTTCAATATTTGTAATAATTTTGCTAAGTAACAGAACTGTGGAAGCTTTTAAACAGAATATCATTTACTTTCTTTCAGAAGCAGCTTCAATACCGCTGACAGATGGAACTATTCAAGGTCTAAGTGTATTTGTTTTAAGTAAAATGGCAATAACCTTACTGCCTATTGTTCTTCCTATTATGATAGCTGGAGTTGCTGCAAGTTTGATGCAGACAGGTTTTTTAGTAGTAAAGGATGCAATTAAACCTTCTTTAAATAAATTAAATCCTATTAGTGGATTTAAAAATATGTTTTCTAAAAGGTCAGTATTAGAGTTAGTTAAAAATCTTATATCTATTTCGGTTATAATTTATATGGCTTATTCCTATATAAAAGATAATTTTTATAAGATTCTTAATATCGGTAATTTATATCTTCCAACAATGGGAGTAGAGGTTAAATCATTATTATTAGGTATTTTTTATAGGATAGCAATATTTGTTGTGGCTGTAGCAGCTATAGATTATTTAGTACAAGTTTTACTTCATAAAAAAGAATTGAGGATGACAAAGGAAGAAATAAAGGAAGAATATAAACAAATGGAAGGAGATCCTCAAATTAAATCTAAGATTAAACAAAAACAAAGAGAGATGTCTAGAAGGAGAATGATAAATTCTGTAGGAGATGCTACTGTTGTTATAACAAATCCAACACATTTAGCTGTGGCAATAAAATATGAAGAAGGTAAAATGGAAGCACCGCAAGTTGTGGCAAAGGGAGCAGAGCTTCTTGCTTTAAAAATAAAGGAAAAAGCAAGGGAAAATGATGTACCAATTATTGAAAATAAGCCCTTGGCAAGAATGATATACGAACAGGTAGAAATAGATAAATTTATACCACAAGAAATGTATCAAGCTGTTGCCGAAATATTGGCTATGGTATATAAATTAGATAAGAAAAAAGAGCTAGAGGATAAAGAAGGATGGGATGAGGTTGAAATTTGATATAAAAAAGAATACAGATGTTTTAGTTGCATTTGGTGTATTAGGTATTGTACTTATGATAATAATACCTCTACCTACAATTATTTTAGATATTTTATTAGCATTTAATATAACAATATCTGCCGGTATATTAATAATGACTATGTTTACAACTCATGTACTACAATTTTCAATATTTCCTACATTACTGCTTATAACTACTTTATTAAGATTAGGCTTAAATATTTCATCTACAAGACTTATTTTAAGTCAAGGAAATGCAGGTGACATAATTGCTGCTTTTGGTGACTTTGTTATTGGTGGGAATTATGTTGTTGGTATTATAATATTTATAATTATTGTTATTATTAATATGATGGTAATCACAAATGGTGCCGGCAGAGTAGCTGAAGTTTCAGCAAGATTTACCTTAGATGCTATGCCTGGTAAGCAGATGAGCATTGATGCTGATTTAAATGCAGGTATAATTGATGATGCTACTGCAAGAAAAAGAAGGGAAGACCTTCAAGCAGAAGCGGATTTTTATGGAGCTATGGATGGTGCTAATAAATTCGTTAAAGGTGATGCAATAGCAGGTATTATTATTACATTAATAAATATAATTGGTGGAATAATTATAGGTGTAATGAGTGGTAAGGGAATTCAAGAAGCAGCTTCCCTTTATACACAATTAACGGTAGGAGATGGATTGGTTAGTCAATTGCCTGCTTTATTAATATCTACAGCATCAGGTATTTTAGTTACTAGAGCTGGAAGTTCAGAAAATTTTGGTAAGACCTTTACTAAACAACTTACAGCCTTTCCAATAGCAATGGTTATAGTTTCTGCCTTAATGCTTGCTTTAGCTATAATACCATCAATGCCAAAGATTCCTTTTACTTTGGCAGCTGTATCTTTTGGATATCTGGCATTTATATTAATGAAAGAAGAAAGAAAACAAGAAGAAATGGCAATGGCACAAGCAGAGGAAGATACTACAGAACTTGAAAGAAAAGAGCCTGAAAATGTTATGAATTTAATCTCAGTTGAGCCAATGGAAGTTGAAATTGGATATGGTTTAATACCTTTGGCAGATGAATCAACTGGAGGAGACCTTCTTCAAAGAATTGCATCTGTTAGAAGGCAATGTGCTATTGAAATGGGAATAATTGTACAACCTATAAGAATTAGAGATAATCTTCAATTAAAAACAAATGAATATGTAATAAAAATTAGAGGAACTGTTGTAGCTTCAGCAGAATTAATGCCAAATATGCTTTTATGTATGGATCCTACTGGTGATAATACAAGAATAGAAGGAATTAGGACCATTGAACCTACTTTTAACCTGCCTGCAGTTTGGATAAATATTGATAAGAGAGAAGAGGCAGAGATACAAGGGTTAACAGTAGTTGATCCTACAACTGTTATGGTTACTCACTTAACAGAAACAATTAAAGCTCATTCTTATGAATTATTAGGAAGACAGGAAGTTCAATTAATAGTTGATAATACAAGAGAAAGATATAGTGCTGTTGTAGATGAGCTTATACCTGATCTTATGACAATAGGAGAATTACAAAAGGTATTACAAAATCTTTTAAAGGAAAAAGTGCCAATAAAGGACATGGTAACAATTATGGAATCTTTAGCAGATAACTCAAGATTAACTAAAGATATTGAGTTATTAACTGAATATGTTAGATTTGCCTTGGCTAGAGTTATTTGTAATCAAATAATAGATGAAAATAGAACAGTTACAGTAGCAACTCTATCTCCACAAATTGAAGAATTAATTGCAGCTAATACTCAAAAATCAATGCAAGGTTCATTTCCAGCAGTAGATCCAGATACAACTACAAGGATACTTCAAGCTATTAGGGATGTTATAGATAGAATTAATTTTTATAATAATCAGCCGGTAATATTAGTTTCGCCAAATATCAGGCCAGTATTTAGAAAGCTAATAGAAATGGTATATCCTCATATAATGGTTGTATCTTTAAATGAAATTCCAAATGATGTACAAATAAGAACTGAAGGAGTTGTATCATTATAATGGTAATAAAAAAGTACTTAGTAAAGGATATGAATGAAGCTCTTACAAGAATTCGTTATGAAATGGGTAAGGATGCTATTATTATTAGTCAAAGAAAAATTAAAAAGCCAGGTTTTTTTGGATATTTTAAACCTAAAATGATAGAGGTTACAGCTGCTTTAGAAAATAATAAATTAAACTTAAATAGCAAGCAAAAGAAAAGTGATGAATTTGACATAAATGAATCTATAAACAGCCTTAAGCAATTAATGAAGGATAAATCAAAGGATATTAATAGTAATTTAGATAGCAAGAAAGAAGATATAGCTGTAAGTCCTGCTGTTATTGATGACAATATTAAAGATGAAGTAAAAGAAATAAAGGAATTATTAAATAAAGTTATAAGAAATACAACAAAGGAAAAAGAAGATGATGAGATATTAAATTATTTAAGGGAAATTGATGTTGAAGAGGATTTGCTTAAGGAATTATTAAATAGGGAATATGATACTGTAGATGAATTTAAGGAAGATTTTAAGAAACTTATAAAGAATGATGTAAAAATAATTAATGAAAATTTACAAGGTAAGGTAGTATTAGTGGGACCAACAGGAGTTGGAAAAACTACTACTATTGCGAAGTTAGCTGGAAGACTTGCTTTAATTGATAAAAAGAAGGTAGGTTTAATAACAATTGATACTTATAGGATTGGAGCAGTTGATCAGTTAAGGACTTACGCAGAAATTATGAATATTCCCTTTAAGGTAGTAATAACATTAAAAGAAATGGAAAGTGCAGTAGAAGAATTAAAAGATTGTGATATTGTATTGATAGACACAACAGGAAGAAGCAGCAAGAATACTATGCAAATTTCAGAATTAAGAGCTTTTATTCAAAAGATTACACCTGATAGTACAATGCTTGTAATAAGCGGAACTACTAAGAATAGAGATATAGATGTAATATTAGATGGATATAGGGAACTAAATTATGAGAGGTTAATAATAACTAAGTTAGATGAAACTATAGCTTATGGATGTATTTACAATATAGCTAGAAAGTCAGAAAAACCAATAGCCTATATTACAACTGGGCAAAATGTACCAGACGACATAAAATGCCCATCCTTTGATGAAGTTGAAAAATTAATACTAGGGGAGGAAAGCATATGTTAGATCAAGCTGAAAGCTTAAGAAAACTAGCAAAAGGAGAGCCCCTAGCATATAATACAAGAAAAACAAAAATAATTACTGTTACTTCTGGAAAAGGTGGAGTAGGAAAGAGTAATTTTGTGGTTAATTTATCAATAACCCTAGCTCAAATGGGAAAAAGAGTTCTTATTTTTGATGCAGACATTGGTATGGGAAATGATGATGTACTAATGGGGATTTATCCAAAATATAATGTATTAGATTTAATAAATGGAAATCTCTCAATAGAAGAGGTTATTGTGGAAGGTCCTGGAGGTGTAAAGCTTTTGCCAGGAGGCAGCGGCTTAAATAATATTGAGGATCTTCAGCAAAATCAAAGGGATTTATTTTTAAGAAAGATAGAAATGCTTGAAGGTTTTGATTATATATTTATTGATACAGGTGCTGGTATAAATAGAAGTGTTCTTGCTTTTATAGCTTGCTCAGATGAATTTATATTAGTTACTACTCCAGAACCAACGTCTTTAACAGATGGATATAGTTTATTAAAAGCTGTTAATCATTTTAAAATTAAGGATAAGGGGAATATTGTTGTAAATAGGATTATAGATAAAAATGAAGGAGATAATACTTATAATAAGTTTCAAGCTGCTGTAAATAAATTTTTATCGATCAATGTTAACTATTTAGGTTTTGTATATGAAGATAGAAAGTTAATTTCAGCCGTAAGGGAACAAAAGCCTTTTGTAATTTCAAATCCTAATTGTGATGCAGCAAGGTGCATAAGAAATATTGCAGAAAAATTACTAGGAGAAGAAAAAGAAATAAAAGGTATTGGAGCAAGGGGATTGTTTAAAAAGCTATTTAGTATTTTTAATTAGGGGGAGTGTAAGTGGAGAAATTGAAATTAGAGATTAATAATAAACTTGAGGTTTTATATGATAAAAAGAATTATAAATCTGTAATTCAAGATATTAGGGAAAAAGAAGAGGAAATATTAATCTCTATTCCAGTTTTAGATGGAGAATACTTAACTTTGGCAACAGGTACAATTATAGAGCAAATTTACTATGGTAATAATAATATTTATCAATTTAAAACTAAAATTTTAGGAAGAACAAAGGAAAGAAATTTATCATTATATAGATTGAGCTTGCCTTATGATATTAAAAAGATACAAAGAAGAGATTATGTCAGAGTAAATTTTGTTAAGATAATCAATTATATAAATGCAAAGGATATAGAAAATGAGAAATACAAAAAGGCCTTGCTGCTTGATTTAAGCGGTGGTGGAATGAGAATAAAAGTAGAGGAAAAGCTTGAAAAAGATGATATTATTTTGGCAAAAATAGTTTATGAGAATTCTATAATAAATGTAAATGGAAAAGTTATTAGGGTAGAAAGAACAGAGGATAATAAATATATTTGTGGAATTATTTTCTCCGATATTAATGAAAGAACAAGGGAAGAGATAATAAAAATTGTTTTTAAGGTAATGAGGAAACAAAGGGAACTTATTTAAGGAGGTTAAAATATGGAAGCGAAAAGTCCATTAATTCAAAAGGAACAAATAGTTGAAAAATATATACCATTAGTTAAATATTTAGCTTCAAGAGTTAGTTTTGGAAAAACGAAATATTTAGAATACGAAGATTTAGTTGGATATGGAATTATTGGACTTTTAGATGCAATTAATAGATATGATCCTAGTAAAGGTATGAAATTTTCATCTTATGCAACTTTAAGAATAAAAGGAGCAATGATAGATGAAATAAGAAAGCATAGGCCAATTTCTAAAGGGGCAATGGATAAATTAGTTAAATATAATGAAGCTATTGATAGACTGCAAAATACTTTGATGAAAGAACCTACTCTTGAGGAAATAGCTAGCGAAATGAATTTGACTATAGATGAAGTTTCACATATTGAAAATTATATAAATTATATGTCTGTAACATCTTTAGAAGCCATAATCTATTCTGATGATGATGATTTAACGGTTATGGAAACACTTGAGGATAAGGATAGCATATCACCAGAAGAATCCTTAGAAAACAAAGAGAGAATAGAAATTTTAGAGAAGGCTATAGAACAGTTAAAAGAAAAAGATAAATTAGTATTAAACTTATATTATTATGAAAAACTAACTTTAAAGGAAATTGGAGAAGTATTAGAAGTATCAGAATCAAGGGTTAGTCAGTTACATAGCAGGGCAATTAGAAATTTAAGAGCAATTATGAAGAAAATTAATTATATTTAAGGAGAATTTTTATGTTTCCTTGGTTAATCATTTTAATAGGAATAATAATTATAATATTAAATATTAGAGGATTATATAAAGATAATAATAAAGCTGTTAATAATGAGCAGGAAAATTTCAATGAAATATTAAGAAAAGAAGAAGTTAACAATGATAGGGATTATGATAAAGAAATAATTGCCATAAGAAGGGACCTGGCAGAAACAGTATTAGATTTGCAAAAAGAAATTGAAGAATTAAGAGCTTCATTAAATTATTTTATAAGGTATAATAAAATTGATAAATTAGACGATAATATTAATGTTGGAGAAATTAAAAAGGATAATAATAAAATTAATAACAATGAAAGCATAAATTTAAATGAAAGTGTTATTTCAGAAATAAATTTTTCACATAAAGAAAATAAAAGCAATAAGGAAGATAAGGCTCCAAAAGAAGATAATAAAGATGATAAGCTTAAAAGAGTAAAGGAACTTTTAGAAGAAGGCTTAAGTGATGAGGAAATTTGTAACAAGTTATCAATAGGCAAGGGGGAAGTATTATTAATAAAAGGATTGCTAAAATAATAGAGATAATATTAAATCTTTTAAAAGATAAAAAAATTCTTATTGGAATAGGTATTGGAATGATTCTTACTTCTTTGTTAATGTTCGGATTTACTAATAAAGAACTTTCTGATAGTGAAATAGAGGAAAGAGCAAGAAAAATGGGAATGCATTTTGAAGATGAATGTAAAGTAATATTTGAAGGGAATGAGAGCAATGATTAGAAGTTTATATACATCGGTTTCAGGATTAATAACTTTAGAAAAACAACAAGCTAACATAACTAATAATATAGCAAATGCTAATACGATAGCTTATAAGATGGATAATTTAGTTAGTAAAAGTTTTGATGAAGTTATGATTCAAAACAGAGATAAAGTGCTTGGGGGAAGAAATGTAACTCAAAAGTTGGGAAAAATAAGTTTAGGTTCAGCCATTGATACAGTTACTACTTCCTTTACACAAGGATCATTAAAAAACACAGATAAGAAAACAGATTTTGCAATCGAAGGAAGAGGCTTTTTTGTAATTCAAAAAGGAAATGAAGCAGTATATACAAGGGACGGTAACTTTAAAGTTGCAAGTGATGGATTTTTAGTAAATACAAGAGGAGATAGGGTTTTAGGTATAAATAAAAATACTGGAGCTTTAGAAGCAATTTTTGTTGGGAATAATGAAATAGTATTAGATAATGACAATAATTTATTTGTTGGAAATACTGCAACTCATACTTTAGCAACTGCAGATTTTGAAGATTATAGTGCTTTGGAGAAGATAGGAGATAACTATTATAGAGGCGAAAATCCAATTTTAAATGCTGATGTAAATATAACTCAAGGAGCTTTAGAAACTTCTAATGTAAATATTGCAAATGAAATGATTAATATGATGACCACAATGAGAAACTTTGAAACAAATCAAAAAATGGTTCAAATCATTGATGAAACTTTAGCTAAGGCGGCAAATGAAATTGGATCAGTAAGATAGTAGGAGGAAGGATATGTTAAGAACGTTATGGACAAGCAGAGCTGCAATGAATGCCAATCAGGAAAAAATGAACGTTATATCCAATAATATGGTGAATTCTACAACAACAGGATATAAAAAGCTGGAAGTTGCTTTTAAGGATTTACTTACAGAATCATTAAATAAAAAAGGTGTTCCTTTAAATGATAAAACTGCCTTAATAGGAATTGGATCAAGGACTGCTGGATTATACAGAGATAATACCCAAGGAGTATTGCAAGAAACAGGTATTAATACTGATTTAGCTATAGATGGGGAAGGATTTTTTAAAGTTATTTTATCAAATGGACAAGAAGCTTATACAAGAGATGGTTCTTTTAAAATTGATGCCTCAGGAAAATTAGTTGATGCTAATGGAAATATTCTTGCCCTTGATTATGTTAATGGATTTTCAAGTGAAAATGTTAGTTTTACTTCAAGTAATCTTTTAATAGATACAAGTGGACAGGTATTTATAAAGGATGGAGATAATTTTACAAAAGTTGCAGATCTTCCTCTTTATATGGCTATGGGGGATAGTTCCTTCATATCTATTGGTAACAGTTTATATTATCCTGCTGAAGGGGTAGAAGTTGAAAGAAGTACTAATGCGGATATTTATCAAGGAATGCTTGAAGGCTCAAATGTAAATTTAGCAGAAGAAATGGCAGAATTGATTGTAACACAAAGAGCTTTTCAATTAACTTCGAAGGGAATTACAGCTGCTGATGAAATGTGGCAGATGATAAATAACATGAGAAGGTAAATTAATTGATAGTTGACAATTATGGACTATTTTTATTTGATAAAAAAGAAACCGTTGCATTTTGCAACGGTTTTTTTTACATAGTTTCTATTGCTGCAGTTATTGGAGGTACAACTTGTTTCTTTCTAGATAGAACTCCATCAAGGAAGGCTGAGTTATCCTTTAAAGTTACCTTAAAGGCTTTTTCTACTATTTCTGGTTTAGAACCAGCAACAAGGACTTCCGAACCTTCATTTAAGATATCAGTAAGAAGTAACATTACCATATCTAAGCCAGCTTCTTTAGCTTTATTATTCATATAAGCAAGCATTTCTTCCTTAAGAGGCATAAAACCTTCAATATCCATTGTATTTACTTGAGCGATACCAACCTTAGTATCACCAATATTGAATGGTTTATAATCTTGGTTGAATATTTGTTCTACAGTTTTTCCCTTTAAGGAAGTTCCAGCTTTAAACATTTCCTTAGCAAATTCCTCAATATTTATGCCGGCAATGTCTGCAAGTTTTTCACAGATATACTTGTCAGTATTTGTGCAAGTAGGACTTCTAAATAAAAGGGTATCAGAAATAATTGCACCGCATAAAAGTCCTGCAGCTTGTTTAGAAGGTCTAATTCCATTTTCAAAGAAGCATTTACCAACTATTGTTGACGTACTTCCTATAGGTTCACTTCTAAAGTAAACTTGACCACTAGTTTGAATATCAGCAATTCTATGATGATCTATAATTTCTAAGATTTCTGCTTCATCACGACCATCAACTGATTGACCTCTTTCATTATGGTCAACTAAGATAAGCTTCTTTTTATAATTTGATATTAAGTGATATCTTGACATAGTACCAAGTACTTTGCCATCAACGCTTATAACAGGATAGCTTCTGTATCTTGTTTCTAGCATAACTTTCTTTACATCTTCAACTAAGTCATCAGTAGAGAAGGTAACTAAGTTATCCTTTATCATTACATAACCAACTGGGATGCTTTGAATTATTAGTCTAGATGTAGTAAAGGAATCGTGAGGTGTAGATATAATAGTAATATTAGCTTTTTTAGCTTTTTCTATTATTTTATCACTAGGTACATGAGACCCTGTAACAATAATTAGAGATACCTTCAAATCAAGTAAAGCATCTTGAACTTCTTCTCTATCTCCAACTATAGCAATATCGCCTTCTTCAATATGATTTTCCATACTTCCAGGTTTCATAGCACTTACAACTATTTTACCAGGGAAATGGTTCACTTCTGTGCTAACATATACTGCTTTAGCTGATAAAGTATCAATAATATTTTCTAAAGTTGTATTACTTTTTGCTAATATTTTATTATCCCATATATCCATATAACATGATGTTAAGTTTGATATTGCTAAAACACCAAGTAATCTATCATTTTCATCTGCTACTGGTAAAGTCTTTATATTTTTATCTTTCATTATATTCCAAGCAGTTTTTAATGATATATCTGGAGATACTGGAGTTATTCTATCAAAATCTAAGTCTTCAACTTTTAACTTTACTGTTGTAAGTAATTTAGGAGCTTCAACTCCAAAGTAATCAAGAATAAATTGAGTTTCCTGATTAACATTTCCTAATCTGCATGGTATTGCAGGTATTTTTCCCGTTTTATTTTTAAATTCCGCATATCCATAAGCTGCACATATAGAATCGGAATCTGGATTCTTATGTCCAGTTACGTAAATAACATCTTTCAAAATTTACCCTCCTTTGTTCTTTAAAGCATATATGAATATTCTATATTTATATTTTTGATTTGTAAAGTCATCATTTCAAACTAACTGTTGAATTATGTTGAAAATTATGTAAGAAAAGTCATAAGTTATACAGTATTTTCAAAATAATTAATTCATAACTTTTATTTAACTAAATATAATATATAGAAACCATTATAAGGAGGATAAATGGTGATACAGGAGAAAGAATTTTCACATGGACTAACTACCAAAGAAGCAAAAAGAAGGCAAGAAACTTATGGATTAAATGAAATATCACACAAGAAGAAAAAATCGCCACTATTTATATTTTTATCTCAGTTTAACGATTTAATTGTATGGATATTAATAGGTGCAACTATTATTTCCGGTTTAATGGGGGATAGTGCAGATGCTATTACTATACTTATAATAGTATTTGTAAATGCAATAATGGGATTTGTCCAGGAATTTAGAACGGAAAAATCTTTGGAAGCATTAAAGGAACTAGCTGCTCCAACCTGTAAAGTTATTAGAGATGGCGTGCTTAAAGTAATAAATTCCATTGAAGTAACCATAGGAGACTTAGTTGTTTTAGAAGCAGGAGATAGAATACCAGCTGATGGAACCTTTATTGAAGCTTCTTCAGTTATGGTGGATGAATCTCTTTTAACAGGGGAATCTGTTGGAGTAAGCAAAGAAGCTAAAAAGGGAAAGAATTTAGGCTATATGGGTACAACAGTATTAAAAGGCAAGGGCTTATTATTAGTTGACAGCATTGGAATGAAAACTGAAATGGGAAAAATAGCAAATCTTTTAGATAATATTGAAGAAGAGAAATCCCCTTTAAGAGAAAGATTAGATTCTTTAGGAAAAGTTTTAGTGGGATTATGTTTAATTATTTGTGCCATAGTTACAGTTCTTGGAATTATAAGAGGAAATGAAATTGGAGATATGTTTCTACTTGGTGTTTCATTAGCTGTTGCAGCAATTCCTGAAGGTCTAGCAGCAATAGTAACAGTTGCATTGGCTCTAGGAGTTTCAAGAATGCTTAAGAAAAATGCATTAGTAAGAAAGCTTCCAGCTGTAGAAACATTAGGCTGTACTTCTGTAATTTGTTCTGATAAAACAGGAACTTTAACCCAAAACAAAATGACTGTAAAAGAAATATATATGAATGGAAGAATATATGATTTAGAAAAAGAAGAATTAAAAAATCATTCTATTCTAATGAAGGCCCTCGTTTATTGTAATGATTGTAATTATGATTTTAATGTTAAAAACATAGATAAGGCTTTATATGGGGATCCAACAGAAACTGCTTTGATAAAAGCTTTTTTTGATGATGTTAAAAAACTAAAAGATTTTCTTTCAAATATAATTAGGGTATATAATATACCTTTTGATTCAACTAGAAAAATGATGACAGTTGTAGTAAAAGAAGCTGGTAGAGAGGTCTGCTATGCAAAAGGAGCTCCAGAAAGAATTTTAGAAAAATGTACTCATATATTAGAAAATGGTACTATTAAACCATTAACTATACAAAAAAGAAGACAGGTTTTATCATATATGGATTCAATGTCCAACAGGGCCTTGAGATGTTTAGCTGCAGCTTATAAGGAAAAAAATATTGTTCATAATGAAGATTTAGAAAAAGATTTTATATTCCTAGGAATAGCAGGCAGCATGGATCCTCCAAGACCTGAAGTTAAAGATGCTGTATTAAAATGTAAGCTTGCTGGTATTCAACCAGTTATGATTACAGGAGATCATAAAAATACGGCTTTGGCGATTGCTAAATCTATTAATATTTGCAATACTGACAAGCAAGCAATAACAGGAGAAGAGATAGAAAAATTAAGTGATGAGGAACTTACAAGAAAAGTTAAAGATATAAGAGTATTTGCTAGAGTTTCTCCTAATCACAAATTAAGAATAGTAAGAGCCTTTAAGAAAAATAATAATATTGTTGCAATGACAGGAGATGGAGTTAATGATGCCCCTGCAATTAAAGAAGCAGATATAGGGGTTGCTATGGGAATATCAGGTACAGATGTAACTAAGGAAGCTGCATCAATGGTTTTAATGGATGATAATTTTGCTACAATTGTATCAGCAGTAGAGGAAGGAAGAATAATATATGATAATATAAGAAAATTTATAAGATACTTATTATCTTGTAATTTAGGTGAAGTTTTAACAATGTTTTTAGCTTCATTATTTTATCTGCCAAATCCATTAACGCCAATTCAAATACTATTTGTAAACCTAGCAACAGATGGACTACCTGCAATTGCTCTTGGGGTAGATCCGCCAGACAAAGATATTATGCGCCAGCCGCCAAGAGAAAAAGGAGAAAGCATATTTGCAAGAGGATTATGGTCTAAAATAACTGTTAGGGGAGTATTAATTGGTGTTTGTACATTACTTGCTTTTATAACAGGAAGATTTAACAGATTTGATTTAGTAACCTGCAGGACTTTGGCTTTATGTACACTAGTAATGTCACAGCTTTTCCATGTATTTGAATGTAGGTCAGAGAGACATTCTATATTTGAAATAAAATTGTTTACAAATCCTTATCTAGTTGGAGCTGTTATGGTTTCTATGTTAATGGTTGCTTGTATATTATACATTCCATTTCTATCGAGAGTTTTTGACACCGTAGCATTAAATTTAGCTCAATGGGGAATTGTATTATTCTTTTCTGGAACGATCTTCTTAGTAAACAGCACATATTTATTAATTAGGTCAAAAGCAAAAAGATAGGATCTTAAGAGGAACTGGCTTAATCAGTTCCTTTTCTTTTATTTTCTTGTAAATTAAATAAAAGTTTGTTATATTTTATATAGCAAAAATTAAAGTAAAGGTGCACAGGGTATAATTTATATTTAACATAACTGTTACAGTTCCTTGTGAACTGCCAACTGATAAACAGGGGTGATAAAATTTGGATATATATTTAGATAATAGTGCTACAACCAAGCCATATAAAGAGGTTATAGAAGAGATTACAGGAGCAATGGAAGAATATTACGGTAATCCATCCTCCCTTCATAAAATTGGCTTAATGGCAGAAAAAAAATTAAATGAAGCAAGAGAATTTTTAGCTAAAACTATCAATGCTTCTAAAGATGAAATATATTTTACTTCAGGTGGAAGTGAATCAAATAATTTAATTATAAAGGGGCTGGTAAAGCCAGGGCATCATGTAATAACAACAGTTTTTGAACATCATTCTGTTCTTATGACTTATAATGATTTAGAAAGAGAAGGGGTTAAAGTTACATATTTGAAGGTTGACAAAAATGGCCGAATATCTTTAGATGAATTAAAAAATTCAATTTCTAAAGATACTGTTTTAGTGTCAATTATGCATGTAAATAATGAAATGGGAGCTATTCAAGACATAGAAGCTATTGGTAAAATTATCAAAGAAAATAGTTCTAGGGCAAAATTTCATGTAGATGCAGTACAGTCCTATGGAAAATTAGACATAGATGTCAAAAAGATGAATATTGATTTATTGACAGCCTCTAGTCATAAAATACATGGTCCAAAGGGAATAGGCTTTTCATATATAAAAAAGGGTATAATTCCTAAATCCTTAATAAGTGGTGGAAGTCAAGAGGGAGGCTTTAGAGGAGGAACTCAAAATGTACCTGGAATTATTGGATTTAAAAAAGCTGCTGAAATTACCTTTGGCTGCAGGGAAGAAAATTATAATCATGCTGCAGAATTAAAGAAGTATATGATTGAAAGACTTAAAGAAATTGACAATATCAGAATAAATAGTCCTATAGGGGAAAACTTTTCACCTTACATATTAAATGTTTCTTTTATTGGCGTTAGGGCAGAAGTATTACTTCACTTATTAGAAGATAATAATATATATGTGGCTACCGGATCTGCATGTACTTCAAAAACAAGTGCAGTTAAAGGTAGTTATGTTATAAAATCTTTAGGGCTAACTAAAGAAGAAGTAGAAAGTGCAATTAGATTTTCCTTTTCTAAATTTAATACAAAGGAAGAAATTGATAAGGTAATAGAAATTTTGAAAAGTTCATTAAAGTTTTTAAGGAGAGTTAAAAAATGAATAAATTAATATTAGTTAAGTATGCACCAGAAATTTTTTTAAAGGGTTTAAATAGAAATAAATTTGAAAAAAAATTAAGGGAAAATATTAAAAAGAAATTAAAAGATATTGAATTTGAAATGGTTGAAGACCAAGGAAGACATTTTATTAAAACTGAAAATATTGATGAAGCAGCAGAAAGAATTAGAAAGGTATTTGGAATTTCTGAAGTTTGCATAGTTTCACAAGTGGAAAGTAATATGGCTGCTATAAAGGAAGAGGCTTTGAAAAAGGTAATGGAAGCGGAGCCTAAGAATTTTAAGGTTGAAACTAATAGAGCCAATAAAGCTTTTCCTAAGAATTCAATAGAAATCTCAAAAGAAATTGGTGGTTTTATTGTTTATCATACAAAGGGATTAGAAGTTAAGGTAAAGAATCCAGATTTAACAGTAAATGTTGAAATTAGAGATAAAGCTTATATTTATACAACCAAAGATAAAATAAAGGGTGTAGGAGGCCTGCCATATGGAATAAATGGAAGTACTATGCTTATGTTGTCAGGTGGTATAGATTCTCCTGTTGCAGGTTACTTAATGGCTAAAAGAGGAGTAGAGCTTCATTGTGTATATTATCATAGTCATCCTTATACATCTGAAAGAGCAAAAGATAAGGTTAAGGAATTGGCAAGAATACTTTCAAATTATACTGAGAAAGTAAATCTTCATATAGTTCCATTTACAGAAATACAAATGGCAATAATTGAAAAATGTAGGGAAGATGAATTAACAATCCTTATGAGAAGATTTATGATGAGGGTAGCTTGTGCTTTAGCTGAAAAGTACGGAATTCAATCAGTTTCTACTGGTGAAAGTATAGGTCAGGTTGCTAGTCAAACAATGGAGGGATTAATTGTAAGTACAGATTGTGCTGACAGACCTGTATTTAGACCATTAATTGCTATGGATAAAACTGATATTATGGATATAGCAAGAGAAATAGGAACTTATGAGACGTCAATACTTCCTTATGAAGATTGTTGTACTATATTTGTACCAAAGCATCCAAAAACAAAACCAAGATTAGATCAAATGAGAAAGTCAGAATCTGTATTAAATATTGAAGAACTTGTTAATAAGGCGATTGAAGAAACTGAATTAGTAATTTTTGAATAAAGATAAATAGTTTTAGTCGAAGTTTTTACTTTTAGTAACTTTTCATTTTGATAAAAAGTAAATAAATTTTTGTAAATTAAGAAGCTGTTACAAAGTATTAATTTTGTAACAGCTTAATTTAAAATTTTTATAAAATTTAGTTTTTTAGCTAAAAACTGATAATTATGTGCTATCTTGCCCTAAATTTTGTAGCTTGTTGTCTAGCTTTTTTAAGTTGAGCATGATCAAAAGGATAAAGGTCCTTCTTAGTTGTTAAGTTAGCAATATTAGAAATTGTTATAACTTCTGAATCTGCCTTTCCTTTAACACCTGTAAGTCCCATTATAATAACTTTATGTCCTTGTTTAACATCAATAAAAGTTGGCTTTTTAAACCATTTTCTAGCTTTGTATTGAGTTTTAACTACACCCTTACCTACTTCAGGCTTAATTATTAGATAAGCAGTAATTGTTCTTATAATTCCTAGTATACTTTTTTCTTCAATTTTTACAGATAAAACAGTACCGGCTGTACTTGTCATTCTATCTTTGTACTTTTCTAGATATGCTTCTTGAAAGTAGCCAGTCATTTTTTCTTTGAATCCCATAATTAAAACTCCTTTATATAAGAAATATTGTAAAAAATCAAAACGTTATAATTACAAGGATATTATAACATAATTACGAAATTAATAAAACATAATAATTAAATAATGACTGTTTTTAATGAATATTGTTATTATTTTATATTAATAAAATATCTATTTGCCTCAATTTTGTATTCAGTAAGCATTTCTATTATTGTATCCCTATAATCGTTTTCTTTTGATTTCTTTGAATTTATAGTTGGAAATTTTATATTTGCATTGGTAGAGTATTTTGATTTCTTGTAATTTTTGATCAATGTATCAGCTGTTTTTATAACTAAGTCATTCCAATCATCAACCTTAGTTTCATAATTATCTATTTTAAAGCTAATTGGTTCTTTATCTGTAAAATCATTGCATATGTTAAGTTCTGTTTTTCTTAAATTTAAATTAGGGTTATTATCTGTATTATTTATATTATCTGCATTATTATCTTCTTTAATAGGATTTTCTATAATGTTATTTTTTTCTTTTTTCTTTGTTAAATCTTTCATCCATTCTATATAATCCTTTATGTTATTGCTGATTTCATATAAGTTCATAGATGTTTCCCTATATTTTGTACTTAATTCGAAATTTCTTTCTTTTTTTATTACATTGCTAGAGGCATCTTCAATATAGTCAATGGATTTTTCTATTGTATTTTTTAAGTTAATAAGAGCATTGATAATATCTTTGTAGGGCTCAGGAAAATTTTTCGCAACATTAATCATAATTTCTTTATCTAAAATTGGATAAGGACTATATTTATTATGAAAATTAGCTTCATGAAAAAGATTATTATTTGATGAATTATCTTTATATGAAAGAGTCTCAGAAGAAACATTAGATTTGTCAATATTTTTTATTTCATTATTAAAAGTATTAAAACTCTTTAATAATGAGAATTTTTTAACTGTCATAATTATCCTCCTATATTTATTAATCTATATAATTATATTAATGTAAATTAAATATAATAACTGACTTACTAAGAAAATTACAAAATTTGCATCTTTTGAAACATTTAAATAAATGGTTATAAAATTGTTATAAAACTGTAACATATTTTATAGTATAATAATATTGTGGAGATAATTTATAAAAAGTGAGGGAATTGTAGGGCTATGGAGAAAGTTCTCGAGGACAGAATAAATTTGACTATAAATAATTATAGAAGTTCAAAGGTTGAGCTTAGAAACGATGGAGACTTAATCAATCATTTTGCAGCTTTAATTTATGCCCATTACAAAAGGGAAATTCCTTTTGAAAAAGTAAAGGAAATAAGAAGATATATTAAATCAACTTCTTCTAGAATGTCTTCATTTAGAGGGGAAATACTATATATTTTATCTATTTTATTAGCCTGCGATGATAATTTTGATTATAAGTTTATAGAAGATATATATAAAACTATGGATTTACTAAAAGATGAAGGCTTTAATGAGTGTGATTATTTGACATTAACGGCTTATGTAATAGCAAAGTATGGAAAAAACAAAGACAAAAGTTTAATTACTTCAAAGATGAAGGAAGTATATCTTTTATTAAAGGAAAAATACTATAATATAACAGGTGAAGATGATTATTTAGTATGTGCTCTTTGGGCATTAAATGAAATCGACATAGATACAATAAAGGAATTTATTGATACTATTTATAATCATGTAAGTGAAATCAATATAAAATCAAAAAATAGCATTCAGGGTTTGACAAATGCAATAATTTTAAATGAATCTTCAGGATATATGTACAGAACTATAGAGTTTATGATGCAGTTAGAAAAAAGAAAAATAAAATTTGCTGATCAATTTCTGCCTTTAATAGGTTTACTTACAAATAGAGATGTAAGAAAAGCTGTAAATTTAATTGAAGAGGTTACAGAAAAACTTATTGAAGAAGAAAGTGAATATGAATACTATATGGATAAAGGCTTTAGAACAGTAATATCCTTATGTATAATATTTTTTGCTAATAATTTTGAAGAAAGAAAATATGTTGATGAGTTATTAGCTTTAGGGGTTTATTGCTTTATAAAATCTAAAAATAAGGGGATGTTTGCTGAAGCCTTAGCTTAAAGGTGGGGCTTATGGAAAGAATAATATTACATGTGGATATGGATGCTTTTTTTGCGTCTGTTGAACAGTTAGATAATAAGAATTTAAGGGGCAAACCCGTTATAGTAGGAGGTACTAGTTCCAGGGGAGTTGTAGCAACCTGTTCTTATGAGGCTAGAAAATATGGAGTTAATTCAGCAATGCCGATTTTTATGGCTCAAAAACTATGTCCTCATGGTATATACTTGCCAGCTAGGTTTTTAAGATACAAGGAAATATCTAATAAAATTTTTGATATACTTAGGGATGTTACAAATGTTATTGAGCCAGTATCTATTGATGAAGCTTATTTAGATATTACTAATAGCAGCTTTAAAAATGGATTAGAAGCAGCAAAATATATAAAAAATAGGGTGTTAAAGGAAATTGGTTTAACAATTTCTGTGGGAATATCTTATAATAAGTTTTTAGCTAAATTAGCTTCTGATTGGAATAAGCCTAATGGAATAATGCTTATAGATAAAGATATGATACCAGATATACTTCTTCCCTTAAAAATATCTAAAATTCACGGTATAGGCAAAAAATCTGTTGAAAAATTGAATAATATAGGTATATTTTATGTAAAGGATCTATATGAAATGCCTCTTAATTTATATACTGAGTATTTTGGAAAATATGGTATAGAAATATATGATAGGATAAGAGGAATAGATAATAGGGAAGTTAAAGAAAATAAAGAGAGAAAATCTTATGGGAAAGAAAGAACATTGAGTTCAGATACCCAAAGTAAAGAGGAGCTATTACATTATATTGAAAATTTTTCAAGAGAAATAAGTGAAAATTTAAAAAGGAAAAATATAAAGGGAAGGACTATTACATTAAAGTATAAGACTTATAATTTTATTAACCATACTAGAAGCAGAACTTTGCCTTATTATACAAACAGCTATTCAGATATATATAATACTTGTAAGGAAATATTAGAGGAAGAAAATATAAATGTAAGTATCAGGCTGATAGGAGTAACTGTATCTTCGATTAAAGAAAATAAAATTGAACAGCTTAGTTTATTTTAATTACTATATGTAAATTATCTTTCAATAATGTTATTATTGAATTATAATAAAATTCTAAGAGTAATTTAAGGTTTAGGAGGAAATAAAATGAATAATAAAGACTTGGCTAAAATGATAGACCATACATTGTTAAAGGCTGATGCAACTACTGAAGCAATTGAAAAGCTTTGTAATGAAGCCTTAGAATATAATTTTGCATCAGTATGTGTTAATCCAGCAAATGTTGCAAAGGCAGCTTCAATGCTTAAAGGCAGTGATGTTAAAGTTTGTACGGTAATTGGTTTTCCTTTAGGAGCAACAACACCTGAGGTAAAGGCCTTTGAAACTGAAGATGCAATTAGAAATGGTGCTCAAGAAGTTGACATGGTAATTAATATTGGTAAGTTAAAAGATAAGGATTATGATTATGTAAAGAGAGATATTGAAGCTGTAGTTAATGCGGCAAAAGGAAAAGCTTTAACTAAGGTTATAATAGAAACATGCTTGCTAACTGACGAAGAAAAAGTAACCGCTTGCAAATTAGCTAAAGAAGCAGGAGCTGACTTTGTAAAAACTTCAACAGGTTTTAGCACTGGCGGAGCTACAAAGGAAGATATAAAACTTATGAGAGAAACTGTTGGTTCTGAATTAGGAGTAAAAGCTTCTGGTGGAGTAAGAACAAGGGAAGATGCCCTAGCTATGATAGAAAATGGAGCAACAAGAATAGGAGCTTCTTCAGGAATTGCAATTTGTGAAGGAACAAAATCAAATAGTGATTATTAATAAATGAAGATAAAAGGCTGATGTAAGATTAAAATGTACCCTATGGAATAGACAATTTAAAAAAAGTCTATGCCATAGGGTATTTTTATGTATAATAAAATAAATATCATTAGGAGAAGAATGTAATGAGCAAAAAATTATTTACTATTTTTGTGAGTTATCAGGTGTTTCACGGTCTGGATATTATAATTATTTCTCATCTAAATCAATTTCTAAGCGAGATAATCGAGAATCTAAAGATTTAGAAAGTTATAAAATACTGAAATAGATGATTATATTGATTATTATAATAACTATAGATCTCAGTGGAATTTAAAAAAGATGACTCCTGTCCGATACAGAAGTCATCTTCTTGAAGCTGTTTCATAGTCTTTTTTTAAACTGTCCTTGACAAGGGGTACATTTTAGATTTACAACAGCCTTTTTTTGTTAAAATAATGAATTTAGTGAATATTTTATATAACATTAAAAACTTTATAAAGCAAATAATATTATTGAAATTATTTTAGGAGGTGTAAAATTGCCTAGTAAAAATAAACCTTATCCTAAAAAGCCAAAATCTCATGTGAAAAAACATAGAGATGCTACTAAGCCTAATGAAAATGAAAAAGACCATGAGGATTAAATATATTAATGGAGGTGCTGTAAATGGCTAAAGAAAGAAATCAAGATAAATTTAATACTAAAGGTAAAAAAGGAAAGAAAGCAGAAAAAACTGCAACTGATAATCAATGGGGAAAATAATTAATAATTGCTAATTAATTTAGTTAATGAAAGTCTTAAATTTAATTTTTTAAAATAATTTTAAATAGGAGTATTCATCATTTTGTATGAATACCCCTATTTTTATTGTTTATGCATTAGTTATAATTAATATTTTTGTATAGAATTTTTTAGCTGATCTTAATAAATCTTATTAATTATTTACTAAGGAATATATTTTAATAATTATTCATAGAATCTTTAGGAGAAAGTATATTAAATTTTAATTTTATAAGGAGTAATTATGAAGGTAAAGGTAGATATATACTCTGGTTTTCTTGGAGCTGGCAAAACTTTTTTAATGAAAAAGTTAATTAATGAAGGGGTGTATGAAAATAATATTGCCATTATAGAAAATGAGTTCGGTGAAGTTAGTATTGATGGCGATATTTTAAGAGAAAGCAATATAGAAGTAAAAGAAATAAATTCTGGCTGTATCTGTTGCGAAGTTACAGGTGATTTTAAAGAGGGGGTATTAGAGATAATTGACAAATATAATCCTGATAGAATACTTATAGAGCCATCAGGAGTAGCGAAGCTTACAGATATATTAAAGATATTTAAAGATAACAGACTTTTAGAAAAGGTAAAATTAGAAAATATAATTACTGTTATAGATCCTGAAAAATTTAATATGTATATAGAAAACTTTAAATCCTTTTATGAGGATCAAATTAGAAATACAGGTAAAATAGTTTTAAGCCGAACTCAAAAAATTGACTCTTATAAACTTGATGAAATAATCGGGGAAATAAGGAAGATAAACAGTCGGGTTGTTATTATATCTGAACCTTGGAATAATTTAAGAGCTGAAGAGATATTGGAAAGCAATTCTATAAAGAAGTTTATTATAAAAGAAGGCAGATTTTCTAAAGGGCTACTAAATAGTAAAAAAAGCAATGATAAAAAAGCTAATGAAGTTTTTGAGACAATAGCTATTTATCCAACATCTAAATTATCTAAAAATGAGCTTATTTCAAAGTTCAATTTTATTTCAAAATCTAAAAGCTATGGCGATATTTTAAGAGCTAAGGGAATAGTAAAATTAATTGATGGGACAAGCGGTCAATTTGATTTTGTAAAAGACGAATTTGTAATGAGAGAAATAAAGGGAAATGATAAGAATGTAATTTCTATTATTGGTTTAAAACTTAATAAAGAAGAACTTGGAAAGCTCTTTAAATGAGGATAATAAATGAAGTGTAAATTAGAAATTGTAACCGGATTTTTAGGATCAGGAAAAACTAAGTTTATAAATTGTTATATAAAAACTGAAGTATGTAAAAATGGAAAAATACTGGTAATATTGCTTGAAAAAGGAAATAAATCTTTAACTTGTAATGTCGATGCTATTTATCTTAAAGATTTTAATAGATTAAAAGATATATTATTAAAAAATATTGAAAGAAACTATTATGATAGGATTATTATTGAAGTTAATGGAACAATACCTTTAGAGAAAATAGGAGAAATCATAAAAGAAAAAAAGATAAAAAATAGAATAAATTTTTATGGAAATTATTTCCTAGGAAATTGTGAGAATTTAGATATGTATATAAGGAATATGGGGGGGTTTATTATACCTTATATTCAAAGCAGTAAATTAATATTGCTAAGCAATACTAATAAAATAGATAAGGATAGAAAAAAAGCCTTAATCAAGACAGTTGAAGATATAAATTTAACTGCGCCTATTTTACTTTTTGATAGTATTGAAAGATTTGATGAAGAATTATTTTCTAATAAATATTTTAAATATACCTTAATAGATAAATTAATTAATAGATATGTTAAAAGGGGGTAAGTAATGGTAGTTTATATAGAAAAGATAATAATAACTTTTGTTAATATGATATTAGAAGGCTTACCCTTCCTTTTGCTTGGTTCAATAGTATCAGCAGCAATTCAATTATTTGTTACTGAGGAAATGATAGAAAAAGTATTACCAAAAAATCAGATTATTTCTTTATTAATAGCTTCGATTGTAGGAATAATTATTCCTATATGTGAGTGTGCCATTATTCCTGTAACTAAAAGTCTTATAAGAAAGAAGGTTCCAATCAAAATAGCAGTTACTTTTATGTTAGCTGTTCCTATAATAAATCCTATTGTAATAATGTCAACTTATTATGCCTTTAATGATATAAAAATTGCATTAATAAGATTTATAGGAGGAGTAATATTATCAATTACAATAGGTATTTTAGTTGATTTTTTAGTAAGTAATAATAAGGATATTGTAAATAGAAAAACAGAATATAGTGATTTATGCGAATGTGGATGTTTAACAATTGATTATTTTACAAAAAAATCAAAGCTTAGGATATGCTTAGAACATTCTATTAGAGAGTTTTTAAACATATTAAAATATTATATTTACGCTTCTTTTTTATCTAGTATTTTTATTTGTATAATTGATGAAAATATTTTTATTAAAATAGGAAAAGGTAAATTTATTTCTATAATAATAATGATGCTAATGGCATTTTTATTTTCCCTATGTTCAGAAGCAGATGCCTTTGTTGCAAAGGGATTTTTGAATCACTTTAATATAGCAGCAATTTCAGCTTTCTTAATATTGGGCCCAATGATGGATCTAAAAAATGCTGTTATTATAAGCTCATATTTCAAAAAAGAATTTACTATTAAATTAATAGGAACTATTATTATTTGCATTTTATGTTTTTCATTATTGCTGGCAGCAATAATTTAGGGGGAAAATATGAAAAAATTTAATGTTAATGAGTTTATTTCTCTTTTGATATTAATTCTCTTAGAAATGGAAGTTGCTTTAATTCTCTTTGTTAAAGATAATAGTATTAACATAGAATTAGATAGTAGAAGTGGATTATTTATAGTTTTCTTACTGCTCCCACTTTTAATATTTGTTCAGTTTCTTAAAGTTTTTTCTTTTAATTCAAGAAAAGATAATTCAATTAATTTTCTTCCTATAGTCTTAAGCTTATTTATAGTTGCTATATTTTTAATAGTTGCTTAATTTTTATTATTTTACTATTATATAGTTATAAAATAAAAAGAAAAGGAGAAAGTTATGTCATTTGAACAAATAGATACAAAAGATAGAGAAATAAAAGAAGGTAGAAGTTGCATAATACTTTGCAATTTTAATAATAAGGAAGTAAAGACAGTAGGAAATTTGGCTTCTATGATTGGAATTAGAGATAAAATAATACTAAATCATAAAAACGGAAATTCCCTTGTTAAGGATATTTTAGATGGAAAAATATCTAATGATTGCGAAGATGGTATAAAAAATAAGGCTATTATATTTAATAATATACCAGGAGCAAAAATATCGATATTCATTGATAATTTAAAGAAATTTAGGGTTAATAATGTATTAAAGGCAACTGTTACAGAAACTTCAAAAGAATGGACTATAAATACAGTACTTAAAAATCTAGTTGCAGAAAGAGTTGCTTTAAGCAAGGGAATGGATTATGACCATGAGGAGTAAGATTTTATAATTCAAAATGTATAATAATTTTGAATTATGAATTAAAAGATTGCAAAGCAATCTTTTCTTGGGGGTTGTATTACAATAGTTTTGTTGTAAACAACTCTTTTTTTATATGAGATATAAGTTATAAACAGGGGGTGGATATATTTTTGGATATAAAGAAACTAAAATCTCTTATAAAAAGATCAGAGGGGACAAAGTTAGATTTTAAGCTGAAGTTATCTCTTCAGTATGAAAGTGCTAAGAAAGAATTAGCCAAAGATATATGTGCAATTGCAAATTCAAGGGGAGGAAGAGGATATATAATAATAGGAATTGAGGATAAAACAAGAAAGGTTGTGGGGTTATCTGATAATAATTTAATAGAAGAGGAGCAAATACAGCAGATTGTATCATCAAGATGTGAACCTCCAATTCCTATACAGGTGGATACTTGCATTTTAGAAGGAAAAAAGATTTGTATAATAACTATTTTTTCAGGTGATCAAAAACCCTATCAAATTAGAGAAAATGGAGCGTTTTATGTAAGACGAGGATCTACAACGGATATTATGAGAAAACAGGAATTAGTAGAAGCTTTTGAAGAAAATTTAGACTTTTTTAGTGAGACTTCATTAATACCTAGAAGCGATATATCTTTTTTAGATGATGATTTATTAAAAAAGTATTTTAATAATAAAAATATTGATATTAATAAGGATAATAAAGAATTTTTTCTTGAAAGTACTGGAATAATATATAAGGATAGGGAAGATGGTAAAATATGTTGTACTTTAGGTGGATTATTGGTATTTTCAAAGGAAAATAGCATATTTCTTCCGCATAATATGATAAAAATAATTAATAAAGTAAAAAAATCTTTTGATGAAGTAAGTATAATACAGGGAAATATATTAGAAATGGTAGATAAGGCAGAAGAAATAGTAAGTAAGATATTGGATGAAAAATATCCTATTTCTGCAATTATTGAGGGCATCAAAAATGCAGTTTTATATAGGAAATATTCTGCGATAGATAGAATAATTGAGGTTCATATAGGATATAATTCTATTTTAATAGTCAGCCCTGGTAACTTAATTGAAGAAAATAAATCAAATAGAGTTAATAAGATAACTAAAAGAAATATGTGGCTTTATGAAAAACTAATAACTATAGACAATAATAAAAGATTTTTAAATAATGGAGGAGGCTTTACAAGAATTAAGAAAGCCTTTACTGGCCTTGGAACTGTGAAATTTATTAATTCTTTAGAAGAAGATAGTTTTAAAATAATTTTACCTGGAGCAAAAATAATATTTACTAGTAATTTAAAAAAGAAAAGGTAGGAAAAATATTGTAATAATCTTTAATAATATGTTATAATATTTATTAATAATTATTATTAAATAATAATATTAAAATATGGAGGAAGTTTATATGAATGATAGAATCGAATTGATATATGAAGATAATGAGTATAGAGTTATTGTAAATGGAAATGAAGTTTTTAAGGATATAGATGCAGAGAATGCTTTTGAGAAATTTCAAACAGAAGTAAGATATAGCAGAAGTGATGAAGCTAAATCTTGGGATAAAATTGTAGCTAATCTTGAAAAATTAAATATCAAGGACTTAGAAATTAATAAGCAATTTAAAACTTTATCTTTTGGAGATGTTAAATATTTTCATAATATGGAACAAACATCTTATATAAAGAATGGAAGCATGGTTCCTTTAATTGGAGGTTATAAATTATTTAAATTTGCCCTTACTTTAGCATCAGAAGCTAATGTAGAAAAATTTAATGATTTCTTTGAATTTATAAAAGAATTAGCTTTAAATAAGATTGTATATAGCGTTACTGAAACAAGTTTAGTCGTGGCAAGTCCAAAATTTAATTATGGATCATCAGAATATAATTTCATAAGCAAAAAAATAAACAAGGGTGCTATGATAGTAGAAGGAAGTTTTGAGGAATTCAAAAAATATATTTTTTCAGTTGTATAGAATAATGCCTTCCTTTAATTGCAAACCAGCTTTTTTAATTTGAATTTGAGGTGTGTTGCTTTGGATAATGGTTATGAGAGTTTTGAATCAGATTTTAATATATTTAATAATAAAGTAACGTTTTTAATAGAGTCTAGAAATAAAGAAGAATTAATAAATATTGTAAAGAAGAAGCATGCATCTGAGATTAAAGACGAAGTAGATAAAGAGCATAAAAAAGATGATTTGATTATATGGAATGCTCTATTTTCAAGAGAGGTTATAAGAAGCGGAATAAGCAAAAAGTTTTTACACCTTGTTTATAATAAGTTTTATAGGGAAATTAAAAAAAGTAATAGTATGATGTCATTACAAAGAATTGAATTAGACATGATTAATGAGTATTTTGACCTTCTAATAAATGAGACTGAGATAACTGAAAATTTTGTTGTTAATAAAATATTGCAGGCTTTGTATTTAAATATTGAAGGTCATGTTTCTTTAGAAGAAATATGTGAGAAGTTAAATATTTCGGCAGGATATGCTTCTTATTGCTTTAAAAAGCAAAAAGGAATATCAATTATGCAATATTTAAGAAAAATAAAAATAGAAAGAGCAAAGACTTTATTATTAACTGGTGATAAAACTATATTAGAAATAAGTATTTTGTTAGGATTTCATGATCAAAGTCATTTTACTAGAACCTTTAAAAAGATTACAGGAATGTCACCGACAGAATATAAAAATAAAAGTTTATTGCTATAAAAGATAAGCAGTAAATATTTATAGGAGGAAATAATGGGATTAGAATGGAGTTTAAAAGAAATTTATTCATCCTTTAAATCAAAAGAATTTTTAGATGATTTAAAGAAAATAGATGATGGAATAGAGGAACTTAAAGTTTTTTCGAATAATATTTATAACAGTAATGATAAAGCAAAAAATTTGGAAGATTTAATAAATAAGTTAATAAGTTTAAATTTAGTTATTACTAAAATATTTAATTATACAAATCTTACATTAAGTACAGATTCAAAAAATACTGAAGGAAGAAAATATTTAGATATAATAAATAGTAAGCAAAGTGATTTAGCTGAACCTTTAACTAAAATATATAAATGGATAGGTTCTTTAGAGAATATAGATGAAATAATAAAAAGTTCTCCTAGATTAAAAGAACATGAATTTTTTATAAAGGAGATAGTGGAAAAAAATAAACATTTATTAAGCGAAAAGGAAGAAACCATCATTGCAAAAATGAGGAATACAGGTTCAGATGCATGGCTTAATTACAAAGACTTATTAATATCAACTCATAAGGTTGATATAGAAATTGATGGAAAGGAAGAGGCCTTACCATTAACTGTAGTATTAAATATGGCTTACGAAAAGGATGCAAATATAAGAAAGAAGGCCTATGAAGCTGAAATTAAATCTTATAAGAAGATAGAAGAAGGTATTGCAGCGGCTTTAAATGGAATAAAAGGAGAGGTATTAACAACATCTGAACTTAGAGGATATAAGTCACCTTTAGATATGACTTTACAGGAATCAAGAATGGATGAAGATATCTTAAAGGCTATGATTGAAGCTATTAAAGAAAGTCTACCTGCTTTTAGAAAGTATTTAAGGAGAAAGGCAGAATTATTAGGACATCAAAATGGGCTTCCATTTTATGACTTATATGCACCAGTAATAGATAAAGAAATGAGATATACTTTTGAAGAAGGAAAGAAATTTGTAGAAAAGAATTTCAGACTATTTAGTGATGAATTAGCAGACTTCGCAGTTAAAGCTTTTGAAAATAATTGGATAGATGTAATACCTAAGGAAGGTAAGGTTGGAGGAGCTTTTTGTGAAAGTATTAAGGATATTGAAGAAAGTAGAATACTATTAAATTATGGAGGAAGTTTTGGAGATGTAGTTACAATGGCCCATGAATTAGGGCATGGTTTCCATAGTGAATGTTTAAAGGGTGAGTCTATATTAAATTGTGATTATCCAATGACTTTGGCAGAAACTGCATCAAATTTTTGTGAAATACTAGTTAAAAAAGGTGCAATAAAAACTGCAACTAAAGAAGAAACTTTTGCGATTTTAGAAGCAGAAATTTCCGATTGTACTCAGGTTATTGTAGATATTTATTCAAGATTTTTATTTGAAAGCGAAGTTTTTGATAAGAGAAGGGAAAGTTCTCTCACAGTAGAAGAAATAAAAGAGGCTATGGTAAGAGCTCAAAAAGAGGCTTATGGAGATGGATTAGATAGTGATTATTTACATCCATACATGTGGACTTGGAAGCCGCATTATTACTATGCAACAGCTAACTTTTATAACTTCCCTTATGCTTTTGGTAATTTATTTGCTAAAGGGCTTTATGCAGAATATTTAAAAAGAGGAGAAAATTTTGTAGAAGAATATAAAAATTTATTAAGAGTTACAGGCAAAGCAAAAGTAGCAGATGTAACAAAGATTATGAATATTGATGTTCATGACATAAACTTTTGGAGAAATTCATTGAAATTAATAGAAGAGGATATAGAAGAATTTATAAAATTAAGCCAGCAGATCTAGGAAAAATTAATAATTTGTAAGGCAAAATTTTATGATTTTGAGGCTATAAAAAAGATATAATAAAAAAAGCTGATGCTAAAGGAAACTGCATCAGCTTTATCATTATGCTTTATATTTCTATTTACCTTTTAATTTTATTAGAACAATTTCACTTTTACTTCCAAGTCTAATTGGTGGACCCCAAGTTCCATATCCGGAAGAAACAATTACATTAAAATTATCTTTTTGTAAATGACCATAATCAACGCTTTTTAAATGTGAAAATTCTTCAGCCATATTTCTTTCTGTAAAGGGTGTAATATTACTATCTACTATATCACCAGCTATTGCAATAATATCTGGATTTAATGAATTAATAATTTGTACCATTTTTTTAAGCCTTTTATTTCTAATTATATTACCAAGATGTATGTCTGAAACCATTACTATATTAATAGGTTTATTAAGGTGTTTATTAACTACTATTTCATAACTTTTTATCTTAGAAAAGCTGGCATTTAAAGTACCTGTTAAAGCTAGAATAGCATATAAGGCAAAAAATATTATTATTGCATAAAAATAAAAACCTTTATAGGCAAAAAAATCAAATTTATCTTCCCCTATTATGTATCTAATTAAAATTATGATTGGTAAAGCAGCTGCAGCATAAAGCATCAAAATTAACCAGTAAGAGCCGATTTTATAAGAAGTATTATAAAACTTTATCTTAAAATGTTTACTTGTGAATATAGTTAAAAAAGAGAATAAAGAAAGTATTATAAAAATTATCTATATTGTAAGAAGATAATAGAAAGATGATAAAATTATAGTAGTATAAAAATATTTAAAGAAAGAGGATTAGTATGAAGTTTAATGAAGAGCAGGAATATCTTATAAATGAATTAAATAATAATATTTTATTACTTGCATCAGCAGGAACCGGAAAAACTAACAGCTTATCCAAAAGAATATCTAAAATAATTGAATTAAATAAAGCAAAACCTTCAGAAATCCTTTGTATAACCTTTACCAATAAAGCTTGTAAAGAAATGAAAGAAAGAATAGAAAAGGATATTGAGAAAAATGCAGGAGATATAATAATAAAAACTTTTCATGGTTTTTGCTTTGATATAATAAAGCAATATGGAAAAGAAAAAACAGATATATTTAGGGATTTTATAGTTTTTGATGAAGAGGACTGTAAAGAAATAATTAAGATGTGTAATTTTTATAATTATTCTGTTAATAAGCTTCAGCAGTTTATAGAACTCATAAAGATGGAAAGCAGCAAATATAATATTAGTCTTAATGGAGATGTTGAAAGTTATAAGGCAGTTATTGATAATATTTTTAATTATAAAGCTGATAAAATTAATTTTATTTGTAGTGATAGAAGCATAATAAATGAAAAAATGAAGGAAGACTTAAAATCTAAGGGAGCTTATTTAATAAAACTTTATGATTATTTGTTAAAAGATAATCACGGGCTAGATTTTTCAGACTTAACAATAAAGGCCAGAGAAATTTTTAAAGATGAAAAAATAGTAGAAGATTTAAAAAATAAATTTAAATTTATAAATATTGACGAGGTTCAGGATACTAGTTTGTTAGAGTATGAGATAATAGAGAAGTTGTTTGAAGGAAACAATATTCTTCTTTGTGGGGACATATTTCAAACTATTTATAGCTGGAGAGGTTCTGATCCTAAAAAAATTATAGAAGAATATAAAAAGAAATATCAGCCTAAAGAAATTATATTTACAAAAAATTATAGATCAACTAGGAATATAACTAATGGTTCTTTAAGTTTTTTAAAAACTGCTTATGAGGATGATTATAACAAAGTTTATAAGAAAGAGATTTTATCACAAACAGAGGAAGAGGGAGAAAAAATTAAAGTTATAAGATGTGAAAGTTTAAGGGATGAGGCCAAATATATTTATAATGAAATAAAAAAATTATCCTTATTAGAAGACATTTCTAGTACAGCTATTTTAAGTAGGGATAATAGATATAATATTCAAATAAGTAATGAACTTCGAAATATTTTAAGATATGAAGACAATAACTTTGAGTTTATTTTAATAGATCAGTTTAAATTTTTTAGAAGGCAGGAAATAAAAGATATAATAGCTTTTTTAAAACTTATAATAAATAGATATGATAATGTTAGTTTAAGAAGAATTTTAAAGAGGTTTCCTACAGGAATAGGAGATAAAAAATTGGAAGTTATAGAGAGTAATGAATATAGAAAAGCAGGTATAGCCTTATCAGATTTTATTGATATTAGAGTTAGTGAGTATGGAGAAAAATATGGAATGCTGATAGAAGAATATGATAAGGGTAATATAGTGGTTTTTGATGTAGAAAGCACTGGAGTAAATGTAACTACAGATGAAATAATTCAAATTGCTGCAATAAAAATAAATAGCAAAGGGGAAGTTATTGAAAAGTTTGAGAAGTTCTTAAAAAATACTAAATCTGTGGCAAATTCGATGAAAGTTCATGGATTTAGCGATGAGTTTTTGGAAAAATATGGTGAAGATAAGAGAAAGGTTTTGAAAGAATTTGTGGAATTCTCAAAGGATTCTGTTATTGTTGGGCATAATGTTCAATATGATTTAAATATTTTAAGTAGTGAATTAAGGAGACATAATTTATCAAAAGCTAAATATAAATGCTTTTATGATACTTTAGACATTTATAGAAGGTTTTATCCTAATCTAAAAAATCATAAATTAGAAAGCTTAAGCAGTTTATTTAAAACTGAAAATAAGCCTAGTCATAACGCTATGGATGATATTTTGGCAACTAAAGATCTTTTAATTTATGCTATAGAGAATAAGATAAGGCCAACTTCTTTGGAAAGAATAGATAAAATGAATAAATATACTAAAGATTTTAATTTTATATCTACTGCCTTAAATAATTTATTTGAAAAAGCTAAGGAGAAGAGACCATATGAAATAGTTGTAGATATAATCAATGATTTTAATATTAAAACTTTGTATTCTGGCAGTAAGGAAGAAGGAGAAAAAGGTGCTGAAAAAATTGAAAGGCTTAGAGATTTTTATAGACTTCTTAGGGAAATAGATGATAAAAATAAAAATCCTAGAGATTCATTAATGGAAATATTAACAATAACAAGTCTTTCTAATGGAGAAGTAGAAAACATGATAATAAAGAAAACTAATAGAGCAAGAATACCTATAATAACTGTTCATCAGTCTAAAGGTTTAGAATTTAATAATGTTTTTCTTGTAGGTCTTAATGAATATACTTTCCCTTCTTATATGGCAGTTAAAAACAATAATATTGAAGAGGAAAAAAGAGCATTTTATGTTGCCATAACTCGAGCTAAAAAAAGGCTTTATCTTCTTAGTCATAAATTCGGAATAAATAATAGAAAATTTATAGAAAGTAGTTTTATTAATTATATTGATGATAAGTATAAGGAAAAGCTTGAAAATAATTAAGTTATTGTGTATATTAAATAATTATTATTTTAAGTTATAATTAAATAAAAAAGTAAAGGATGGATAGTTATGAAGTATGAATTAAATATTTATAAATTGGGAGAATTTTTATACAAGGTAACAGAAAGATATAAGGTAGATGTTTTTGCTAAGATAAAATTAAGTGGTGGATTTATGACTATGACGGGAAAGGTAGAATTGATAGATAGACCTAAGGACATAAAGGTTTTAAAGGGAAATAATATAATAACTTTAAAAGTTAGTTCTGATAATTTAGAAGGAAGTTTAATAAAAATTACTGGGGTTAATAATAAAAAATTTGATGTAGATTTATCCTTAACAAAGTTTAAGCAAATTGGAGGAAGTACTTTATTTTTAAATAAGACTAAAGAAAATAAGAATGAATGTAAAATTAGAATAGATGAGGATATCATTTTCACAGTAAGAGAATCAAAATTAGAAGATTTAGAAGAAATTATTGAAAAATGTATTTAAATAAATATAAAATAAATAAGTTACATCTTCAATAATTTATATAATTATAGTGAGGTCAATATTATGAATATAAATGATATACTTCATTTATCAACATATGCAGGAAAAATCATGCTTGAAAATGGAGCTGAAGCCTATAGAGTTGAAGAAACAATGAATAAAATATCAGAGGCTTTTGGAGTAGAAAAACCAGATTCTTATGCAACTCCCACAGCAATAATTTCTTCAGCATCTCATAAAGGAGAAACTAAATCTGTAGTTGTAAGAATATTAAAAAGATCCGTTAATTTAGAAAAAATACATAGAGTTAATGATTTAGCTAGAAACATTAAAAATAATAATTATACCGTTGAAGAATTTAAAGAAAAGCTTAAGGAAATTGATAATGAAAAAAGATATTCAAATAAAGTTACTATATTATTTTCTGCAATAGGAGCCTTAAGTTTTACTTTCTTATTTGGGGGGGGCCTTAAAGATGCTGCAGCAGCATTTTTTATAGGATTAATTGTAAAATTTTTTGATATAGAAGCAGATAAAATTGGTCTTAATTCCTTTTTTTCAACTATAATATGTTCTGCAATAACGGCTTTTCTTGCAATTTTATCTATAAAATTGAATATTGCAGCAGATATTGATAAGGTAATTATTGGATCTATAATGTTATTAGTTCCTGGTCTGGCTATAACAAATGCAATTAGAGATACTATAGCTGGGGATTTAATATCAGGTATAGCTAGAGCAGTGGAAGCTTTTTTAATAGCAATTGGAGTTGCAGCTGGTACAGGTGTGGTTTTAAGCTTTTGGATTAATACTTTTGGGGGATTATAAGATGATTATTGATGTAGTATCAGCTTTTATAGCATCATTTGCTTTTGGAATTATATTTAATATCAAAGGAAAAAATTTATTTTTCGCATCTTTTTGTGGAGCTTTAGGATGGTTTGTATATAAAATATCTTTAAAATTAGGAAATTCAGATACAACTTCTATGTTTTTGGCATCTATTGCTTTAAGTACATATTCGGAAATATTTGCTAGAATTTTAAAGACGCCTGTTACTACTTTTGTTGTAGCAGCATTAATTCCTTTAGTTCCTGGAGGTGGAATGTATTATACAATGTATGAAGCTATTACTGGTGATATAATAACTTCTTTGGAAATAGGAATAAAAACTTTAGCTTCTGCAGGTGTTTTATCAATAGGAATAATATTAGTATCAACTATAACTAAGGCAATAGTAAAGTATAGAAGATATTATAAAATATAAATATTTTTATAAAGGATTTAATATAAAAATTAAAAGTATGTATAATATTTAAATTTATGTATAAAATACTAGTGTAGTCAGAAGTTAATTTTATAATTTGACTATGGCTATGGGGCGTTGCAGGACATAATGTAACGCCTTTTGAATTTTTATGTAAAAGTTTAAATAAAGATGTTATAATAAATAATGAATAAGATAATTAATCATAGGAATAATTCATATTTAATAATTTAGGAAATAAATAAAGGCTGTTACAGAAAGAGTTATTAATTCTTTCTTGTAACAGCTTTTCAATTTTAATTTAATTAAGTTCTTAAGTCAAATTTATGGGAACATCTTTTACAAGTAACAATTATATTACCTTTTTTTCTAGGAAGTCTTAACTTTTGACTGCAGTTGGGGCATTTTACTATTTTAAAGTGTTTCCATTGATAGAATTTGTTTTTTAAAATTTTTATATAATAATCTAAAGTGTCATAATCAAAAGCTGGTAAATTGCTTGGTATTGTCAAATTAATTTTGGATAGAGGCTTGTTTAGATAATATATAAATTTATTTAATTCCCTTTTTCTGTTGTATTTATTCCTTGAAAATGTTCTTAGAAGACCGTATATAAAAAATAAAGATCCTATTAAAGATAGAAAATAATTATCAAAAACATTAAAAAGTGAACTTATACAAAATAAAACTAAAGTCAATAAATCTATGCCATATATTGCTCTAAGAAAATACATTTAAAACCACTTCTTTCTTTAGAATTGATATAATTTATTATAATAAAGAATAATTTTTATAACAATAACTGTCGTAAATATATAATAGATTGTTTACAATTATATATTATAATATATAATAGAAATGACTTTATAACAGCTTTATAAATAAAAAATAAATAGGAGAGATAGTTATGTATATAGCTTTTGGAAGAACTGTTTTAGATACAGAAGAAATAAAAAATAAAATAGAAGAAAATTCAGAATTTAAAGTAATTAAAGATATGAGTAAAGGTACAAAAAGAGAAGATACAGCTGCCTATAATCTTAGTATAAGCATTGATGTTTTAAAGGGAATTATTGAAGATGATTATTCAATAGAAGATTTAACAGAAGATGAGTTATTTGAAGAATATATTAGTTTGGCTGAAGAATTAGCAACAGATTTAGAAGATCTCTTTGAAGAAGATGCGATAATAGATATAAAGGCTTATAAGTGGGATCCATCAGATAATGATATAAAGCTGGTGATAGCAGCCTTACATAGGAATCTTGGGGAAAACAAATTAAAAGATGTAATGAGAAGACTATTAACACAACTGGAATAGTATTAAAAAACATTGTATAGTTATAAATATAGCTATACAATGTTTTTTTAATGTACTATTTTTTATTGATTAAGTCTGATTATTAACTTAAGCGTGAAGCTGAATTAGCACATCCCTCCTCCCATCATATTAGAGTTATTAGCACATGGGCTCATATTGTTAGCATTAGTTATTTTATTCATATTTTTGCCGTTCTGCATTTGTTGCTGTTTATAATATTTTATTATATCCTGTGCTCTAAGCTTTAAGGTTTCAACTGTTTTAATATATTCTTCATTTTCTGGATCTATTTCGTTAGCTGTAATTATATGTTGTATTCCAACATCAAACCAGCCTTTCTTTAGGAAAACGAAGCCCTTAAGATAATTCCACTCTGCAGATTCTTTTAAATCTAATATATTTAATTTGCTTTCAGCTAAAGCAATATTATCGTTATCAATAAGAGAGCGTATTTCTTTATAAATGCTTCCATTAATTAAGGTATCATAAGCCAAATTTGCTTGTTCAAGGGCATCTTCAACTAAGTTTTGCTCTTCAATATCTTGAGGTTTGATTGAATTATATTTTTCAACTATGTTTTTATATGTTTTAACAATTTCTTCCTTAGAAGAATTTGGACTTACGCCAAGAACAGTATAAGGGTTCATTAATTCACATCCTTAAAATTAATATCATATTACAAATATATAATTTTAGACTTTAATATGTTACAATTAAAATTCGACAAGGTATTTAAATTTGACTAGAAAAGTTATTATAATTAAAGTAGTAGAATGGAGTAGAAAATGGCTAGATTTAAAAAAATATATATAGAGACAACAAATGTATGTAATTTAACTTGTAATTTTTGTCCTAAAACCAAAAGAAAATCAGCTTTTATGAGCAGGGAAGAATTTGAAATTATAATTAATAAAATAAAAGGTCATACAAATTATATTTATTTACATCTTATGGGGGAACCCTTTTTAAATAAAAATTTTGAAGAGTTTATTAAAATTGCAAAAAGAGAAAATTTATTTATTAATATAACTACGAATGGAACCTTAATAAATTCAGTAAAAGATATAATTTTAAATAATGGCGGATTAAGGCAGATAAATATTTCTCTTCATAGTTTTGAAGCAAACGATAATATTATAGATTTTAATAAATATTTTATAGATATATTAGATTTTATAAAGGAAGGAAATGAAAGAACCAATACGATATTTTCTTTAAGGCTTTGGAATATTGATACAGAAGAGTTAAAGGCTAATAATAGTTTAAACTCCGCTATACTAGAACTGATAGAAGATAAATTAGATTTAGATATTAATTTAAAAGAGGAACTTAAATATAAAAATCAACTTAAGCTTAAAGATAAGATATATCTAAATATGGCAGAGAAATTTAGCTGGCCGAATTCCAATATAAGTCTTATAAGTGAAGATGTATTTTGTTATGGATTAAGGGATCATATTGGAATATTGGTAGATGGTACTGTAGTACCTTGCTGTTTAGACAGTGAAGGAACTATAAAACTTGGTAATATTTTCGAACAGGATTTGCAGAGTATTATTGAAGGAGATAGAGCTAAGAAAATTTATGATGGCTTTTCAAGACGAAGGGCAGTAGAAGAATTATGTAAAAGGTGTGGATATGCTAAACGTAATTTTAAATAGGGAGGGGTTTAATGAAATATATAGATAATCTAGCGGTTAAGATGGCTGTATCTGCAGCTATAGCCTTTGAAATAGGAAATATGTTGAATGTACAATTCTCTGCAGTTGCAGCAGTAATTGCAATATTGAGTATTCAAGATACAAGAAAAAAATCTTTTGAATTTGCAAAAAAGAGAATTATAGCTTGTGTAATTTCAATAATATTATCTTTTATTGTATATAATTCGGTTGGGCAAAATTTTATTACTTTCGGAATATTTTTGATTATCTTTATTCCTATTACTTCAAAGTTAAATATCATAGAAGGCATGGTTCCTGCGTCAGTATTATCAACCCATTTGCTTTTGGCTGATAAAATTAACTTAAAATGGATTATAAATGAACTCTTAATTACCTTTATTGCTGTTGGAGTAGCCTCTATAGCTAATCTTTTTATGCCTTCTTATGAAAAGAAATTTAACGAAGATAAGGAATATATTGAAGAGGGATATAAAAAGATATTAACAAAGATGTCTAAATCATTAATAACCTATACAATTGATATAGATGAAGGAAAGTTAATGAGAGATATAGAAAATAGGTTACATTCTGCTTTAGATAATGCATATAAAATTGCAAATAATAAGTTTTCGAAAGGAAGTTCATATTATGTAGAATATATTAATATGAGAATAACTCAATTTGATATAATAAAAAAATTAAGAAGTCACTTTGAAAAATTTTATATGTCTTTTGAGCAAACTCATATGATTGCAAAATTAACTAAGAAAGTTGCTGATCAACTTCATGAAAGTAATGATTGTAAAGAACTTTTAAAGAATGTAGAGATTTTAAAAGAGGATTTTAAAATAATGGCCTTACCTAAAACAAGGGAAGAATTTGAAAATAGAGCTCAATTACTGCAGTTTATTAATGATTTAGAAGATTTATTAAAAGTTAAGAGGAATTTTGTTGTAAATAATGAAAATAAAAGTGTTAAATATAAATAATAATCTACTAAATTTTTTAGATAAGGAGAGAGTATGTTAAAGGTTTTAGTAATAGGTGCAGGGCCTGCAGGAATTATGGCGGCATTAACTGCAGTAAATGATAATAAAGTAATTTTAATCGAAGGAAATAATGAAATTGGAAAAAAGTTAAAATTAACTGGTGGTGGTAGATGTAATATTACCAATTATAGGGATATTAATGAATTTTTTGATAAGATAGTTACTAATAGTAAATTTTTATATAGTGCTTTATATTCTTTTACAAATGAAGATCTATTAAACTTTTTTAGGAAAGGAAATTTAGAATATAAAGTAGAATTTGATAATGATTATAAGGTATATACTAAAAATGATAAGGCTGATGATGTTATAGAGCTATTAAAAAATGATTTGGAAAGAAATAAGGTTAAAATTTTATATAATACAAAAGTAAAGGATCTTATAATTTCTGATAATATTATTAGGGGAGTAATAACTGATAATAATGAAAAAATTTATGCTGATAAAGTAGTAATTGCAACTGGTGGGAAAAGTTACCCAACTACAGGTTCAGATGGATCTATGTATGGTATTTTAGAGAAGCACGGACATAAAATAAATCCTCAATATCCAGCATTAATACCCTTAGTAATAAAAGAAGGTTTTATAAAGGAACTTCAAGGAATATCCATGAAGGAGGTAGTTATAAAAGCAAAAATTAAAAATAAGAGGATTGAAAAGGAAGGAGATATGATATTTACTCATTTTGGAATATCTGGGCCTGCTGTTTTAAAGTTTTCTTCCCATATAAATAAAATTTTAGATAAGCAAAATGTAGAAATAGTAATAGATTTTTTAAAAAATATCTCTAAAGAAGAATTATCAAAAATAATTAGGAGTAATAAATCAAAGTTAGCTATACATAATTTAAAGGGATATTTACCATCAAAATTTGTAGAGTTAATTGGTAAAAGACTAAATATAGAAAAGATAAAGGCTGCTGATTTAAGAAAAGAGGATGAAGCTAAATTAATAGAAAATATAAAGGAAATGAAGTTAACTGTTGAAAATACCATAACAATAAAAGCGGCAATGGTTACTAGTGGCGGAGTGAATGTTAAGGAAATAAACTCTTCTACTATGGAGTCAAAAATAATAAAGAATTTATATTTTGCAGGAGAAGTAATTGATGTAGATGCTGAAACAGGAGGCTATAATTTACAAATAGCATTTTCTACAGGACATTTGGCAGGAAAACTTTTGTAATAGTTTGGAGTGTGGAGTTAGTAGTTAGTTTTAGCTTTTGATTTGTTAGTATGCTGAAAATTTGTGATGAGTGTAAAAAGGCTGTTTCAAACCATAGGTAATGAAACAGCCTTTTCATATTCAGTTTCTTTATCGGAGATAAAAAACTACCTTAACTCCAAACTCAGTCCTCCACACTAACTAATCTTTGATTAGTTAAATGGTAGATAAGTGCTTCTGTTTAAGTATTGATTTACCACTAAGTTTCCATTCGAATCATAACCGTAAAGATATGCATCAGCACTTAAATCACTTAAAGGAACGCTTACAGCTTCATAGGTTATGCCATCATCAACGCTTTCGTTTGACCAAAGTTCAATTGTCAAACTACCGTTATAAGCATAGGAATGAATAACTAATGGATAGTCAAAATCATTTTGGAATTTTAAATCTATTAAATTATCTGCTAATGTAGCATCTAATCCTATAGGTACATAAGTAACTTTCATCATATGATTCATTCTTTCAGTTGGTATAATTCCAGCTCTTAGTATTGTATTATATAGGGTTGATGCAACTTGGCAAACTCCACCACCTACTCCAGGTACGACTTGACCACCAACATAGGTATTTGCTTCAACAAAACCATTTTCAATTGTTGTTGGACCAATTGCTTTTTCTGTTGAGAAAGTTTCTCCTGGCATAACAACTGAATTGTTAATATTTCTTGCTGCTAGTTGAAGGTTTGTCCCACTTGGACCTGCCTTATAGTGGGTTGTATAACTAGATAATTTATAATTTACCGTACTTAAGTCAGCTTTCTTTATCTTTGCTTCTACAACATCTGTTGTTCCTGCAATTTCAATTAATTCAGGAGATTTAAGATCTTTAATCTTAGATGAAAGTTCTTCTTTTAATTTTTCTGAATTTAATTTAATTCCGCTAACATCATCAGAAATACTTATTGAATTTCCAGAAAAATTTATAGTAGCATTTGTAGGTGCTATATCAACAGCAGAAGATATATTAGAAATGAAATTTTCTAATAGTTCTTCATTATATGAAAGTCCTAAAGCAAATTCTTTACTCTCTGCTTTCTTAATTAAACTTAATTTCTTAAAGAAATTAAAATCTTTGCCATAGTTAAATATTTCATTTTCTGTTTGTGAAAAATCAATTGAAGCTTCTAACTCCTTAAAAGAAATAGTAAATTCTTTTCCTTCAGTGGTAACTTTTATATTTTTACTTAATAATTTTTCAACTAAAATAGTAAGCTTATCGTGTAATTCCTCTTTAGATAAATTAGATAAGTCCGTATCTAGAACATAAACTCCCGGATAGACTTTATTAGAATAACTTTTTACAATATTTAAATTGGTGATAATAAAGTAACTGGTGACAGCACTAATTATCAATAAAGCTATTATTAAAGTTTTTAGTGATAGGAATTTTTGCTTTTTTGTATTTATTACTTCTGTTTCCTTTGATGTGCTTGCATTATTATTCATGATTACCACCTTTCATAAGTCCTATAGATATAGTTTAACTTTAAAATTAAATATTTTCAATATCGAATGTTATAAAATGGAATAACAAGAACAATTATTTTATAAGAATCTTTTTTTTAAAAAAATAATCTATTTTAAAACTAAAGAGAAGTATTTACAAAAATGACCATAATGCGTTAATATAAGTTAAAGAAAAAGAAAAATATAAAAAGATAGTGTAAAGTTTCGTATGAAAAAATGAGCAGAAGTTTATTTGAGCAATTTTAATAACTTAACATTAATTTATTAGATTAATTTATAATTTCAAGCACAAGAAAAAGGCCTTCGGTTGCGGAGGCAAAAAAGTTAATATTTACGTTTGTGACTTATCAAGAAGAAGCAGATTGTTCTTGCATATGAAGAATAGTTTGTTGACCT
>NZ_JAHLPS010000060.1 GCF_018918055.1 Caproiciproducens sp. MSJ-32
AATAGTAGGATGGGTAAACTATTTTGCTATCGCTGACATGAGAAATATTCTTAAAACACTTGATGAATGGTTAAGGCGAAGGATAAGAATGTGTTTTTGGAAACAGTGGAAAAAGATTAAGACAAAACATGATAATCTTGTAAGATTAGGAATTCCCAATAACAAAGCGTGGGAATATGCAAACACAAGAAAAGGCTATTGGAGAATATCCAACAGCCCTATATTATCCAGAGCACTAACCAATAAATACCTCAAAGAAATAGGTTTGGTGTCAATATCTGAAATTTATTCATTTGTACATTAATTTCTATTGAACCGCCGTGTACCGAACGGTACGCACGGTGGTGTGAGAGGACGCTGAATAAAATAATTATTCAGCTCCTACTCGATTTTACTTTCTAGCTCTTAATTGAAAGTATTTGCACTTTTTTATAAATTACGCATAAATTAGTATAGATAAATTATGAATTAGACTAGTAAAATCAATTATATAAAGGAGAAGGATATGTATATTTCAATACCAGAAAAATTTATTGTACCAATTGTTTTGGTTAATAATTTTTTTGAGGATTTTAGTCCAACTAACATAGAAGGAAAAGAAGAAAAGGGAGAAAAATGGTATTCAAGGTCTAGTCTTAGAAGTGATCTTGAAGAAGATGTAAAATATTTTGAAATTGCACCACAAGTAGAAAATATTCATGAAGAAATTATAAATGTAGAAGATATGGGATTGCAGTATTATTTAGTTAAGTATGTAGATTCTTTAATAGCTATTATCAGAGAATTAGAAGAGGAAGGCTGTACTATTACGCAAACTAATTATGTAGCTGCTATTAATTCTAATTTAAGAAAAGTTAAAGAAATATATGAAGAATATAATGATTTAATTGCAAATATGGACAGAGAAATTTCAGATACAGAATTAGAAGAGATGGTTAAATATTTCTCTAATAAATTAAGAAGATTATTTGAGGGAAGTTTAGAATTTTTAGATTGCCCTAGAGAAGGATATGAAAGAATTGAAAGGCTAATTGATGAGGTAATAGCTGGAATTGGCAATGAAATAAAGGAAAATATTAAAGCTTATAATTTAGACTTTATGGATAGAAAGGCTGGCAAGGTATATTCAAAGAAAAATGACAATATATATAAATAACTATATTTAATCCTAATGGGGTGATGCCTTGAAATATAAGCATTTAATCAAAGAAAACTATAATGAGGTTAATAATTTAAATAATCTGCTAACAGGAATGGTGAATTCTTATAGGCTGCTAATTGGAGGAGCAAATGAGTTAAATAATACTTCGGAAGCTAAAAAGTCAAAGGTAAAAGAAGCTATAGACAGGGCTAATGCTCTAGGAAAAATAATTGATGAAGTGATTAGTGTCTTGGGAGAATGCTGTGATTCATATATAGAATATTGCAAAATTACAAAGAAATTTATTAAAGCTAATACTAGTGAGCAGATAATATTAACAGAAATTAATGAAGAGCTTAATTTTATTAATAGAGAAGATAATAATGAATAAGTATCAAGTTTACATTTATAGTTAAAAGCTTCTAGATTATATCCTGCAAATTATGCATTAAAAAGACATGTCCAAAAAAATTCCAGGACATGTCTTTAATTCATATTTAAATTAATTACTTTTAAGGCTTTTGACTTATAGCTTTTTAAATTTAAATTTGGATACCATTAGGTAGGAGCCGATAAAAATAAGGATAGTTGGTATCCATTCAGAAATGTTCTTATTTATTGTGCATAATACAAATAAAGCCATAAAACATCCTACAATAGTAATCGGAACCCCGGTATAAACTCCATCAAAGTTGGATATATTATATTTAGCTAATCTATAAGCACCGCAAATAGGTAAGATTAATAAGCTTGTTAGACCGATAATTCCTAAAGGACCTAATTCCGAAAAATTATAGATTATAAACATAAGTATTGAGGGAGCAACACCAAAGGAAACTAAGTCAGCTAAGGAGTCTAACTCTTTACCTATTTCACTAGTTACATTCAATTTTCTAGCTATTCTTCCATCGTATCTGTCAATAATTCCTGCGAATAATATAAATAAACAAGAAAAAATATAATTCCTATCAAAAGTATAAATAAGAGACATTATACCACAGGATAAGTTTGTAAAAGTAAAAATATTAGGAATAAAACTTCTTTTCATAAAATCACTCCTGCTTTTATTATTAAGCTTATTCTTCTTAATAATGTATTATCAAATCAATATTATAACATACAATTTAAAAAAATATAATATAATACAGAAATTAAAAAAAATTTAATTAAAATTAATATTTATTTGACTAATTGTTAATTTGATTTATCTGGTAAATATAGTATTATACTATTATATATCAATTTATGTATTTGAACTATTAAATATTAATAATTTAAGTAAATTAGGAGGAAAAAGTGAAAAAGGTAAAGTTTATATATAATCCTTATGCAGGAGAAAATGTAATTTTAGATAATTTAGATCTAGTAATAAAGCTTCATCAAGAGGCAGGGTATACTGTTGTACCTTATAGAATTGATAGTGGAGCTGATGTTATTGAAGCTTTTATGGATTTTAAGGAAGTAAATTATAGTTATATTTTAATTGCTGGTGGAGATGGAACTATAGACAATGTTGTTAATGCTATGGCAAAGGAAGGAGTTTCAGTACCAATAGGAATCCTGCCAGTAGGAACAGCAAATGATTTTGGAAAATTTTTAGGAATGCCTTCTAACATAGAAGCAGCCTGCAGGCAGATATTATCTTCAGAAGTTACTGCTGTTGATTTAGGCTGCATAAATGAGAAGTATTTTGTTAATGTAGCAAGTACAGGATTATTTACAGATGTATCACAAAAGACAGATATTAATTTGAAGAATACAATAGGTAAGCTTGCTTATTATTTAAAGGGATTAGAGGAGCTTCCTAACTTTAGAAAACTTTATATTAAAATAAATTCTAAAGAGATGAATTATGAAGGATACATGTATTTTATGCTCGTATTTAATGGTCAGACAGCTGGTAATTTTAAATTAGCAACAAAGGCAGATGCTACTGATGGAATGCTGGATGTAATTATTTTTAAGGCAGTTAATATAATGGAATTAATTCCTCTATTCGTAAAAGTTTTAAGGGGAGAACATTTAGAATCAGAAAATGTAATTTATTTCAAGACAGATGAACTTCATATTGAATGTGAAGAAGGAATTTTAACTGATATTGATGGAGAAAAGGGACCAGATTTTCCATTAACTATTAAATGTAAAAAAAGAGCTTTAAAAGTTTTAGGTATGAAAGAAAAAGAAGAATAAATAGAAAAGTGTATTAATAAATATAACTAAGAACAAGTTTAGATTGGGAGTAGTCGTTGTTAGAATTTGGTTATTTATGCTTTTTGTTATTTTTATTAATTTTTGTTATTTATATAGGAAAAAATAATTTAACTTTATCACCTAAAAAAATAAAAATATATATCAACATATTATTGCTGCCATTAATTCTTAAGTATTGCGCCTTGTTAATTAGTTTTTTTACAGAAAAGCAGCAGTTTATGTATTATTTGAAGTATTTTCATTATGTAAATTATTTTAGTATTCCTTTAGCTATTATTGTTTCATTATATATTTATTTAAGAAATGAAAAAATAAAGTTTAGCCATATGTATATATTTGTTGCAATATTTGCTGCTCTTTATTTATTTATAATAAGCAACTATTTTTTTAACATAAAGATTGATTCATCCTTTGGTTATATAATACTTATTACTGACAGCATAGTACCTAATTTAATATATTTAATACTTATTGCATCAGCCTTTATTTATACTTTGATTAATTATGATAAACCTTATAGTAATAAGACAGGCATTAGATTTTTGCTAATGGCATTAATAATATATTTAGTTGAATATATTTTAAATTTAGGTGGAATAATTTTATATCCTTATCCGATAATAGGTGAAGGGTTAGTGCTTTTCATTTTGCTTAGAGCAATTAATACCTTTAATTAATGCACAATGAGGAATGTTTTATATTTTATAGAAAATATGCTCAGCCTTTGGCAGGGCATATTTTTTTCGTGAAAAATGTTGCCTTTTAATATTACTTTAATATAATATATTAGTGGAGAGAATTGATAAATAAATATTTATAGATTCAAGGGGTGAAATTAAAATGGAGGGTGTCCCTCAGCTGGATAAGTTAAAATTGAATAAATTTTAGGGGATGCAGCCTTATTATAATTTAACCTTGGAAAAATAGTCTGCTCCCCTAAAAGAAGGAGGAGTAGATATGAAGAAACTATCAGTATTCCTATATACTACTATTTTAGGAAATAAAATGTACGATGAGTTCGATGAAGTATTAGGAGAACTTAAGGACATTTATGTAACTACTGATGAAGGTTATCCAAGAGTAATTGGATATAAAGTAAAAAGAGATGGCTCAACTTTTCACTATGAATTCCGCAGCATAAACTTTTATCAACAGGATAATAAGGTAAAGATAGTTACAAGGGGTAGTAAGGAAATATTACCTAGAACATATTCTTATCTTTTATCAGAACACCTGCTTGATAAAAAAATAGTTGATATTAATGGAAAAAGAGTAGTAAGAGTTGATGATTTAAGAATTGCAGAAATTGCAGGAGAGTATAGGGTAATAGCAGTGGAAACCGGTCCTCAGGCAAGATTTAGAAGATTAAATTGTGAAAGACTAGGTAAATTTATATATAAGCTTTTAAGAAAAGAATATGATGATAGAGTTTTAATGTGGGATGATGTTGAATCTTTAGAAATGGTTAATAAAAATAACCTTCAAATATCAGTACCTTATAAAAAGCTATCAACTCTTCACCCAGCAGATTTAGCAGATATTTTAGAAAACCTAGATACAATTTCAAGAAGGCAGATCTTTGAATCTTTAGATGAAGACTTAGCTGCAGATACCTTGGAACAAATTGAACCTGAATATAAGGGAACAATTATTAAGGAACTCAGTGAAGCAAAGGCAGCTGAACTTCTTGAAAATATGCCGAATGATGAAATTGCAGACGTACTGGATGAGTTAAATGATGATGAAAGAGAAAAGATACTTGTTAACTTAGAGAAGGAAGATGCAGAGGAAGTTAAAGAACTTTTGAGCTATAAAGAAGAAACTGTTGGTAGTATAATGAGTACAGACTATATTTCATTTAACTTAGATATAACAGTTGGAGAGATAATTGATATTCTAAGAGAGTTAGAAGATGTAGAAGATGATGAATTATATAGAATATATATAACTGATGAAGAAGAAAGAGTTTTAGGTGCAATAAATCCAGGAGATTTAATTTTAAATAAGGATGATGTAAAAGTTAAAGATATAATGGAAGAAAATATTGATACCATAAGGTACGATGTTGATATTAAAGAGGCAATTGAAAAAATTGCTAAATATGATTTATTGTCAATACCAGTTGTCGATGAAGAAAATAAGCTGATAGGAACAGTAAACAGCGTTGATTTAATAGATGAGGTATTGTACCCTATGTGGAAGAAAAAGATGAAATAGGAAAATTTAACTTCATCTCTATATTTAAAGGGATGAAGTTTTTTAGTATCTTCTGTAAAAATTCATAAGGAGGAAGTTATGATATATAATGGAGCTTTAGAGTTAATAGGAAACACACCTATACTTAAATTGAATAATTTAGTAGAAGAGGATTCTGCAGAAGTTTATGTTAAATTAGAAAAGTTTAATCCTGGTGGAAGTGTTAAAGATAGAGCTGCTTTAGGTATGATAGAAAGAGCTGAAAAGGAAGGTTTATTAAAAGCTGGCTCAACAATAGTGGAACCAACAAGCGGAAATATGGGAATTGCCCTTGCTATGATTGGAAAGTTAAAAGGATATAAAGTTGTAATAGTTATGCCAGACAGCATGAGTAAGGAAAGACGTGATTTAATTAAGGCTTATGGGGCAGAATTAATATTGACGGATGGTGCTCAAGGAATGAATGGCTCAATAAAAATGGCTAATGAGCTTGCTAAAAAAGATGGTTATTTCATGCCGCAGCAATTTGAAAATTTAGCTAATCCAGAAAAGCATTTTGAAACAACAGCTGAGGAAATATATTCAGAGTTACAGGATATAGATGCTTTTATTGCTGGAGTTGGAACTGGAGGAACGGTTACTGGGGTAGGGAGAAAGCTCAAGGAAAAAATAAAAGGTCTTAAAGTTATTGCAGTTGAGCCGGAAAATTCTCCAGTCTTAAGTGGTGGCAGGGCAGGAGCTCATAAAATTCAAGGTTTAGGTTCAGGTTTTATACCAGAGATATTTGATGCTAAGGTTGTAGATGAGGTTAGAACAGTATCGGATGAAGATGCCTTAAGGCTTACAAAAATATTTGCAGAAAAAGAAGGAATATTAGTTGGAATTTCTTCTGGTGCTGCTATTTATATGGCTTTAAAAGTAGCAAAAGAATTAGGAAAAGGAAAAAAAGTTTTGGTCATTGCACCTGATGGCGGAGAAAAATATATATCCATGGGAATTTTTCATTAAAATAATGTATTAGGGGGAATGATATGTTTAAAAATTTAATGTATGATTTAAACAGAATACTTGAGGTAGACCCAGCAGCAAGAAATAAACTTGAAGTATTTTTATTATATCCATCTGTTCATGCTCTTATAGCTTATAGAATTGCTCATTTTTTACATGAGCATAAATGTTTCTTTTTAGCAAGATTAATATCACAGTTAGCAAGATTTTTTACAGGTATAGAAATTCATCCAGGGGCTAAAATAGGAAGAGGTCTATTTATAGATCACGGTATGGGGGTTGTAATTGGAGAAACCTCTGAAATTGGAAATAATGTAACAATATATCATGGAGTAACTCTTGGAGGAACTGGAAAGGAAAAGGGAAAAAGGCATCCAACTGTGGAGGATGACGTAATTATTGGAGCCGGAGCTAAAATTCTTGGGCCAATAATTTTAAGAAAGGGTTCAAAGGTTGGAGCAAATACCGTTGTATTAAAGGAAGTTCCTGAAAATGGAACAGTTGTTGGATGTGCGGGAAGAAATATAGTTAGAAGCAAAAGTGAAATAATCGAAGTAATTGATGAAAATGGAAAAGTTAAAACAATATATAACAATATGTCTATATAGAGGTTAATATGATAAAAGAAGATATAATAAAATTTTGTAATTCACTAGGTCTTGATACTTTGGGCTTTATAAAGTGTAGGAAATTTATTGAATTAAAGGACTTCTTACTAGAAAGAAAAGCTAAAGGACTTCAAAATGAATTTGAAGAAGATGACATTGAAAAAAGAATAAATCCATTTCTGTATATGGAGGAGGGAAAGACTATTATTTCTATAGCTTTCCCTTATCTTCATGATGTGGAATATTATGATAATGGTTTTTCTGTATATACAAGAGGAATGGATTATCATAAGGTAGTTAAAAGTTACTTAAGTAAAATATGTGAATATATAGAAAGTCTCGGTGGGAAAGCAGCAGCCTTTGTTGACAATAATTTTTTGCCTGAAAGATATATTGCATATTTAGCTGGAGTTGGATTTATAGGAAAGAATAATTTAATAATTACTAAAAAGTATGGCTCCTTTGTGTTTTTAGGAGAAATAATTACTGATTTAGAAATCGAAAGTGATGAAAAAAGGAGTTTTAAGGATATTGAAAGATTTGAAGAGTGCGGTGAATGTACAAATTGCTATAAAAAATGTCCTAGCAAAGCAATTAATCCTTATAGAAAAAATAGTAATATATGTCTTTCCTATCTTACTCAAAAAAAGGAACTTGAAGATAAGCATATAAAGTTATTGGATGGAAGGGTATTTGGATGTGACAGCTGTCAAAAGCCTTGTCCTTATAATGAGAATATAAGCTATTCTCCTATAAAAGAATTCTATCCTTATAATTTTATGAATAAGGATAATACTGAAGAATTAGCAGCTATAGGCAACAGCGGCTTTAAGGAAAGTTTTTTAAAGACTTCCTGTGGCTGGAGAGGTAAAAATGTCTTGAAAAGGAATGCTATAATAAGATTAAGCAGAGATAAAGACATAAGTAATATAAAGACAGACTCACCGTATTTAAATGAGTATATAAATAGACTTTTAAAAGATAATCAAATATAATTGTTACATATAGGAAATTTATAAAGGGGGATATGTATGTTATCACCAACATTTGTTAAAGTAGTAAATATGTTTCCAGAATCATTGATATTAAAAATCACAGAAATTATTGTAAATAGATATTTAAAAAAATACGCTAACATAAAAGTTGAAGGTTTTGAAAACATAGATAAGGCAAAGGGAACAAAAATATTTATATGTAACCATTTAAGTAATTCAGATGGATTAGTATTAAATAAACTTTTAAGAGAAAAATATGATCCAACCTTTGTAGCAGGAGTAAAACTAAGCAATGATCCTATAACAAATCTTGGAGTGAAGATGGTAAAGACCATCAATATTAAACCAAATTCAGCAGATAAAGAAGCTATTACCAAGATTGTTAAGCTGGTAAAAGGGGGAGAAAACTTAGTTATCTTCCCAGAAGGAACTAGAAGCAGAACTGGGGCAATGATTGAAGGAAAGAAGGGAATTCTTCTAATAGCAAGGCTTACAAAGGCAGAGATAATTCCTATGGGAATGACAGGAACAGAAAAACTACTTCCTATAGCTAAAGATGGCGATATGGGAGGAGAAAAATTTAATTATGCAGATGTAAACATAAAAATTGGTGAGCCTATCTTATTACCTGCAAAGAATAAGGATGAAGATAAGCATGAATATGATGAAAGATGCATGAATTATATTATGAAGTCAATTGCTAATTTGCTTCCAGAAGAATATAGAGGAGTTTATAGATAAGGTGATTTTATGAAGAAAAGAACTAAAGAAATATTAGAAATTCTAAAAGAAGAATATCCGGATGCTAAATGTGAACTTAACCATGAATCTCCTTTTCAATTACTAGTGGCAACAATACTTTCAGCTCAAACAACAGATAAGAAGGTAAATGAAGTAACAGAAACTTTATTTAAGGAATATCCTGACTTAGATGCCTTTTTAACCTTATCTGTAGAAGAGCTTGAAAGTAAAATAAAGCAAATAGGTCTTTATAGAAATAAGGCAAAAAATATTATTATGATGTGTAAGCAGTTAAAGGAGAAGTTTAATGGAGAAGTTCCAAGAACAATGGAAGAAATAACTTCTTTAGCTGGAGCAGGAAGGAAGACAGCTAATGTTGTTTTATCTAATGCTTTTGGTGTTCCATCTATTGCAGTTGATACCCATGTATTTAGAGTTTCCAACAGATTAGGTCTTGCAAATTCAGATAATGTTTTAGAAACAGAAATGCAGCTTCAAAAAGAACTTCCAAAGGATGAATGGTCCCTAACTCATCATTTACTTATTTTTCATGGGAGATACTGCTGCATAGCAAGAAAACCAAAGTGTTCACAATGTAGACTTACACAATATTGTAAATATTATAAAGAAAGCATTAAAAAGTAAAAAGTGCCAGGCACTTTTTATAGTGAACTGCAAAAGATTGTTTAAAATCTTTGAAATCTGGTGTGCTTTAAATTATATAAACTGATACTTTCAAACTAATCAGTTAAGAAATATAATAAGAGCAGGTAATTTTTTAATTGGCTAATAATATATTATTAAAAATAAGTTTGATCAGTGGAGGACTATAATGAAAGTTGGAGTATTAATGGGGGGAATATCTTCTGAGAGAGAAGTATCCCTTAATAGTGGAAAATCTATTATGGAGCATATAAATAAAGAGAAGTATGAAGTTGTTCCTGTTGTTATAGACAAAAAAGAAGATCTTATTGAAAAGGTAAAAGGATTAGATTTTGCTCTGCTTGCCTTACATGGAAAATTTGGAGAAGATGGAACAGTTCAGTCAGTATTACAAACTTTAGATATACCATATTCAGGATGTGGACCTTTAAGCAGTGCATTATGCATGGATAAGGATTTAACTAAAACTGTACTAAAAGCTAAAGGAATAAGAACTGCAAAGTGGATAAATGTTCGTTCAGTAGAAGAAATAGATTATGATGCAATAGAAGAAATGGGATATCCTGTTTTTGTGAAGCCTACTAATGGTGGCTCTAGCGTAGCAACCTTTAAAATATATAAAAAAGAAGATATAGAGGCTGCTGTATTAGAAGGTCTTAAATGGGATACTGAAGTTTTAATTGAAGAATTTATTAAAGGGGATGAAATAACTTGTCCTGTATTTAATAATGAATTATTCCCGATTCTTGCAATTAAATCAAATACAGATTTTTATGATTATGAGCAAAAATATTCAGCAAATGGTGCTCAGCATTATCCAATTCAATTAGAAGAAAAGATATATGAGGAAGTAAAAAAGATGGCCTTAGAAACCTATAAGGCTTTAAAATGTTCAGTATATGCAAGAATAGATATGATACTAACAGAAGAAGGAGTTCCTTATGTATTAGAAGTAAATACTTTACCAGGAATGACTTCAACAAGTCTTTTCCCGCAAAGTGCTGGAGAAAGAGGAATAAGCTATTCAGAATTTATAGATTTAATAATAGAAACATCTTTAAAGAAATAAAGAATTACCCTTGTTACTAAACAAGGGTAATTTTTTTTGCTAAAAAGGGCTTTTAAATAATTTATTCTATTAGTTATCTGTGTATATTAAAAAAAATATAATAGCATAATAAATTAGAAAGGTGGTTGTTATAATGCAAAAAATAATTTCTGCTCTTATGATTTCTTTATTTTTAAATTTTAATATAGTTCAAGCACAGGAAAATCCGCAAATTACAAGCAATGTATTAGGAGAAGGAGTATATAATGTGGGAGATATACTTAATTTATTAGGAGATGTAAGATATATACAGAATATTTCATCTCAGAATACAGTTTATTTTGCTCTTTTAGATCATAATAGGGTTGTAATGGAATCAATTATTATGAGACCAGGCTCTGGAAAATTTTCTTTAATAGAATTAGAGCCAAGTTATAAGCTCGTAATATTAGGTGATGGTGAAGCCTTTTTATCAAGATAAATAAATTATGTAATATAACAAAGATTTTGAAATATTTAATTAATTTGGAGGTAAATTAAATGAAAAAATTTATTATAAGCTTATTTATTTCTGTATTCTTATCATCTAATATAGCAATTTCATTGGCTCAAAGCCTTACGCAGATGCTAACTGAGGGAGTTTATAGAATGACTGATATTACTATACCTATAGAAGAGATAAATTTTGTTCAAAATATTTCTGAAAATGAAGTTGTTTTTTTTATTATTGTTGATGAAAATAATGTAACAGTTCAGTCAATAAGATTAGAACCAAAGTCTGAAAAATTTAAGATTGCTCCATTAAAAGCAGGTTATAGAATAATAATTGTTGATTATGGAACAGTAGTGTTATCAAAGGAATAATTTATTTAACATAAATATCAAGGACTGTCTTTGGCAGTTCTTTTTTTATTAATATTAAGGTATTTTTAAGAAATTATATTTATTAATATTAAGGTCTAGAGGCTAAAATAAACAATGAATAATAACATATTAATAATTTTATGGTATATTAAAATTATTATGTATAATTGAGGTGTTAAATTTGAAGGAAGAAGTTATTTTGATTGTTGATGATGAAAAGGAAATTAGAGAGCTTATAGATATTTATTTAAAGGGAGAAGGTTATAATACCTTAAAAGCAGAAGATGGAGAAGAAGCCTTAGAAATACTTAAGAAAAATGAGGTAGATTTAATTATTCTTGATATTATGATGCCAAAGCTAAATGGAATAGAGGCCTGTTTAAAAATAAGAGAAGAAAGAGAAATGCCTATTATAATGCTTTCAGCAAAATCTCAAGATATTGATAAAATATTAGGTTTAAATACTGGTGCAGACGATTATTTAACAAAGCCTTTCAATCCCCTAGAACTTGTAGCAAGAGTTAAATCCCAGCTTAGAAGATATAAGAGATTTAATAAAAGTCAAATAAACTCTGATAATAAAGAAAATAAGTTTGATATTTTAGAAATTGATGATCTTGTTATCAATTTAGAAACCCATGAAGTATTTAAGGATGGAGTAGAAATAAAATTAACGCCAACAGAGTTTGATATTCTTGTTCTATTGGGAAAAAACAGAGGTAAGGTATTTAGTATAGAAAATATATATAATAGCGTTTGGAAACAGGAATTTATGCAGTCCGATAATACCGTAATGGTTCATATAAGAAAAATCAGAGAAAAAATAGAAGATGATTCTAGAAATCCAAAGTTTATAAAAACTGTTTGGGGGGTAGGCTATAAAATTGATAAATAAAAAGAAAGCAAAGGAAGGTAAAAGTATTTTTAGCTGGCCTTTTAACTTATTTTTAAAGATAAGCAGAAAGTTTTTTTATTCCTCCTTTGGAGTAAGATTAAAAAATATAATCTTATTAATATATTCTAAAATAGAAGAAAGCATAAGATTTGAACTTGTTGTAGTCTTTGGGATTTGTTTTTTGACATCTAGTATATTTTATAGTTTTGCCAATAGAATGCTGGCTAAAAATGAGACCATTAGCAATATAGAATACAATATAGAAGAAATCAGACAGAATGCTTTATATTTGTCCCAAAGATTAAATGGAGAATTTAGTGATGAAATAAAGAGTATTGAAGATAAAAATAAAATTTATTCTATTTTAAATGAATATAATAATGGAAATACAAAAATTTATATTACCGATTTAGATGGAAGTATTAAATTTAAAGTTAATGGTGATGTTCATGATAAAATAGATATTTATAGTGTTATTAATAAAGTAAATAAACAGGAAGATTATTCAAGTGAAAAGGTATTTTTATATCCTTTAAAAATAGGGGAAGATAGATTATATCTTTTTTATTATGAAATACCGACCCCTTATATTACCTATGAATATTATGTAAATACAAATTCCTTTCTAGCTTTATTTTTATCAGTCATAATATTTATAGCAATTTTCATTATTATAACAAATAAAAAGATGAAGTACATTGAAGAAATTGAAGCTGGACTTAGAATAATTTCAAGTGGAGATTTATCTTATAGAATAGAGACAAAGGGAAAAGATGAAATTAAAAATTTAGCTGAAAATATCAATAATATGGCAGAGGAAGTCCAAAGAAGAATTGAAGCAGAGAGACGGGCTGAAAGAACAAAAAATGAATTAATAACAAATGTTTCCCATGATTTAAGAACTCCCTTAACTTCTATAATGGGATATATAGGGCTTATAAAAGAAGGAAAATATGAAAATGAAAAGATAATGAAGGATTATTTAAATATAGCTTTTAATAAATCCATTCAATTAAAAAATTTAATTGAAGATTTATTTGAATATACAAAACTTAGTAATAGAGCTGTTTCTTTAGAAAAAAGAAAAGTAAATATAATTGAATTTCTTTCCCAAATAATAGAAGAGTATGTTTATGTATTTGAAGAAAATAATTTAGAAATCGAAACAAGTTTTAGAGATACAAATAGCTTAGTAGATATAGATCCAAGTAAGATGGTGAGGGTTTTTGAAAACTTATTATCAAATGCAATTAAATATTCCTTTAAACCGGGTAAAATTAGAATATTAACTTATGAGAAAGAAAACCATGTTTATATTAAGGTTAGTAACAAGGGTGAAAATATATCAAAGGAAAAATTAAGTAAAATATTTGATAGATTTTATAGAATGGATGAAGCTAGAAATTCTAATGTTAAGGGCAGTGGACTTGGTTTAGCCATAGCCAAAAATATAGTTGAAATGCATGAAGGAGAAATTTGGGCTGAATGTGAAAATAATGATATTAACTTTTTTGTCAAGCTAAGAATATTTGAAGATAAATATTAGTAACAATTAGGCTTCTATTTAATAAATTAATAAAGAGATTATTATTTTCTTGGAGGAATAATGCAAAATAGAAATCCAAATAGCAAATTTGGAATAGATATTAATGAGTACACACAAGATGTAAATTTTGCAACTTTAGCAAGAACAGTGGACTTTTTGTATTTAAGAGCTTCAGGATCAGCTACGGGCAGATTCAGGGTTGACAGAAAATTCCTTGATTTTGCAAGACAGGCAAGAAATTATGGAATACCTGTTGGAGCATATCATTATGGTGTACCTTCCTACGATTTAAATACAGCAGATTCCCAATGTGATGATTTTATAAATATATTGCAGGAAGGCTTTGGTACAAGAAATTATGGTGACTTATTCCCTGTATTAGATATTGAGACACCAATAGAGCCAAAGATGAATACTGATGCATTAATTAATTGGGTACTTAGGTTTAAAGAAAGATTTGAAAGAAGAACTAGAAGAAGGTTAATGTTATACACAGGGGTATTCTTTGTAGAATTATATGACGATTTTAGAACTTCTCAAGGAACTCAGCCTCTTAAATCAATGCCTTTATGGATAGCTATGTATACTTCAATCCCATCAAACCCTCCATTCCCTCCAGATGTGGGTGGATGGACACGTTGGAGAGTATGGCAGTATAGTGAATCTGAAACAGTAGCTGGTGTATCAAATCCTGTAGATGCCAACTGGGGACCAGATAATTTAGATTATTTAATGCAGCCTAGACAGGTAAGAGGCTTAAATGCTTTTATCAGTGGTGATACTTTAATAGTTTACTGGGATAAGAATCCTGATGTTGATCTTCTAGGATATAATATATTCCAAAATGGATACTGGATAGGTACAGTAACAGAGAAAGATACAAACTTTAGAATTAATGTTTCACAATTACCTGCTCCAGTTAATAATAGGAGAGTAATTTCAATAGAAGCTTTTGATTATGATGGAGAAACTTCTCAAGTAAGAAGTAGTGTTCAACTATAAAGATTGATTTATATTGAATTGTAAAAAAGAAGATTGCTGCCAATCTTCTTTTTTACTTATTATTCTTTTATAATACAAACAATATAAAAAGTATTATTTGTAAAAATATAAATATCATTAACTTTAGAAAGCTTAAATTTATTGTCGAAGGCCTTTTAAGATGATATTATATATACTATAGAAAAATTTGAAGGAGTCTTTTATGAGTTACAAGATGGTTTGTATTGATATGGATGGAACTTTACTTGGAAAAGGTAAAAAAATATCTATAGTAAATAAAAATGCAATTAAGAGAGTTCATAATAAAGGAATTCAAATAGTAGTTACAACAGGAAGAATATATAATAATGCAGAGTATTTTTCTAATTTTTTAGGAGTAAATTCTCCAGTTATTGCTGCTAATGGTGCAATAGTAAGAGATAAGATTAGTAATAAAGTTATATATCAGAATCCTATAAGTTTAAATGAATGCTTTAAGCTAATTGACTTATTATATGAAATGAAAGTTTTTTTCCACTTTTACACCATTGGAGGGATTTATTCAAGCAGTATAATAACCGAAATAGGTACAAAAATTTATATGACTAAGCAAGTGGGATATGAAAATTTAAAAATAAAATATCACGTTATTAAAGATAAGAAAAAATGGAAAGAGTTTTTTGAACAAAATGCAAATCAAATAACAAAATGTATTGCTTTTTCAGTTAATCCTGCCAAAATAGAAAAGCTAAAAGAAAAATTAAAAGACATAGACGGAATTGTTTATTTTGGTTCTGGTTCTAGAAGTGTTGAAATAGGAAATAAGGGAGTATCAAAAGGTGCAGCAGTTAAGGCGTTAGCTGAGCATTATGGAATTAAGAGAGAAGAGATTATGGCTATTGGTGACAATGAAAATGATATGTCAATGATTGAGTATGCAGGCTTGGGAGTTGCTATGGGTAACGCTATCGAGCCTTTAAAGGAAATTGCAGACTATGTAACTTCTTCTAATGTAGAAGATGGAGTAGCAAAGGCATTAGACAAATTTATTAAATAAAATTCATAAAAATAAATTAAATAAATGTAAAATAATTCTTTAAGCTTTGACTAAAATACATAGATATAGTATGATTTTTTATATAGTAAAAAAGGGGCTGTTAAGGCAGCCCCTTTAATGTGAAATATATATGAGTAAAATTTAATTTTTAATTGTGCTTTAACAGCTTAACAGGAGGCAATAAAAGTGAATTTAAATATAGTTTTATATCAACCAGAAATACCATCAAATACAGGAAATATAGCAAGAACTTGTGTGTTAACAAATTCTAAGTTACATTTGATTAAGCCCCTTGGCTTTAGTATAGATGATAAACAAGTGAAAAGAGCAGGTTTAGATTATTGGTCAGAGTTAAATCTTGAAGTGCATGAAAGCTATGAAGATTTTTTAAAGAAATATGGAAATGAAAGAATTTATCTAGCAACAACTCATGCAGGAAATTATTATCATGAAGTTTCCTTTAAAGAAGGAGATTTTATTATGTTTGGAAGGGAAACATCAGGAGTTCCTGAAGAAGTTCATTTAAGACACGAAGGGATAAGAGTACCGTTAATAGAAACAAGTACTAGAAGTTTAAATCTTTCAAATACAGTTGCAATTGTGGCTTATGAAGCGCTTAGACAAATGGATTTTCCTAAAATGAAGTAAGAAAATTTAGGAGGAAGAGGAATGGAAAAAATAAAAATAATTACAGATAGTTGTCTTGATATTCCAGAAGAACTTATACAAAAAAATGATATAGAAGTAATGCCTGTTTTAATAAATTTTGGTGAAGAAACATACTTAGATAGAGAAGAAATAGATATTAATAAAATGCAGGAAAAAATAGATAAGGAAGGGATACTTCCTACAACTGCTCAAATTACACCTGCAAGATTTGAAGAAAAATTTAGGGAATATCTTGATCAAGGTTATAGAATTGTTGCAGTTTTAATGTCTTCAGGTATGAGTGGAACATATAATTCAGCATGTATAGCTAAGGATATGATAGGCTCTGATGATATAATTTTAATAGATAGTCAAGTTATAACATCGGCTCAGGGATTTTTTGTTTTAAAAGCTTGTGAATTAAGAGATAAGGGATATTCTGCAGAAGAAATTAAGAAAGTAATAGAAGGATTAATTCCTAAAATGAATGCATCCTTATGTTTTGAATCTTTAGAAAATCTAGTAAGAGGCGGAAGAATATCTAAGACTGTTGGTGCAATTGGAACAGTATTAGGAATTAAAATGATTATAGGCTTTAAAGATGGAATGATGGGTTTAAAGGATAAGGTAAGAAGTAATAAAAAAGCAATCAAGAAAATAATTAGCGATTATGAAAATTCTAATCCTAACAAAGAAGAGCCGGTAATTTTAATTGAAATAGAAAGTCCAGAAATAAAGGCTGAATTAAAGAAATATTTAGAAGTAAATAATATAAAATATATAGAAACAACACCAGGCTGTGCTGTAGGAATACATTCAGGAAGAGGTGCCTGTGGATTATTCTTTTTATCAAATTAATAAAAATAAAGTACAAAAGCTGATTAATATTATTCCTAATATTAATCAGCTTTTTTAACTCCACACTCCACACTCCGCACTCCAAACTCCAAACTCCACACTCCACACTCCACACTCCGCACTCCAAACTCAGCACTCCAAACTGCACACTATTCATAATCTATACTGTAAAGTTTTGGTATAAAAATTGCTTGTAAAACGTTTTCTGGGGTTATATACTAATATTGGGAATAATAAATTATTAATATGGTAAGGGTATCTTAGAAATGTTGAGGTGGCAGTATGAAGTTAGATTTTAGCCTAAATATTATTCAAGAGCAAAAATTGGTTATGACTCAGCAAATGCAGCAGTCTATAAAGATTTTACAAATGTCTAATTATGATTTACGAGAATATATTGAAAATGAGTTTTCAGAAAATCCAATTTTAGAAGAGAATTTTGATTTTATGCAAGACAGCCATAGCAATATAGATAAAATCAATTATAAAGAAATAGTAAAATATTTAGAATTTGATAACTATGATTCTTGTAGCTCTAGCGAATTTAAAGATAAAGAGGAGGAAATTTCTCCTTTTAATTTTATATCCAAAAAAGAATCCTTAACAGAATATTTAAAGGAACAATTAGTAGAATTAGAGGAAGATGAATATAAAAAATCAATTGTATCTTATATGATAGAAAATCTAGATAATAGGGGATATTTGGATATAGATTTAGAAGATATATGTAAAGAATTAAAAATATCCTTGCCTTTAGGAAGGGAAGCTTTAGAAATTCTTCAAGATTTAGAACCTATTGGAATAGGTGCTAGAAATTTAAGTGAATGCTTAAAAATCCAGCTTCGAAAAATGGGAATGTTAAATGAAAAATTAGAAATAATAATAAATAATCATTTAAATCTTATTGCTGAAAATAAATTTAATTTACTGGCTAAAAAATTAAAAATTACCCCAAGGGAAGCGCAAGATTTAGGTGATATTATAAAAAAATTAGAGCCAAAACCATCTAGAGGTTTTTATACTGGGGAAGAAGTAAAGTTTATCATTCCTGATGCAGAAATTAGAAAGATTGATGGTCAATATTTTGTCATTATGAATGAAAGTGTATTGCCTAAACTTTCAATAAGTAAAGTTTATAAAAATATATTAAATAATGAAAAAGACGTTTACATGAAAAATTATGTGAAAGAAAAATTAAATAGTGCTGTTTTTTTATTAAAATGCATAGAGCAAAGGAAAAGTACTCTACTTAAAATACTTGAAAATATAGTAGAAAGGCAGAAGGATTTTTTTGATAAGGGAAGTGAATTTTTAAAACCAATGACTTTAAAGGAAGTTGCTGAGGATTTAAATATTCATGAATCTACAGTAAGCAGGGCAATAAAGGATAAATATATTCTTACTAATAAGGGAACATTAAAAATAAAAGATTTATTTACAAATAAAATTAGTCAAAATTCTGTTGATGGCTGTGATGTAGCAGTTATAAAGATAAAAAATACAATTAAAGAAATAATAAATAATGAAGATAAGAGAAGGCCATTATCTGACGAATTAATATGTTTAGAGTTAAGGAAAAGAAATTTTAATATATCAAGAAGAACTGTTGCTAAATATAGGGAGGAAATGAACATAAAATCCTCAAGTAAAAGGAAAAGAATTGAATAAGCACCTTTTATAAACTATTATTAGATAAAAAATGAAAAAAATTTAACAAATATTAAGAAAATACTTTAAAATTTAGGCGAAGTGTTTTATAATAATAATCGTGGGACATATAGATTTTATATGGGACCTTTTAAGACCAAAGGAGGGTAAGGAGTGCAGGAAATATTATCCTTGGAGAAAAAAATAGTTCCTGAACTTGTAGAAGTCCTGGAAAAAAGATATTCTATTCTTAGAGCTATATACTATAATCAGCCGATTGGTAGAAGAGTATTAGCTTGTCAGTTAAAACTTGGAGAAAGAGCTGTTAGAAATGAAATAAATTTTCTAAAGGCACAAAATTTAATAGAAATTAATACTCCAGGGATGACAGTTACTGAAGAAGGAGCTGAAATAGTAGATAAGCTTAAGGATTTCGTTCATAGTCTTAGGGGACTAGCTGACAAAGAGCATATTATTAAAACCTTTCTTGGGCTTAAAGATGTGATTATTGTTCCGGGAAATGTAGAAACTGATGATGGAATATTAAAAGACCTCGGTAAGGCAACAGCAAATTATTTAAGAAAAATTATTAAAGATAATGATATAATTGCTTTAACTGGAGGGAATACTATCAGAGAGTTTGTAGAAGCATTTCCGCAAATAAATAATGTTTCAAATATTCTTGTAGTTCCTGCAAGAGGAGGTATGGGAAGAAAAGTTGAAACTCAAGCCAGTACTTTGGCTGCATCTTTAGCAAAAAAGATAAAGGGGTCTTATAAACTGCTTCATATACCAGAAAATTTAAGCATAGAACTTCTAGATACCTTATTAAAGGAAAAGGAAATAAAGGAAGTTATAGATGACATCCATAATGCAGATATTTTAATTTATGGCATAGGTAATGCAATAACTATGGCAAAGAAAAGGGATGTTTCTGAAGAGGAAATAAATAAATTAAAAGCACTTGGAGCCGTAGGAGAAGCCTTTGGATGTTATTTTAATAAAAATTCAGAAGTAGTTTCAGAAAATACCTCTATTGGCATTAATATAAATGAAGCAAAAAAAATCAATACTCATATTGCAGTAGCAGCAGGTGAAAGTAAGGTTGAAGCGATTATGGCTGCAATGATGAATAATAAAAATGCAGTATTAGTTACTGATGAAGCTGCTGGCAATAAAATAATTGAAATTATTAATAATCAAACTAAATAAGCTTAAAATTTTTAAAAATTTTAAATATATAACTATTTTTTAGGAGGTAATTGCAAATGGTAAATGTAGCAATTAATGGTTTTGGAAGAATAGGAAGATTAGCATTAAGATTAATGATTAACAACCCAGAATTTAACGTGGTTGCAATCAACGATTTAACAGATGCTAAAATGTTAGCTCACCTATTCAAATATGATTCAGCTCAAGGAAGATTCGATGGAGAAATCGAAGTTAAAGAAGGAGCTTTCGTAGTTAACGGAAAAGAAATTAAAGTTACTGCAAATGCTAACCCAGCTGAATTACCATGGAAAGAATTAAACGTAGACATCGTTCTTGAATGTACTGGATTCTTTGCTTCAAAGGAAAAAGCTTCAGCTCACATTCAAGCAGGAGCTAAGAAAGTTGTTATTTCAGCTCCAGCAGGAAAAGATTTACCAACAGTAGTTTACAATGTTAACCATGAAGTATTAAAGGCTGAAGATACAGTTATCTCAGGTGCTTCTTGTACAACAAACTGCTTAGCACCAATGGCTAAGGTATTAAATGATAACTTTGGATTACAAAAAGGTTTCATGACAACTATCCACGCTTACACTAACGATCAAAATACATTAGATGCTCCACACAGAAAAGGTGATTTAAGAAGAGCTAGAGCAGCTGCTGCTTCAATCATTCCAAACTCTACTGGTGCAGCAAAAGCAATCGGTCTAGTTATTCCAGAATTAGCAGGAAAATTAGATGGTGGTGCTCAAAGAGTTCCAACTATAACTGGTTCATTAACTGAATTAGTTTGTACTTTAGATAAGAAAGTAACTGTAGAAGAAATCAATGCTGCTATGAAGGCTGCTGCAAATGAATCATTCGGATACACTGAAGATGAAATAGTTTCAACTGACGTAATCGGAATGTCATTTGGATCATTATTCGATGCTACTCAAACTAAGATAATGGAAGTTAATGGAGAACAACTAGTTAAAGTTGCTGCTTGGTATGATAACGAAATGTCATACACTAACCAATTAATCAGAACTTTAGGATACTTCGCTAACTTAAAGTAATTTAAAGTAAATTACATAAACACTGTTTATGTTAAAGTAAATAAGTCTGGTTTTGTAGTAATAAGGCTATAAAGCCAGACTATTTTTCAAGTACCTAAAAAATTTTGTAGAGGTGAATTTTAATGGGTTTCAATAAGAAGACAATCGAAGATATCGAAGTTAGAGGAAAAAGAGTATTAGTAAGATGCGATTTTAACGTACCACTAAAAGATGGCATTATAACAGATGAAAACAGATTAAATGGAGCACTTCCAACTATTAAATACTTAATGGAAAATGGTGCTAAAGTAATCCTTTGCTCACACATAGGTAAAGATGCCTCTAAATCATTAGAACCAGTTGCAAAAAGACTTTCTGAAATGTTAAATAAGGAAGTTGTATTTGCAAGAGATGAAGAAGTTGTTGGAGCTAATGCAAGAGCAGCTGTAGAAAAGATGCAAGACGGAGATGTTGTATTATTAGAAAATACAAGATGCAGAAAAGAAGAAACTAAGAATGTTGAAGAATTCTCAAAAGAATTAGCTTCTTTAGCTGATATATTTGTAAATGATGCTTTTGGTACAGCTCACAGAGCTCACTGCTCAACTGTTGGGGTAACTAATTTTGTTGACACAGCAGTATGCGGATACTTAATTCAAAAAGAATTAAAGTTCTTAGGAGATGCTGTTAATAATCCAGTTAGACCATTTGTTGCTATATTAGGCGGAGCTAAAGTTTCAGATAAAATAGCTGTTATTAACAATTTATTAGATAAAGTTGATACTTTAATAATAGGTGGAGGAATGGCTTACACATTCTTAAAGGCTCAAGGATATGAAATCGGAACTTCATTAGTTGAAGAAGATAGATTAGACTATGCTTTAGAAATGATTCAAAAGGCTAAAGATAAGGGAGTTAAATTCTTATTACCAGTAGACCACAGAGTAGCAACAGAATTTAAGGATGTTGAACCTATAGTAACTGAAGATCAAAACATTCCTGCTGGACACATGGGATTAGATATCGGACCAAAGACAGAAGCTTTATATGCTGATGCTATTAAAGATGCTAAGACTGTTGTATGGAACGGACCAATGGGGGTATTCGAATTTGAAAACTTCAATAAAGGAACAATTGCAGTAGCAAAAGCTATGGCAGAAGCAGATGCAACAACAGTTATCGGTGGAGGAGATTCAGCTGCAGCTGTTAATATCTTAGGATTTGGAGATAAGATGACTCACATTTCAACAGGTGGTGGAGCTTCTCTAGAATTCTTAGAAGGAAAAGAATTACCAGGAATAGTTGCTTTAAACGATAAGTAAGAAGTATCGGTAAAAGATAAGATTTATAATGAGAACTGATATTAAGGAGGGTTTTTAATGAGAAAACCAATAATAGCTGGAAACTGGAAAATGCACTACACTCCAGCAGAAGCAGTAAAATTAGTAGAAGAATTAAAACCATTAGTAAAAGATGCTGCATGTGAAGTAGTAGTATGCCCGCCTTTTGTTTGTTTAGATGCTGTATTAAAAGCAGTAGAAGGATCAAATATTAAGGTTGCTGCTCAAAATATGCACTTTGAAGAAAAAGGAGCCTTCACAGGTGAAGTTTCTCCTGTAATGTTAGAAGCTATGGGAGTTAGCTATGTTATATTAGGACATAGTGAAAGAAGAGAATACTTCAATGAAACTGATGAAGCTTTAAATAAGAAAGTTAAAGCAGCTTTTGCTCATAACTTAACTCCAATTCTTTGCTGTGGAGAAACTTTAGAGCAAAGAGAAAATGGAACAACTAACGAAGTAGTTGGAGCTCAAATAAGAGCAGACTTAGAAGGGCTATCAAAGGAATTAGCTGAAAAAGTAGTAATTGCTTATGAACCAATTTGGGCAATAGGAACAGGTAAAACTGCTACTAATGAACAAGCTAATGAAACAATAATGGCTATAAGAAATGTATTAGCTGATATGTTTGGAAAAGAAGTTGCAGATAAGATTAGAATCCAATATGGTGGATCAGTAAAACCAAATACAATTAAAGACCAAATGGCTATGTCTGATATAGATGGAGCTTTAGTTGGAGGAGCTAGCTTAGTTGCTTCTGATTTTGCACAAATAGTTAACTATTAATAATATAAATAACTCAGGATAATTTCAATAAATATTTATTCCTGAGTTATTTTATTGTCTATAATTTGTGTAAATTAAATAGGATTATTAATTGGATTTTTTATTCATAAAAAATTTTTATTAATTAATAAAAATTATTATTAATTAATAAAAATTATAGAAAGAAAAGGTTTAACAAGAAATTGCTTTATTGTGCATATTTTTTAAATATAGTATAATAAGTTTATATAAAAAGAAAGATAATAGTATATATTGTCGAAATTGATTTAAATAATTTGGAGGTAATTATGGCTAAGAAACCTGTAATGTTAATGATATTAGATGGATTTGGAATCGCTCCAGAATCAGATGGGAATGCTGTAAGAAGAGCTAATACACCAAACTTAGATAATTTATTTGCAAAATACCCACATACACAATTACAAGCAAGTGGATTATTTGTTGGATTACCTGATGGCCAAATGGGAAACTCAGAAGTTGGTCATTTAAATATAGGTGCTGGTAGAGTTATATACCAAGAATTAACTAGAATAACTAAGGAAATAGAAGAAGGGGGCTTCTTCAAAAATGAAGCTTTAACTCTTGCAATTAATAATGTAAAAGACAATAATAAATCTTTACATTTAATGGGACTTTTATCTAATGGGGGGGTACACTCACATATAGATCATTTAAAGGGCTTATTAAAGTTAGCTAAAGAAGCAGGAATTCAAAATGTTTATGTACATGGCTTCATGGATGGAAGAGACGTGCCACCAACATCAGGAAAAGAATTTATAATTGAAATTGAAAACTACATGAAGGAAATAGGCCTAGGTAAGCTTGCTACTATTTCAGGAAGATATTATGCAATGGATAGAGATAACAGATGGGAAAGAGTAGAACTTGCTTACAATGCAATGGTTCTAGGAAAGGGAGAAGAAGCAAATTCAGCTGTTGAAGCTATAGAAAGATCTTATGCAGATAATAAGACTGATGAGTTTGTTTTACCAACTGTTATTGATAAAAATGGAATGATTAAGGATGGAGATTCAGTAATATTCTTCAACTTTAGACCAGATAGAGCTAGAGAAATAACAAGAGCTATAAACGATAAAGTCTTTACAGGATTTAACAGAGAAACTTTAAATCTAACATTTGTTACAATGACTCAATATGATAAGACATTAGAAGGGGTTCATATAGCTTACAAACCAGAAAGTATTACAAATACATTAGGAGAATATGTTTCTAAACATGGTAAGAATCAATTAAGAATTGCTGAAACAGAAAAATACGCACACGTTACATTCTTCTTCAATGGTGGAGTAGAAAAAGAAAATCCAGGTGAAGACAGAGCATTAATTCCATCACCAAAGGTTGCAACTTATGACTTAAAACCAGAAATGAGTGCATATGAAGTAACAGATGAATTACTAAAGAGATTAGATCAAGATAAGTATGATATGATTATATTAAACTTTGCTAACCCAGATATGGTTGGTCATACAGGAGTTGTAGAAGCAGCTATAAAGGCTATAGAAGCTGTAGATGAATGTTTGGGGAAAATTGTTAATAAGGTTCTTGAAAAAGATGGTGAAGTATTTATTACTGCAGATCATGGTAACTCAGAAACAATGATAGATTTCTCAACAGGAAATCCATATACAGCTCATACAACTAATCCAGTACCATTCCTTTGGGTAGCTAACAATACAGAAGGTAAGGGATTACACGAAGGAAAACTTGCTGATATAGCACCAACTATCTTAGATAGAATGGGACTTGATGTGCCAGCAGAAATGACTGGAAAAACACTTATTGAAAGCAAGTAAACTTGTTTTGATAAATATTAAAGACAGATTCAATTAGAATCTGTCTTTTTGTTTTAGTTAAATAATAGGTAAAAATTTTGAAAATCAAAAGATTTGACCAGATGGAGCAGCAATAAAATCAATAGATGATCTAAAAGGAAAACAACTTATAGTTAACAAGGGAACAACTGCAGAAGCTTTCTTTACTAAGAACTATCCAGAAATTGAATTAGTAGGATATGAACAAAATACTGAAGCTTTCAATGCTTTATTAGATGGCAGAGGAGCAGCATTAGCTCATGATAATACATTATTATTTGCTTGGGCTAGAGAAAATAAGGGATTTACAACTTATATAGACAGCCTTGGAGATGAATCAGTTATTGCCCCAGCAGTTAAGAAGGGTAACACTGAATTAAAAGAATGGTTAGATGAAGAAATAACTAAATTAACACAAGAAGGTTTCTTTAGAGAAGCATATGATGCAACATTATTACCAGCCTTTGGTGATACAGTTGATCCAGCATCAGTAATTATAGAATAATTTAGTTAGGAGTTAAGTTTTAGCTGTCAACTCTTAAGAATAAAATTTAGAAATTAAGAAGATACATTCTATTTTGAGTGTATCTTCTTTTTGCATTTTTAATACTATAGGTTTTAGCTATGATTAAAATTTTTTTAAGCTTAACTCTATTTTTTTATTTGTCATTATTAGATTAATAAATTAATAATATATAATAATAGTATTTTTAGGGGAGAAGTTTATGCCTAGGACATATTCATATTCAGCTGATTTTGATCAAGAGACAGAAATGCTTTTCAGAGATGCAAAGTTTTTAGGGGAAGGCCATAATGGAATTGTATATGAACTACCCGAAAATAAGGCTGTAAAGATATTTCAAGAAAAGAAATGCTGTAAGGAGGAAGGAGAAATACTTAAGAGAGTAGGAAGTTCTTCATATTTTCCTAAGTTACATAAGATGGGAGATTATTATATAGTAAGAGACAAGGTAGATGGAATTAGATTAGACCATTATATTAAAAAACATGGTTTCGGCTATGAAATATCATTAAATTTATATGAGCTCTTTAAGGAGTTTAAGAGATTAAAATTTACTAAGCTAGATGCAAGATGCAGAGATTTATACATAACAGATGATAATAAAATAATGGTAATTGATCCAAAGCAGTGTTTTAGTAAAAAGGTAACTTATCCTCGCCATTTGATGAAGGGATTGCATAAACTTGAAGTTTTAGAAAGTTTCATAGAAGATATAAGAATTATAGATATAAAAATAGCTAAGGAATGGGAAAAAAAGATAAATCATTATTTAGAAAACAAAAAATTAATTTAAAGAACCAAGGATTGGTTCTTTTTTGTTTGAGTATGATAAAAAAATAACAATGTCGAAAAGATAAAATAAGTCTGTCAAAATTATAATTATTTTTTGAAGTTAAGTTAAAATAAGAAAATTACGTATTGTAAATATTGGTGAAAGTGGTATAATTAAAACAGAAAATTAACAATCCTTTTTAATTATTAGTTTTCTGATATCTACAGCCTAGTATTTACATTCTTCGCTATGAATATTTAGAAAATGTGAAGAAATAATACTAAGGTATAGATAAAATAAATAGGTTCGAAATTTAAGGAGGAAAAATAATGAAAAATTATTGTGAAATAGTAGATGTTGTAGCAAGACAAATACTTGACTCTAGATGTTTCCCAACAGTAGAAGTAGAAGTTTACTTAGAAGATGGTACTGTAGGAAGAGCAGCTGTTCCATCAGGAGCATCAACTGGTATGTACGAAGCAGTTGAATTAAGAGATGGAGATAAAAATGTTTACCTTGGAAAAGGTGTTTTAAAGGCTGTTCAAAATGTTAATGAAAAAATAGCAGAAGAATTAATTGGATTAAATGTTTATGATCAAACATATATTGACAAATTACTTATCGAATTAGATGGAACTCACAATAAAGGAAACTTAGGAGCTAACGCTATACTAGGGGTTTCACTAGCAGTTGCTCAAGCAGCAGCTAAATCATTAAATTTACCTTTATATCAATATGTTGGCGGAGTTAATGCAAAAGTATTACCAGTGCCAATGATGAACATAATCAACGGTGGATCTCACGCTGATAACTCAGTAGATTTACAAGAATTCATGATTATGCCTGTTGGAGCTAAGACTTTCAGCGATGCAATGCAAATGTGTGCTGAAGTTTACCATACATTAAAGAAAACTTTACTTGAAAAAGGATATTCAACAGCTATCGGTGATGAAGGTGGATTTGCTCCAGACCTTAAGTCAAACGAAGAAGCTATCGAAGTAATCTTAGAAGCTATAACTAAGGCTGGATATGAACCAGGAAAAGATATGTTCATTGCTATAGATGCTGCTTCATCAGAATACTATAAAGATGGAAAATATGTTTTAGAACATGAAGGAAAGACTTTAACTGCAGCTGAAATGGTTGACTTCTTAGAAGCTTGGGTTGACAAATATCCAATAATCTCAATCGAAGATGGTATGGCTGAAGAAGATTGGGAAGGCTGGAAGTTATTAACTGAAAGATTAGGAAAGAAAGTTCAATTAGTAGGTGACGACTTATTCGTTACTAACACTGAAAGATTAGAAAAAGGTATAGAAAAAGGAGTTGCAAACTCAATCCTAATCAAGTTAAATCAAATAGGTACTTTAACAGAAACTCTAAATGCTATAGAAATGGCTAACAGAGCTGGATATACTGCAGTTATCTCTCACAGATCAGGAGAAACTGAAGATACTACAATTGCTGACTTAGTTGTAGCTGTAAATGCAGGACAAATTAAGACAGGTGCTCCAGCAAGATCTGAAAGAGTTGCTAAGTACAATCAATTATTAAGAATTGAAGAAGAATTAGATGAAGTTGCTGAATACAGAGGAAGAAAGGCATTCTTCAACATTAAAAAATAGTACAATATAATAGTTTAGTATATAAGACTGCTGCACAAACTATACTGTGCAGCAGTCTTTCTTAGTTTATAACTGTTAATTCTTACCTGTAAATTGCTAACTGTCAATTGACAGCTAGTGTCTAAGTGTGTTAATATAACTTTATGTAAATATGAGCGTTGACTTACCATAGGAGGTAGAAGTATGAAAACTTTTCTATTAGTATTACAAATTATTCTTGGAATTATAGTTATAGTATCAGTATTATTACAACCAAGTAAATCAGATGCCTTAAGCGGTTTAATTCAAGGAAGTAAAACAGAAACATTCTTTTCAAAAAATAAGGTTAGAACAAGAGAAGCATTTTTATTAAAAGTTACAATTATAGCTATGGCTTTATTTGCTATTAATACTTTAGCGTTAAATATAATATAATAGATAAGGGGGCTGCTTATATTTTAGTAGCCCTTTTATTATAAAGCTAGGAGATGATGTTATGGGAATATTAGACGGTTTAATAGGAAATGCTTCTGAAGTAAACATAGAAAACCTAAATAAGGAATATGAGAGATTATTAACTAAGGATGAGAGAATTGAAAAAGCTTAGAAGATAGTAAGAGACTTATATATTTTTACAAACAAAAGATTGATCTTAGTTGATAAACAGGGAGTAACAGGTAAAAAGACAGAATATCATTCAATTCCTTATAGTTCAATAACTCATTTCAGCATAGAAACAAACGGAAATTTTGATTTAGATGCAGAACTAAAGATATGGATATCAGGTACAGCCTTGCCAATTACAAAGAATTTTAATACTTCAGTAAATATTTATGATTTACAAAAAGTACTAGCAGAATACTGCTTAGGCAAATAGAAAAAACTTAAAAGTCAAAATTAATGTAGGATGTACATTATGAACGGAGGAATAAGGATAATGGGAATAAAACAAACCTTGTTAAGTTTTATGAGGGAAGAAGCATATAGACCTATGGATATTCAAGAATTAGCGTCTATATTTAATATAAATCCGTCAGAATTTAAAGCCTTCAAGAGAGTTTTAAAAAGCATGGAAAAAGAAGGTTTAATAATTAGGACAAAGAAAGAAAAGTATGGAGTTCCTGAAAGACTCGGACTTATAAGAGGAACTCTTCAAGTTCATCAAAAGGGCTTTGCCTTCCTGCTTCCAGAATTGGAAGGAGAAAAGGATGTTTTTATACCTGGCTCAGCCTTAAATGGGGCAATGAATGGGGATGTTGTTCTAGTTGAAATCACTAAAGAAGATAAAAATGGCAAGAAACGAGAAGGGGAAGTTGTAGAGGTTATAGAAAGAACAAATAATGAAATAATTGGGGTATATGAAGATAGTCAAAACTTTGGTTTTGTTGTTCCTGAAGATCCAAGATTAAATTCAGATATATTTATATCTAAGAAGGATAAAAATGGAGCAAAGACTGGAGATTTAGTTATTTGTGAAATTACAAAATGGGCAGAAAAAAGAAAAAGTCCAGAAGGAGTAATTAAAGAAATTTTAGGTAAAAAGGGAGATAAGGGCTTAGATATATTAACAATAATCAAGAAATATGGTCTTCCAGAAGAATTCCCTCAAAAGGTATTAAATTATGCAGAAGGAATTCCTGAGGAAATAGATGAAGAGGAATATAGAAGAAGAAAAGATTTAAGAGAAGTCAGAATGGTAACAATAGATGGCGAAGATGCAAAGGACTTAGATGATGCTGTTTCCATAACAAGATTAGATGGTGGTAAATATAGACTAGGAGTTCATATTGCTGATGTAAGCCACTATGTACGTGAAAAAAATCCATTAGATAAGGAAGCTTTAAAAAGAGGAACTTCAGTATATTTAATTGATAGAGTTATTCCTATGCTTCCTAAAAAACTGTCAAATGGAATTTGCTCTTTAAATCCAAAAGTAGATAGATTAGCTTTAAGTTGTTTTATGACCATTGACAGTAAGGGGAATGTTCTTGAACATGAAATAGTAGAAAGTGTAATTAGAACAAATGAAAGAATGACTTACACAGATGTTACAAAAATCTTAGAAGAAAATGATCCAGAATTAATGGAAAAATATGATTATCTAGTAGATGACTTTAGGGCAATGGAAGAGCTCTGCAAAATTTTAAATGCAAGAAGAATGAGAAGGGGAGCAGTAGACTTTGATTTTGAAGAATCAAAGATAATTCTTGATGAAAATGGTAAACCTATAGAAATAAAGCCTTATGAAAGAGGAATTGCCAATAGAATAATAGAAGAATTTATGCTTGTTTGCAATGAAACAATAGCTGAGCATATGTTTAATCAACAGATTCCATTTGTATATAGAATTCACGAAGAACCAGACGAAGAAAAGCTAGCAAAGTTTAGGGAATTTGTATATAATCTAGGTTATAAAATGAAAGGCGGAGAAGAAACAGAGCCAAAGGATCTACAAGAAATCTTAAATGCAGTTGAAGGAAAGAAGGAAGAAAAAGTTGTAAGCACCTTATTATTAAGATCTATGATGCAGGCAAAATATTCTCCACAATGCGTTGGACACTTTGGTCTTGCAGCTAAGTATTACTGTCACTTTACTTCACCAATAAGAAGATATCCAGACCTTCAAATTCACAGAATAATTAAGGAATATTTAAATGGAAGATTAAGTGAATCAAGGCAAAAGAAGCTTATAGATATAGTAGAAGTAGCAGCAAGACAATCATCTGAAATGGAAAGAGTAGCACAGGATGCAGAAAGGGAAGTGGATGATTTAAAGAAAGCAGAATATATGCAGGAAAGAATTGGAGAGGAATTCCAAGGAATTATATCCTCAGTTACTTCCTTTGGCTTATTTGTAGAACTTCCAAATACTATAGAAGGACTTGTGCATGTAACTTCCCTAGATGATGATTATTATATCTATGATGAAGATCATCTATGTTTAATTGGAGAAAGCAGCAAGAAGGTTTATAGGCTTGGAGATGAAGTAAGAGTAAGATGTTCAAAGGTAGATATAGATAATAGGGAAATATATTTTGATTTGGTAGATGGCGAAAGCAGTGATGAGGAAAATAAAGAGATAGAGGTAAATAATAGTATTGATGAAGTAAAGAAGGAAATAAAAGAAGAACTTCTATCAATTATTAAAAATGAATTATTAGAAGAAATTAAGGAAGAAATAAAAGAAGAAATATTAAATGAATTAAGGGTTGAATAAGACAATAGGTATTAGCTTATTTTGTCTGATTCTGATATACTAGAAAAAAAGGCTATATTTTAAATTAACTATTGTGTATAATTTAAAATATAGCCTTAAAGTTTTAGAAAATATATAAAGTAGAGTGGTGATATACTTTGGTTAGAAAGAAGAATAGTAATACTTTAGCTGAAAATAGAAAAGCTAGACATGATTATTTTGTAGAAGAAACAATAGAGGCAGGTATAGCTTTAGTTGGGACGGAAGTAAAATCAATTAGGGCAGGTAAATGTAATTTGAAGGAAGCCTATGCAGATGTATCTAATGGTGAAATAATATTATTAGGTATGCATATCAGCCCTTATGAACAAGGAAATATATTTAATGTAGATCCATTAAGGCCAAGAAAACTTCTTCTTCACAAAAGAGAAATAGCTAGATTTGCAGGTCTAGTGTCACAACAAGGATATACATTAATTCCCTTATCTCTTTACTTAAAAAATGGCAAGGTAAAGGTTGCTCTTGGATTATGTAGAGGTAAGAAAAATTACGATAAGAGAGATGCTCTTCTTGAAAAGGCTCATAAGAGAGATATGGAAAGGGAAATGAAAAACGCAAACAAATACTAATTACAGGCTTTAGCCACGAGCAGTGTGGAGTTTGCAGTTTGGAGTGTGGAGTTTGGAGTGTGGAGTTTGAAATGGGTGCTTAGTTTTCAGGTTTCAGATTAAGATAAAGATAATTTAATTGGTAGCAATAAAGATTTAAATAATATTCTCTATTGCTGCCAATTTTTTTATTTACATTGTAAATATTTTATAAAGTTTATAACATATACTTTTTAATTGTAGAAAAATTATCAATCTTGATGTAGAATTATATTATAGAAAAAAATCTAAGGGTAAGTGTGATAGCTATGGCAGGTTATGATTTTGATAATATCATTTGTAAAAGCGAAGAAATGAAGAATATAATTAATAATTGCAAAAAGGTGGCTAATAGCCCTTCTACTATATTAATTGAGGGAGAGAGTGGTACAGGTAAGGAGGTATTAGCTAAAGCAATTCACAATTACAGCAATAGAAGAAATAATAAATTTGTTGCAATTAACTGCGGTGCAATTCCTAAAAATTTAATAGAAAGTGAACTGTTTGGTTATGAAGAAGGGGCCTTTACAGGAAGCAGAAAGGGTGGATCTATTGGAAAAATAGAGTTAGCAAATAACGGTACCTTATTTCTAGATGAAATAGGGGACATGCCTTTTGATATGCAGGTAAAGCTCCTTAGGGTACTTCAAGAAGAAAAAGTTATTAGAATTGGTGGAAATAAAGAAATTCCAGTAAATATGAGAGTAATTGCAGCAACTAATAAAAATTTAAAAGAAGAAGTTAGAAGAGGTAAATTTAGAGATGATTTATATTATAGGTTATGCGTAATACCTGTAGTAATACCGCCGCTAAGAGATAGGAAAGAAGATATATTGGAGCTAATAGAATACTTTTTGATAGAAAAATCAAAAAAGCTTAATAAGCCCTATAGAGAATTAGATAAGGAATTATTAGATAAGCTATTAAACTATAGCTGGCCGGGTAATGTAAGGGAGCTTGAGAATATTATAGAAAACATAGTTAATTTAGATGGTAAAATGTCAATTAAACTATTTAATGAAGAGGAAAAAATGGAGTACTGCAAAAAGGATAAGTGCAGAAAGTACTTGCTTTATAAGAGAATGAATGAATTTAACTTAAAAAAGGTAGAAGAAAGTACAATAAAAAAAGCCTTAGATTATCATAATTATAATCTTACAAAAGCAGCAAAATCTTTAGGGATAAGTAGAAATACCTTATATTTAAAAATAAAAAAATATAATATCCATATTGAAAACACAATATAATTAAATGTACTAAAACAATACAGTGTCCTAATTTAATACGGAAATTTAAATGAATATTTGTTAGATTTTAGTACACAAATAAATCTTTATAATAATAAAAAAATGTAAATCTATTAAAACAGTAATTGTTAAAAAAATAACCATTTTGGCATGGATTTTGCTTTATCATATATTGACTTAAAATTAATATATTAATTGGAGGGGTTTTTATGGCAAGATTTACATTACCAAGAGACATTTATCATGGAGAAGGAGCTCTAGAAGTATTAAAAACAATAAAAGGAAAAAGAGCAATGATAGTAGTTGGCGGCGGTTCAATGAAAAGATTTGGCTTCTTAGATAAAGTTGAAGCTTATCTAAAGGAAGCAGGAATGGAAGTTGAAATTTTTGAAGGAGTTGAACCAGATCCATCAGTGGAAACTGTTATGAAGGGGGCTGAGGCAATGAGAAAATTCAACCCTGATTGGATAGTTTCAATTGGAGGAGGTTCACCAATAGATGCAGCTAAGGCAATGTGGATATTCTATGAATATGAAGATTTCACATTTGAAGAAGCAGTTGTACCTTTTGGGCTTCCAGAGTTAAGAAAAAAAGCTAGATTTATAGCAATACCATCTACAAGTGGTACAGCTACAGAAGTTACTGCCTTTTCAGTTATTACTGATTATAAAGCAAAAATTAAATATCCTATAGCGGATTTTAATATAACTCCTGATATAGCAATTATAGATCCTGAACTTGCACAAACTATGCCAAAGACACTAACAGCTCACACTGGAATGGATGCTTTAACTCATGCAATAGAAGCATATACTGCATCACTTAGATCAAATTTCTCAGATCCATTAGCAATTAAGGCAATACAAATGATAGCAGCAAATCTAGTTAATTCTTATGAAGGAGATAAAAATGCAAGAAATGAAATGCATGAAGCTCAATGTTTAGCTGGAATGGCTTTCTCTAATGCGCTTTTAGGAATAGTTCATTCAATGGCACATAAGACTGGAGCAGTATTTGATATTCCTCATGGATGTGCAAATGCAATATATCTTCCTTATGTAATTCAATATAACAAAAAAGAAGCTTTAGATAGATACGCTGACATTGCAAGAGCTCTACATTTAGAAGGAAAAACAGATGAAGAATTAACAGATGCATTAGTAAACATGATTAATGACTTAAATACAAAACTTAATATACCACATACATTAAAAGAATATGGAGTAGAAGAAGAATACTTTAAGAAGAATTTAGATTATATTTCAAAGAATGCTGTTGGTGATGCTTGTACAGGTTCAAATCCAAGATCAATTGACCCTGAAACAATGAAGAAATTATTTGAATGTGTTTATTATGGACACAAGGTTGATTTTTAGTTTAGTGTAGTTACAAGTTCCAAAAAAGATTACCTTAATAAATATAAAAGGTAATCTTTTTTGGATAAAGTATAATAATCAGATTACAATTTTACAAATTATTGTATAAATAGGTGATAAATGATAGAATTGAGGTATAAAAAATGTGAGGGGGAACATTATGTACAAAATAGTTAGGAAGAGGGAACTTACAGACAACATATATCTTATGGATATAGAGGCAAAAAGAGTAGCCAAGTCATGCCAGCCTGGACAATTTATTATAATTAAGAATGACGAGAGGGGAGAAAGAGTACCTTTAACAATTGCTGATTATGATAGGGAAAAGGGAACAGTAACAATAGTTTTCCAAGCAGTAGGCAGAGCAACAAGGGAATTAGCAACATATAATGAGGGGGATTATGTATTAGATTTTGTTGGACCATTAGGAGTTCCAAGCGAATTTATCTCAGAAGACTTAGAAAATCTTAAAAAGAAAAACATAATTTTTATAGCTGGTGGAGTTGGAGCTGCGCCTGTATATCCACAAGTAAAATGGATGAAAGAACACAATATAGATGTAGATGTTATCATAGGCAGCAGAACAAAGGACTTATTAATTTTAGAAGATGAAATGAGAGAAGTAGCAAAAAATTTATATATATCTACAGATGATGGAAGTTATGGCTTCCATGGAAACGTAACACAACTTCTAAAACACTTAGTAACTGAAGAAGGAAAAGATTATGACCACGCTGTAATAATTGGGCCAATGATAATGATGAAATATGCTTCCCTTTTAACTAAGGAATTAAACATAAAGACAACAGTAAGCTTAAATCCAATTATGGTAGATGGTACTGGAATGTGTGGAGCATGCAGAGTTACTGTTGGTGGAGAAGTAAAATTTGCCTGTGTTGATGGACCGGAATTTGACGGTCATTTAATAGATTTTGATGAATCAATGAGAAGACAAGCTTTATATAAAACTGAAGAAGGTAGAGCATTATTAAAACTAGAAGAAGGGGATACCCATAATCATGGCGGATGTGGATGCAAGGAGGAGTAGTTATGGAAAAAGTAGATAGAATGAAAAGAGTACCTGTTGCTGAACTAGCAGCAGAAGTTAGAATAAAGAATTTTGATGAAGTTTGCCTAGGTTATACTGAAGAAGAAGCCGTAATGGAGGCTTCAAGATGCTTAAATTGCAAAAAGCCAAAATGTGTAGATGGATGTCCTGTTTCAATAAATATACCAGCCTTTATTAACTACTTAAAAGAAAGAAAGTTTGAAGAAGCTGCAAGAGAAATTGCAAAGTATAGTTCCCTTCCTGCTGTATGTGGTAGAGTATGTCCACAAGAAACTCAATGTGAAGGAAAATGTGTATTAGGAATAAAAGGTGAGCCGGTTTCTATAGGAAAATTAGAGAGATTTACTGCTGACTGGTCTAGAACTCATGATATAGAGTTAACCTTCAAGGAAGAGCCTAAAAATAAGAAGGTTGCAGTTATTGGAAGTGGCCCTGCTGGATTAACTTGTGCAGGAGAATTAGCTAAAAAAGGTTATGATGTAACAATATTTGAAGCATTACATGAACCAGGTGGAGTATTAGTATATGGTATTCCAGAATTTAGGTTACCAAAGGACGAAGTAGTAAAATATGAAATAGATAATATAAAGAAATTAGGTGTAAAGATTGAAACTAATGTTGTTATAGGGAAAACTGTAACAATAGATCAGCTTATGGAAGATGAAGGCTTTGATGCAGTTTTCATAGGATCAGGGGCAGGTCTTCCAAAGTTTATGGGTATTAAGGGAGAAACTGCAAATGGAGTTTTCTCTGCTAATGAAATTTTAACAAGAGTAAATCTTATGAAATCTTATAAAGAAGGATATTATACTCCTGTAAAAATAGGTAAGAAAGTAGCTGTAATTGGTGGAGGAAATGTTGCCATGGATGCAGCAAGAACTGCTTTAAGACTTGGAGCAGAAACCCACATAGTATATAGAAGAAGTGAAGCAGAGCTTCCAGCGAGAGTTGAAGAAGTTCACCATGCTAAAGAAGAGGGGGTAATATTTGATTTATTAACAAACCCAACAGAAATTTTAGTAGATGAAAATGGATGGGTAAAGGGAATGAAGGTTGTTAAAATGGAATTAACAGAACCAGATGAATCAGGAAGAAGAAGACCAGTTCCTATTGAGGGGTCAGAGTACGTTATGGATGTTGATACAGTAATAATGTCCCTAGGAACATCTCCAAATCCATTAATATCTTCAACAACAAAGGGTCTTGAGACAAATAAATGGAAATGCATTATAGCAGATGAAGATGGTCGTACAACTAAAGAAGGTGTTTATGCAGGAGGTGATGCTGTTACAGGAGCTGCAACAGTAATTTTAGCTATGGGAGCTGGTAAAAAGGCTGCTCAGGCAATTGATAATTACTTAAGCAAGTAGTAGAATTATATTAACAAATAGTAGAAAATTGAAAAAATAGTAGAAAATTAAGCAATATATGCAGTAAAATGGTTCGGGCGAAAGAAGGGAATAAATATGTATTTATCAAAATTTACTGATTACTCCTTTAGATCATTATTATATTTGGCAAATCATAGAGATAAAATATGTACAGTTGAAGAATTATCAAAGGAATTAGATATATCAGAACATCACTTAAAGAAAATAATTCATAAGCTAGCTAAAACTGAATATATAGTTTCTATGAAGGGAAGATCAGGAGGATTAAAGTTAGGTTTAGAACCAGAAGAAATTAACTTAGGAGAGGTTCTAAAAATAACTGAAGATAACTTAAATATTGCAGAGTGCTTTAGTAAAAAGGAAGTCTGTCCATATATTGATGGAGGCTGTAAACTTAAGGGAATTATGAGATCCTCTTTAAATAAATTTTTAGATGAGTTCTCAAAATATACACTTAAGGATTTGCTATAGCAAGTTCAATTCAGCATAATATATAATTATATTTTATACAATTAAGGTTGATTATTAGTGGTTAAAAAACTACACAATTTAAATTAGGGTTGATTTTTATAATGTAGATTTATTTTAATCTTTGAAAATTAATAAGTATAAGAGCAAAAATAAGCAGCAATGTTATTTACCAAGCTGCTTATTTTTTTTTTATAGTTCATTTAGGTTTGAATTATTTCCTTAATTTTCAATTATCTACTATTAACTGTGCACCGAATAAATCTTTGTTTTATTCTAAAGCTTTGTGCTTTTCACATTCGTTAAGGGTATGCTTTTTTCTGTTAAGTTAAATTTATATTTGTCTAATCCAGAATTAAAGGCGCATTCATAATAATCTTTTGTGATTATAAAGCTATCATTAACTTTTTCTAATTCAAGATTATGTACTAAATCAGCAGTAAAATTTTTGATTTCTTCAGGCTTTTTATTATAAGCGTAATCAAAGGAAAAGCTTTCTGTTAATACAAGCTGATAAATATTATTGCCTTTTTTCAATGAAGTTATTTTTGGAGTTGAGGAAATATTAAAAATTTTAACATCCTTTGTATTAGCCCAATCTCTTAAAAAGGCGATTCTTTTAAATTCATATTCTAAGGAATAAGCTCCAAAATTATTGGAAATATCATAAAATTTATAAAGTTCTTCCACATTTCCAGTAATAAAGGATTTATTACGTATTGTGTATAGATTTCTTAAGTAAGAAAGAATTAAATTCTCATCAGAAACTTCAGCTGTTGTATCTGTTATAAAACTTCCAACATTTAAGGTATTTTCTGAATTTATAATATTATTTACATATTTATTATTAGAAGTATTTGCTATAGATATAAAAAATAATGTTACCAAAAAGATTGAGATTAAATTATAAATTCCTGAATAAATTATTTTATTATAATCATTATCCTTTTTCATAGTTAACCTCCTATAAAAGTTACTATTTCTAGTATGCACATTAAAAAATAAAATATTAGAAAAAATGTTTGGGGTCTGACCCCATTACATTTGTTGGAAGTTTATGAAGTTTAGATTATGAAGAGTGTTTACAAGAATTTTCTATTATGATATATTAAAATTAAAATTGAATATCTCACAGGGGAGCTTGTGTAGCAGGCTGAGAGGAAGTAATCAAACTTCGACCCTTAAACCTGATTTGGGTAATGCCAACGTAGGAAGTGTTAGTTTATAGTGCTTATTATGCGGGAAATACCTAAGGGTTTTTCCCGCTTTTTTAAATTTTCAGAAATATTAGGAGGTATGTATATGTTTAGTGAAATGCTTAAAAATCTTAGAGAAAAAAGACCCCTTGTCCACTGTATAACAAATTATGTAACAGTAAATGACTGTGCAAATATTTTACTTGCTTGTGGAGGATCTCCAATTATGGCTGATGATAGTTCAGAAGTAGAGGAAATAACTTCAATTTGCGGCGGCTTAGATATTAACATTGGAACTTTAAATAAAAATACTATTCCAGCAATGTTTTTGGCTGGGAAGAAAGCAAATGAGTTAAATCATCCGGTTGTTTTAGATCCAGTTGGGGCAGGAGCTTCAACTCTTCGTACAAATACAGCTAAGGAATTAATAGAGAAGGTAAAGTTTACAGTTATTCGTGGAAATATTTCTGAAATAAAAACTTTAGCCTTAGGGAGTGGAAGGACTAAGGGAGTAGATGCAGATATTGCAGATGCAGTTACTGAAGAAAACATTGCTGATGTGATGAAATTTGCTAAGAATTTTGCAAGAGAAACAAAGGCTATAATTGCAATTACAGGAGCTATAGATATAGTTTGTGATGCTGAAAAGGCTTATATAATTAGAAATGGTCATCCAATGATGTCTATGATTACAGGAAGCGGCTGTATGTTAACTGCATTGATAACTGCATATATAACAGCTAATCAAGGGAAAAATTTAGAAGCAACAGCAGCTGCTGTTGCGGCTATGGGACTATGTGGAGAACTTGCATATAAAAAGCTTGAAGAAAATAATGCAGGAAATTCAACTTATAGAAATTATCTTATAGATGAGATTTATAAATTAAGGGGTGAAAAATTAGATGAAGCTGCAAAAGTTGAAGTTAGATAGAAAGTCAATGCTTCTCTATGCTGTAACTGATAGAGCCTGGCTTGGAGCTAAAAGTCTTTCTATGGTGGTAAGAGAGGCCTTGGAAGGTGGAGCAAGCTTTATACAATTAAGGGAGAAAAATTTACCCTTTGATGAATTTTTAGCAGAGGCAAATGAAATAAAAGAACTTTGTAAAGAATATATGGTTCCTTTTGTAATTAATGATAATGTAGATGTGGCTTTAGCTTGTGATGCCGATGGTGTTCATCTAGGGCAGGATGATATGAGTCCAATTGAAGCACGTAAAATGCTAGGAGATAATAAGATAATTGGAATATCAGCTGTAAATTTAGAACAAGCTATATTGGCTGAAAAGCAGGGAGCAGATTACCTAGGCGTTGGGGCAGTATTTCCTACCTCTACAAAGGAAGATGCTGATTATGTCAGTTATGAAGAACTAAAAAAAATTTGTGAAGCTGTAAGCATTCCAGTAGTGGCTATTGGCGGTATAGGAGCTAATAATATTATGGAGCTTAAAGGTAGTGGAATTGATGGGATTTCAGTTGTTTCAGCTATATTTGCTCAAAAAAATATTAAGGAAGCAACAGAAAATCTTCTTAAACTTTCAAAAGAAATGGTCTCATCAAAATAATATTTAGGGGATTTTTAAGGAGGGAAGAAGCTTAATGATAAAAAAAGTATTAACTATTGCAGGTTCAGATTCTAGTGGTGGAGCTGGAATTCAGGCAGATCTTAAAACTATTACTGTACATAAAATGTATGGCATGAGTGTTATAACTGCCTTAACAGCCCAAAATACAACAGGGGTATATGGGATTTTAGAAGCATCTCCTGATTTTGTGGCAAATCAAATAGAGTGTATATTTAATGATATTTATCCAGACGCGGTTAAAATTGGAATGGTATCTAATAGTGAAATAATTAAAGTAATAGCGGAAAAATTAACTGAATATAAGGCTAAAAATATTGTTGTAGATCCAGTAATGGTTGCTACAAGTGGAAGCAAATTGATTAGTGATGAAGCAATAAACATTCTTGTGAAGGACCTTATTCCTTTAGCTAGAGTTATTACTCCTAATATTCCAGAAGCAGAAGTTTTATGTGGTTTTAAAATTAATAATGAAAAGGACATGGTAGAAGCTGCCAAGGCAATTTCAAAAAATTTTAAAGGAGCAGTATTAGTTAAGGGCGGCCATTTAGCTAAGGATGCAACAGATTTACTTTATGAAAATGGAAATATTCATTGGTTTAAGACTAAAAAGATAAATACATTAAATACTCATGGGACTGGTTGTACTTTATCTTCTGCTATAGCTTGTAACCTTGCTGATGGTAAGAGTTTAGCAGAGAGTATAGAAAAGGCTAAAAACTATTTAACAGGTGCTTTAAAGGCAGGTCTTGATCTCGGAAAGGGAAATGGACCGTTAGAACATAGCTACAGTATAAGGAGTTGGTAGTTAGTAGTTAGGAGTTAGGAGTGTGGAGTTAGTAGTTAGGAGTTAGGAGTGTGGAGTTAGTAGTTTGGAGTGTGGAGTTAGTAGTTAGGAGTGTGGAGTTTGGAGTGGGCTTCAGTTAGGAGTTAGTAGTTTGATGGAGAGAATAGTTTCTAGAGCTTAAGTTTAAACAGAGTATAAATTAAATATAAAAAGAAGTTGTTTCCTAGCTTAAATAGGAAGCAGCTTCTTTTCAATTTACCTAATTCAGCTGGCTAAATTATATCAGTGCTTCTTAAAACTTATTTTTTTATTTCATAACTTTTTAAATCTGTTTGCAGTATTTATATAAATTATTGCTTATATTGTAACTACTAAAGTTAAAATGCTTATAATAATAGATAGGGAGACTGATTTACCTGGAAATATATAAAGAACTGGAGGATGAATAAACTTAATAAAAGTTAAATTTGTCTGAAATTTTTTCTAAAAATACTAATAAGATTAACTTTAAAAAATATTTATATAATATATTATAGATGTGTGACAAGAAAAAATATATAAAAGCTTAATTAAGTAATAGCTGGTAATACAGGAATTAATCCAAGTTGACATTAAAATTTATATAATATATAATTGACACGTAGTTAAAATTGAATACTTCGCGTTAAACCATTTTACCTAATATGGGGGCGTTTTGGCTTCGACGGGGGTAAGAGGAGTTTGATAAGCGAGCCGAGGCAAGCATGTCACCTCGTTAATAAAGTATGCATTAAATATAAACGCAGAAGACAATTTTGCATTAGCAGCTTAATATAACGCTGCTCATCAGCCCAGGGTGCCCACGCCTTGGATCACTGGTGTCATAAGAGTGGGAAACGAAGTTTAGCAAAGCTTTGAGCTAAATGGGTATTTATGAAGCTAGGGACTTAGGAGTTTGTTTGTGAGCGAACTAAGGACCGAAATCTCAGTCACAAACTACGCTCGTAGAAGGTCGGACAAATCTGCTTTCGGACAGGGGTTCGATACCCCTCGCCTCCACCATATTTTAACTATTAATTTGATACAATGCATGCAAGGCCTTGAGAAATCAAGGCTTTTTTGCTCTATAGGAAATTATATATTTAAGAAATTGTGGATAAGTTCGATAAATTACCTATAGGAGTATTAAATTGGGTGATTATTTCTATGAGTAAGATAAATATTAAAAGTATACTTGAAGATAAATTTGAAGAATTTTGGGAAAAACTTTCGTATAGGACGGAGTTTATCAAGTAATAGACTATTGGTATAAAACTCATAAGGGAAAAAGCTATGAAGTAGGAGTAATTACTGTTATACATACATTTGGAAGAGACTTAAAATGGAATCCTCATGTTCATGCTCTTGTAACCGAAGGTGCGATTAATAATAAGTATAAGTGGTGGAAATCAGTAGAATATGTTCCTTATGAATATCTTAGAAAGTCATGGCAAAAAACACTTCTTGATATCATAAAAAAGTATTTTAAGGATTGGAAAACTAAAAAGCTAATAAGTGTTTTGTATAGAAAATATAAATTTATCGGAAAATTGGTACAGCAGATACATAAAAAAGGTTTTAAGTGTGTTAGAAGGTATGGTCTATATTCAAGAAAGAAAAATGCCTTAGCAAAGGAAATAATACATCTGTATAGATTTGTAAAGCAGTTAAAAATTTCTGTTATCTTAAATAGGAAAAATAAACAAGAAAAAAAGAGCTGGAAACAGAGAATAATAGAGACTTTCAATAGAAATCCGTTAGAATGCAGAAAGTGTAAAAGAGAGATGGAATTATGGAAAATCTGGCATGATGACTATGGTTTGATATATGATATAAGGGAATCGAACTATAAGGAGGTTAAGTCAGATGGATCCAATAGACGAATATTATTACGAACTAAATCCAATAGAGAAAGAACTTATGTACAAATATCGATGCCTCAAGTGTGGTTACGAAGAATGGGCACCAGCATTTGTGGTAGATGAGATTGGTTATATGGACGAGGTTCTTCAGGATGATAGTGAATGTAAAAAAAAGGGAATGCCTGTTTTGCTATGCCCTTGTTGTAATGCAGATTTTTATTTTACTGGTGACAGTGAAAAGCAATAGAGTGGCTATCGCCACTCTATTGAGAGTCCCCGTTAGGGGATTTTTTCACTTTTTTGATTTGGAAGCCATATCACATATAATTCTGGATTTAAAAGTGGTGTAGCTGTTAGGCTTATTATAATGTATAATAATAAATAAGAAATTTCGTTTGTGATGGAGGATTAGTTATGCGATATGAAGCTACTATAAATGAGTGGTCAGAATTATATGAGATAGCTTTAAGAATTAAAGAAATGAAACCTTGGGAAAAACTATATGATTTAGATTTGATCACAATAATATTTGATGAAAACTCTGATCCTGTTATGTGCAGTATTATGGGAAAAGGTGGAGATTTTTATGGAATTGGTGTTTACATAGGATTACAAGCTATACATGATTTCTTTTTAATGTTAGAAAGCGAAAAAATGCCACCTGACCAAATAATAAGATATCAAAGATGTATAATGTGTAATTTTGGAGATAGAGAGGAACTTAGAAAAGATGAATATGAAATAATTAAAAAATTAGGATTGAAGTTTAGAGGCAGAAATAACTGGATTTATTTTAGGGTGTTTGATCCTATTTATGCCCCATATATGCCAGATAAAAATGATGTGTTGCAGATGACTAAAATCTTAAATCAATTATACTTTGCTTTAGAAGCACTGAACAATGGACTTAAAGTAAATTTTGAAAAAGGCAAAACATTACTAAGAAAATTTGATAAAGAAAGTAATTCTTGGATAAATCAAGAATTCCCTGTTTTTGTACCTGAAGCAGAGTATCCAGTTCCGCTAATTAACGATGAGATTCTTATAAAAAGACTAAGAAAACAAAAGGCAAATAAAGCAATTATAGATTTAGATATAGTTCATATAAATTCAATTATTAATGATAAAAAGTATGATAAACCTTTATCTATGAGGATGTGCATTATGTCAGACAGAAATACTGGTATGGTATTATCGCAATATGTATTGGTACCAGAGGATGATGAGGTAATTATAATGAATTCGACAGTTATAAATTATGTTCTTTCAATAGGAATACCTAAAGTAATTTATGTAAGAGATAGGTATATGAATAGTATTATGAAAGATCTATGTCAAAAATTAAAAATAGATTTAAATATATCTCATCAATTACCTGCAATAGATTTTTTTGTGCAAGAATTTGCTAACTATAGTTTTTAAACTGGGCTTTATATCAATAGTTAGAATGGGGGAAGTTGCAATAAGCTTGATATAAAGATAGTAAGATAACTCAAAGGGGAGATGAAATTCAAATATCATATAACTTAACAGAACTTTAATTATAGGAGGGAGGTTATTTATGAAAATAGGAAGAAATGATCCATGCCCTTGTGGTAGTGGTAAAAAATACAAGAAGTGTTGTATAGATAAAATAAAACCAGAAATTAATATTAATAGTTTTAGGAATTTTCTTTTAGAATTATGGTCTTTTGAAGAAGTGAATGAAATGACGAATAACGAAATAATAGAAAAATTACAAAGTATAGGGATTATGTTTAATAAAGAAATATTTTTAAAAGATATAGAAAGATATTATTCCGCAGAACAGATATCTGAAAATTGGTTTAAGACTTATAATGTGACAGCAATTGGGAGAGATGAGGATTTTCCTTTTTTTGCAGCATGGGTATTATGGGAAAGGCTTGCCCCCAAAGATGTTTTATCAATGGAGCAAATGGCAGATTTGATTGAAGAAGGATATGAATATCTAAATGATAATAAAATTATTTTGGCATGTGATAAATGGTTAAAAGTTTGGGAAGGTATAAAAAATAAAATAAAAACAAATTTTGATACACTTGAATATTTGGATAAAGAGTATAGTGGAAGTTTTGATGTAATAGGCTTTTGTCAAGATTTAGAAAGCGAGTTATATAATGCAGGGCTTGATGAACCAAAATATTTTGAGATCAGGATTAATTATTGCAAAGAATTTCTATATTATTTTCCTAATGAAAATGAAGAATTAATTTATCAGATGAGGAGAGCAATAATAGAGTCTTATGTTAAATTAAATAAATTAGAAGAAGTGAAAAATGAGTGTGAAAAATTAATATTAGATTTCCCGAAGAATCCTTGGAGTTATATTGCTTATGGGGATGCATATTGCTTGCATAAAAGTGATATATATGATGCTGTTAAGGCAAAAGAATTGTATCAAAAAGGACTTTCTGTAGCTACAGGAGAAGAAGAAAAAGAAATTATTAAGGAAAGGTTAATATATTTAGATGGTTCATTGTAAAATTAAATGCAACAGATAAAAAATATTAAAACCATAGTGAAAATCATGTATGATATAGGTGTCAAATCCAAACATACAGGAGGTTTTCACTATGGTTCATGATACTGATTATAACACACCTATACCTTCTTTTAAACAAGATGGGCTTAAGGCTGATTTTGACTATTGTCAGTCCTATTCTACATGATTTTTTCACAGGGGTGTTGCATTTAATATTGCAATTTAAGTATTCTAAAAAAAGATAATAAAGAAAAAATATTATCTTATACTATATATCCGATTTTTAATAGGAAACAAGTAGATGGTGCAGTAATTAATTTTTTAGATATAACTGATAAAATTATCAAGGATAAAGAAATAAATTATATTGCATATCATGATAGTTTGACAGGAACTTTTAACAGAACTTTTTTCAAAAATGAAATAAAAAATATAGATAAAGAAGATAATTTGCCTATATCTGTTATTATGGGTGATGTAAATGGATTAAAATTAACAAATGATGCATTTGGGCATTTAATGGGTGACAAGCTTTTGATAACAGCAGCAAATGTAATGAAAAAAGTATGCAGAGAAAATGACATTATAGTCAGATGGGGAGGAGATGAATTTATTATTATACTCCCTAAAACTAAAGGAAAATATGCTGAAAATTTATGTAAAAGAATTAACGAAGAATGTAAAAAAGAATTTATTGAGGCTGTTAATTTATCTATTTCTTTGGGATATTCTACAAAATATAGTATTCAACAGGATATAATGAAAGTAATAACAGATTCTGAAGATATGATGTATAGTATTAAAATGTTAGAAAGTAAAAGCCAAAAAAGTAAAACATTAAAAATTATTATTGAAACTTTATATGAAAGAAGTAAGCAAGATGTGGAACATTCAAAAAACGTAAGCAGACTATGTAAGCTTATAGGAGAAACTTTGGAATTATCCTTAAAAGAAGTTTCTGAACTTGAAATTTTGGGCGATATTCATGATGTTGGTAAAATAGGTGTAAGTTTAAATATTTTAAATAAAACAACTCAACTTACTGAAGCTGATTGGATTGAAGTAAAAAGACATTCAGAAATAGGTTATCGTATAGTTTCAGCAACTAATGAATTTTCTTTTTTAGGGGATGCTATTCTTGCACATCATGAATGGTATAATGGCAGTGGGTATCCAAATGGACTTAAGGGTGAAAAAATTCATAAAATGGCGAGAATTTTAGCAATTGCAGATGCATATGATGCCATGATAAGCTATAGACCATATAGAAAATCAAAAACAAAAGAGGAAGCTATAAATGAATTAATAAAATATAAAGGTATACAATTTGATTCGGATTTAGTTGATTTATTTGTTAATAAAGTGATAAATAAAATTTAATTTTAAAATGTAAAAATCAAAAGAAATAGTTTTACAAAGAGTCGAAACAATAAGCGCAGTAGTTGAAGAAAACACTGCGGCCACAGAAGAAACTGCGGCATCATCACAGGAACTTTCAGCATCTTCGGGGGAAGTGGCTTTAGTATCTCAAAATTTAACAGCAATTGCATTAGAACTGTCAAACGCAGCTAATAAATTTAAATTTTAAAATAAATAGTAAAAAGTAATAAGGTTTAGTTATCTTATTGCTTTCCTAAATGGAGAGGGTTTTATGTATGACAAAAATTATCATTATGTTAAATTAATGGAACACCCTGATAGAAGATATTTAAATAAATATTACGAAGAGAATAAAAGCAAAGAGATTGCTTTGGTTTTTCTGGATATAGATAATTTAAAACTTATTAATGATGCTTACGGTCATATAATAGGAGATGAAGTGTTAAGATACATAAGTAAAAAATTAACAAATTCTCTGGATGATAATTCTATGGTTTTTAGGTTTGGTGGAGATGAATTTATATTAATATTTGTGAATAAAACTAAAGAACAGATTCAGAGCCGTATTGAAAATATTATCTCAGAATTTAATAAAGTTTTTATCATAAATAATAAGGAAATTTATACTACTGTCAGTGCAGGGATATATTTATCGTTAAAAGAAGAAAGTTTGGAAGAAATAATTAGAAAAGCAGATATAGCTAGGTATCATTCAAAACAAAATGGCAAAAATAGATATACTTTTTTTAATGAAGATATGGATTATGCAATTAAGAAAAAAGCTGATTTGGTAGCAGAGATTAAAAAGGCTGTGGAAGAAGATAGAGAATTTTATGTTTTATATCAGCCAATATATAATGTTAAAACCTGTAAAATTGAAGCGGTTGAAGCACTTGCAAGATGGAACAGTAATAAATATGGAGAAATACCACCTTATGAATTTATTCCACTCTTAGAAGAAACAGGGCTTATAGAAAAGTTTGGCTTAAACATTATAAAAAGAATATTTAGGGATATATGCAGTTTGAATAAAAAGGGATTTGATATTAGTTTCAATATAAATATATCTCCTATACAACTTAGAAGCAATGATTTTTTTTATCAAATCAATACTTTGATGATAGAATATGATATAAATATTAAAAACATTTTTTTGAGTTAACTGAAACTCAAATATTAAATTTGAAGGAAGATAAAATAAATGAAATCATTGAAAGAGGAACCAAAATAGCTTTAGGTGATTTTGGTACAGGATATTCATCAATAATTAATGTGATGCAATTACCAATTAGTGAGTTAAAGATAGATAAATTGATAATTGATAAAATTGAGGAAGATGAAAAAGCCAGAATTTTAATAGAAGCTATAGTTTATATTGCAGGAAAACTAAGAACAGAAGTTGTTGTAGAAGGAGTTGAAAACAAAAGACAATATGACATATTAAAAAGTTTAGGAATAAACAATATTCAAGGATATTTTATATCAAAACCAAAAAGAATTAATGAGTTAGTACTAGATTTATAATGTGTGTATTTCAATTCTATTTGCGATTAATAAAGGGGGTTCATCTTTACGCAAAATAACTAATTCTGCGTATTATTATCATCTTTCTATCAAAACACACGTGGAGTGCGTTGCGTTGATAGAGAAGAAATAGCTTGAAATCAAAGGCTTGGGGCAATTTGCCCCTTTTTTCTCTCTATAGGAAATTATATATTTAAGAAATTGTGGATAAGTTCGATAAATTACCTATAGGAGTATTAAATTGCAAGAGTAAGTTTTGTGTAAAGTGTGTTAGAAGGTATGGTCTATATTCCAGAAAGAAAAATGCCTTAGCAAAGGAAATAATACATCTGTATAGATTTGTAAAGCAGTTAAAAATTTCTGATATCTTAAATAGGAAAAATAAACAAGAAAAAAAGAGCTGGAAACAGAGAATAATAGAGACTTTCAATAGAAAGCGGTTACGAAGAATGGGCACCAGCATTTGTGGTAGATGAGATTGGCTACATGGACGAGGTTCTTCAGGATGATAGTGAGTGTAAAAAAAAGGGAATTCCTGTTTTGGTATGCCCTTGTTGTAATGCAGATTTTTATTTTACTGGTGACAGAAAAGCAATAGAGTGGCTATCGCCACTCTATTGAGAGTCCCCGTTAGGGGATTTTTTTACTTTTTTTGATGCCAGCCATATCACATATAATAATGGCTCTTTGTCAATAGTTGGGGCGGGTATTCGATTAGAATGCCTGTCCTATTATGATTTTTTAAAAAATTGAAGGAAAATAAACTTTAATGTATAAATATTAAAATATTGAAAGAATTAGTTTAAGGAGGCAGGAAAATGTCAACAGCAAATGTAGGTTTTGAAGAACAGCTTTGGAAAGCGGCAGATATATTAAGAGGTAGTATGGATGCAGCAGAATATAAGCATGTTGTTTTAGGATTATTATTCTTAAAATATGTTTCAGATAGATTTGAACATAAATATAAACAGTTAGTTGAAGAAGGAGAAGGTTTTGAAGAGGATAGAGATGAATACGAAGCAGAAAATATATTCTGGGTTCCAAAAGAAGCAAGATGGGAAAATATAAAGAACTCAGCTAAAGATCCAAAGATAGGACAAATAATAGATGATGCTATGCTTTTAATAGAAAAGGAAAATCCAAGCTTAAAAGGTGTATTAGATAAAAGATATGCAAGACCAGAACTTGATAAAAGAAGGCTTGGAGAATTAATAGATGTTATTTCAAATATTAAGCTTTATCAAGATGGACAAAAGGATATTTTAGGAAGAGTATATGAATATTTCTTAAATAAGTTTGCTGAAAAGGAAGGTAAAGGCGGTGGAGAGTTCTATACACCAAAAAGCGTTGTAAAGACTTTAGTCGAAATGATTGAGCCTTATAAAGGAAGAATATATGACCCATGCTGTGGCAGTGGTGGTATGTTTATACAAAGTGAAAGGTTTCTTGAAGAGCATCAGGGAAAGATTGAAGATATATCAATTTATGGGCAAGAGTTAAATCCAACAACGTGGAAACTTTGTAAAATGAATCTTGCCATACATGGCCTTGATGGTGATTTAGGACCATATAATGCAGATACTTTTCATGATGATTTGCACAAAAGTTTAAAGGCTGATTATATATTAGCAAACCCACCTTTTAACATAAGTGAATGGGGCGGCGAAAAACTTACAGAAGATGCAAGATGGAAATATGGTATTCCTCCAGCAGGAAATGCAAACTATGCATGGCTACAACATATGATATTTCACTTAGCACCAAATGGAGTTGCAGGAGTGGTGCTTGCTAATGGTTCGTTAAGTTCAAATACATCTAATGAAGGAGAAATAAGAAAAAATTTAATTGAAGAAGATATTGTTGATTGTATAGTTGCACTACCAGATAAATTGTTTTACACAACAGCAATTCCAGCATGTCTTTGGATATTAAATAGGAATAAAGGAAATAATCCAAAATACAGAAGTCGAAGACATGAGTTTTTATTCATAGATGCAAGAAAACTTGGACAGCTTGTAGATAGAAGGCATAGAGAACTTTCAGATGAAGACATAAAAAGAATTGCAGAAACTTATCATAATTGGCGAAACAAAGATGGTAAATATGAAGATATAAAAGGCTTTTGTAAGTCTGCCACAATAGATGAATTGCGTGAACATGAATATATCCTAACACCTGGAAGATATGTTGGTATAGAAGAAGTAGAAGAAGATGATGGAATAGACTTTGAAGAAAAGATGGAAAACCTAACAAGTGAGTTAGCAGAATTATTTGCCAAGTCAAAACACCTTGAAGAAGAGATAAGAAAGAACTTGAGGGGGTTAGGGTATGAGTTGTAATGAGTGGAAGGAAACAGAATTAGGATTAATACCTAGTGAGTGGGAGTACTGTCAATTAAGAGATAAAGTTGATGTAGTTATGGGGCAATCACCAAAATCAGAATATTACAATACAATTGGAGAAGGGATTCCGTTTTTGCAGGGTAGAAAGACATTTGGATATAAATATCCTTTAATAGATACATGGTGTAATAACCCTATAAAAATTGCACAAAAAGGAGATATATTATTAAGTGTTCGTGCTCCTGTAGGAGATTTGAATATAGCTAACACGGATATTTGTATAGGGAGAGGATTAGCAAGTTTAAGAATGAAAAATAATAATAATGAGTTTTTATACTATTTATTGTTAAGTTACAAGAAGAATATAATAAATAAACAAACAGGAACAGTATTTGGAGCAATAAGTAAATTAGATATTGAATGTCTTAAACTTCCTTTCCCTCCCCTCCACGAACAAAAAGCAATAGCTAAAATATTATCAGATATTGATGAAAAAATAGAAATAAACAACAGAATAAACAAAGTATTAGAGGAAATAGCTCAAACAATATTTAAACGCTGGTTTGTGGATTTTGAATTTCCAAATGAAAACGGAGAACCATATAAATCAAGCGGCGGCGAAATGGTGGAAAGTGAACTTGGACCTATTCCTAAGGGATGGGAGGTAGGAAGGTTAGGAGAATATATATCTTTTGTAAAAGGTAAGAAGCCTAAAAATGTTATTGAGAATAAAACTGATGGATATATAGAATATTTAACAATAGATGTCTTAAATAATAATAGTAGGCTATTTGCCGATCCTGAAAAAATGGTTATTGTAGAGAACAAAAACAACATGATGGTAATGGATGGAGCAAGTTCTGGAACTATATATTTTGGATTTAAAGGTATAGTTGCGTCTACTTTAGCTAAAATTGAAGTAATTAATAACAAACTTAATGATGACATTTTATACTTTATTTTAAAGTATTATGAAAATGATATAAAAAATCACACAACAGGATCAGCTATACCTCATGCAGATAAAGAATATATTAAAAGATTACCAGTGGCTCTTCCAAAACATAATAAGTTAATACAACAATATTCTAGATTAAGTGAACATATTAGAAATCAAATATTTACTATTATAATGGAAAATCAAAGGCTTTCCCAACTCCGTGACACTCTTCTTCCAAAGCTTATGTCTGGTGAAATTAGGGTGCCTTTAGATGAATCTAAATGATAAAAGAAAGGAATATAAAGATGGCTGAGGATATGAAAAATACAATAAAAGAACTAACTTTAATGCTTATGTATTTAACATCCTGGAAGGAAAAAGTGCTTGGTGCTTGGCATGGAATATCTAAGAACATGGAAAGGGTATGATTTTGATATTTTAAATGAACTGACTGATGAAGATTTAATTAGCGGCTCATATCGTGCTAAATCAGCTTACATTACAGAAAAAGGAGAAAAATTTGCAAAAGAATTATTTAAGAAATATGGAATAGAAAATATTTAAGGTGGGGATTCAATGGGCTTTTTAATTGATTTTACAGAACAGCAGCTTGAAGAGGCAGCAATAGAAATACTTCAGGAAATTGATTATGAACATCTCTATGGCCCAGATATAGCACCAGATAGCGATAATCCTGAAAGAGATGATTATAGAGAAGTAATATTAAAAAACAGAGTATTAGATGCACTAAGAAGACTTAATCCTACTTTGCCAGAGGATGCAATAGAAGAGGCATATAGAAAGATAATAACCTTCAACAGCCCAATACTTGAAGAAAACAACAGATACTTTCATAAACTTATGGTTGAAGGTATAGATGTTACATTTAAAAAGCAAGGAATAATAAAAACAGAAAAGGCATATATAATTGATTTTAAAAATGTATACAATAATGAATTCTTGGTGGTAAATCAATTTAGAATAGAAGAAATAGAAAAAAGAAGACCAGACGTAATAATATTTGTAAATGGTATTCCACTTGTTGTAATGGAACTTAAATCTTCAACAGATGAAATGGTAGGAATAGAAAAGGCATATAATCAAATACAAACATATAAAAGAGACATACCAACACTCTTTTATTACAACGCATTTATAGTAATCACAGATGGGATAAATGCAAAGGCAGGAACAATAACAGCAAACTTTGAAAGGTTTATGAACTGGAGAAGTATAGATGGAATAAATGTAGAGCCTTTATCTATTCCACAATATGAAATTCTATTAAAAGGTATGCTAAGGAAGGACAGGCTACTTGATATAGTAGAAAACTTTTTAACATACCAGGAAACAAGTGCAGCAGACTATGATTCAAAGGGCAGAAAAATTGGAGATAAAATAAAACTAAATAAAATACTTGCTGCATACCATCAATATTTTGCAGTTAAAAAGGCAGTAGAAAATACAGAGGTAGCAATAAATTCAACAAATAAAAAGATTGGCGTTGTATGGCATACCCAAGGATCAGGAAAGAGCTTTACAATGGTATTTTATGCTGCACAGCTTGTTAAAAAATTCAGCAACCCTACAATTGTGGTTATAACCGATAGAAACGACCTTGATAATCAGCTTTATACAACATTTTGTCAGGCAAAGGATATACTAAGACAAGACCCTATTCAGGCAGATGTAAGAAAACTATCAGATGAGCAAAAGGAAAACAATAAAAAAGAAAACACTAAAGTTATACATGGATTATTTGACATTTTAAATGAAAGAGAAGCAGGGGGAATAATATTTACTACCATTCAAAAGTTTAAACCAGAGGAAGACGAAATGCCGACACTGACAGATAGGCACAATGTAATAGTAATTGCAGATGAAGCACATAGAAGCCAATATGGATTTGATCCAAGAACTAACATAAAAACTGGAAATGTAAAATTTGGATATGCAAAATATGTAAGAGATGCACTTCCTAATGCTTCATTTATAGGATTTACAGGAACACCGATAGGAATAGAAGGCGAACAAGGAGTAAAGTCAACAACAGATGTATTTGGTGACTATATAGATATATATGACATGACAAGAGCTGTTGAAGATGGAGCAACAGTAAAAATATACTATGAAAATAGAATAATAAAACTTGAGGCAGATGAAGAAGAATTAAAGAAAATAGACGAAGAATTTGAAGAATTAATGGAAGGTCAAGAAGAAGAGGTTAAGGATAAATATAAAGGCCAGTGGTCAAGGTTAGAGGCTGTTGTTGGCTCACCAAATAGATTAAAACTTCTTGCACAGGATATAGTAAATCATTTTGAAGAAAGAATAAAAACAATAGATGGCAAAGCTATGATTGTATGTATGAGTAGAAAGATTTGTGCAGACCTTTATGATGAAATAATTAAACTAAGACCAGATTGGCATAGTGATGATTTAACTAAAGGAAAGATTAAAGTTGTAATAACTGGTGATGCATCAGATGAAGAAAAACTTCAAAAGCATCTAACAGGTGGTTCTCAAAGAAAGGAAATACTAGCAAAAAGAATGAAGGATGTAAATGATGAACTTAAAATTGTTATTGTAAGGGATATGTGGCTAACAGGATTTGACGTTCCATCAATGCACACAATGTATATAGACAAGCCAATGAAGGGACACAACCTAATGCAGGCAATAGCAAGAGTAAACAGAGTATTTAAGAATAAGCCGGGTGGAGTAATAGTTGACTATATAGGAATATTTGAAAGCCTAAAGAAGGCACTTAAGGTTTATACAGAAAGTGATAAAAAGACAACAGGAATTGATACTTCCGTTGCAGTATCTGTAATGGTAGAAAAACTTGAAATACTTAGAGATATGTTCTATAAATTTGATTATTCAGGATATATAAAAGGAACTCAAGCGGAAAGAATAAGAGCTATAACAGCAGGAATGGATTTTGTTCTTGGAATGGATGAAAAGGACCAAAAGGAATTTAAAAATACAGTTGTAGAACTTGCTAAAGCTCATTCACTTTGTGCATCTACGCAGGAAGGAAGAGATGCAGCACTTGAGGTAAGCTATTTTAAAGCTATAAAGGCAAGCCTTGTAAAACTAGAAAACAAATCAACAAATAAACTTTCAAAACGAGAAATAGAAGCAAGAGTAAATCAACTGCTGCAAAAATCAATTATATCAGAAGAAGTAATAGATGTATTTGACACATTAGGATTAGAGAACCCCAATATATCTATTATTTCAGAAGAATTCTTAGAAGAAGTTAGAACAATTAAGTATAAAAACTTGGCTGTTGAAATGCTAAAGAAGCTTTTAGAAGGCAAGATAAAAGCAATAGAAAAAAGAAACATAGTAAAGTCTGAAAAGTTTTCAGAAAAGCTCGATAAGGCATTAAATAAATACAAGAATCAAGCAATAACAAATGTAGAAGTAATTGAAGAACTTATAAAACTTGCAAAGGAAATACAAAAGGCAAGGGAGGAAGATATGAACCTTGGCCTTTCAGAAGATGAAATAGCCTTTTATGATGCCTTAACAGCAGATGATGCAGTAAAGTTATTTATGAGTGATGAGGTTCTAAAACAAATAGCACATGAATTAACAGAAGCTATAAGAAGCAACATAACGGTTGACTGGAGCAAAAGAACAATGGCAAGGGCAAAGATGAGGACGATTATAAAAAGGCTACTTAAAAAGTACAACTACCCACCAAAGCAGGCAGAAAAGGCAATGGATATAGTAATGAAGCAGGTTGAAAAGATGTGTGAAAATGAAGTAGAAGAATTGGATGATCTAGAAGAATATTATGCTAGAACTTATGAAATGGTGGCTGATAGTAGAGAAGAATATAGAGTGTAAGACAAAATTTATTGAAATATAGGCTAAAAGAATAAGAATTTAAAAGAATATTATTTATAGCATACTTAATAGAAAAGAGGAATATGGAACAGACTATATAGAACCAAGGAAAATAGAAAAGAAATTTGAAAATGAAATTATTAGTAAAACAAACTATACAACATCCTACCATGTGATAATTAATATTATAAATTACCTTAAAGATTTCCACCTTATTGATAATTATAAAGGAACTAAAAAAGGGAAATATATAGTTGTAGATGATGAATCTTTAAAAATGTGGATAGATAATAATATTTTAAATAATTGAGCAATTTTCATATTTTTAAAGGTTTAAAAATACTTAATTTTTAGGGCTCTATGTCAATAGTTGGGGTGAGCAAATTATTCAGATGCCCGCCTTCGCTAATTTTGTAAGCGTAAAAAATTAAGTACCTAGATAGCATATCCTCCCAATTGATAAAATTAAGAAAAAGATTATTAATGGGAGGATATAATTATGTCTAGAAAATTAGATAATGCAACCTGGGAAGAATATATTAATAAATTTGATGCATGTAAGGGGACAATAACTGTTAAAGATTTTTGTATAGAAAATAAACTTACTAAAAGTCAATTTTATTATCATAAAAAAAGATTAGAGAAATCAGAAGTTGAGAATAACACACCTGTTTTTCATGCTATCTCTTTAGATAGTAAAGAAAAGACTATCAAAGAAAATACATTTGCTTTGAATGAAGTAAAAATTACAATAGGTAATGCTATAATAACTATACCTGTTAGTGAAGCTATTCTAATATCATCAATAGTAAAGGAGTTAGCTGCAAAATGTTAAATATAGATAAAGTAGAAACAGTTTATCTTGCCTGCGGCTACACGGATTTAAGGAAAAGTATTGATGGGTTAGTTATGATAGTTCAAAATCAATTCAAGCTAAATCCTTTTGAAAAAGCGTTATTTGTTTTTTGTAATAGACAAATGGACAAATTAAAAATTCTTCACATTGTAGACTTAGATGAAGAAGCCCTAAAAAATTCTAGAGCAATAATAGGGTTTAATTATTGTGAGCAAATTTACAAACTTGAAAAAGAGCTTAGAGAATCCTTTTCAAGTAAGGACGATTATTATGATATTAGATTTAAAATAAGAGCTGAAAAATTAGCTCCAATTATAGATAACTTTATTGATTATGTTGAAAGAGAAATAAAAGATGCTCTTCCAAGAAGTCCGCTTGGTAAAGCACTTGATTATGCTAAAAAACATTTACCAGGATTAAAAAATGTACTACTAGATGGTTTGGTGTTAGTATATTAGTGTAGACACAAAAAGCCGAACACCTTAAAATATAAAAAGGGAAGGAAGTGTCTACAATGGCAAAAGGGCAAAAGTATTATACAGAAGAATTTAGAAAGACAA
>NZ_JAHLPS010000012.1 GCF_018918055.1 Caproiciproducens sp. MSJ-32
AATCAAAACTATCTACAAATGCTTAATAACACTAGCGGCCGTCATTGCATAATTTGCAATTTGGGTATGTGATATTTTTATTCCATGTATTTCCGCTAACGCGTGAGCGGTTTGCCTAGCTTACGTTCTTTTTTCTCAGCAAGAATGCTATTACAGTAAGGACACCTAATAACTAAAGGCTTTGAAGCGTAGTTATATTCCTTGAAAGTCAAGCCACAAACCTTGCATTTATATTGTCCACGACTACCATTGTTATCGTAGATATATTGATGTGGTGCACCGCATTTAGGGCAAGTAGTCTTTATAGGAATACTCTTACCGGAACGCCTTTGGACGGGTTTAATAAGCTTGTTATATTTATATTTGTAGTACTCAGTAATTAAATAAGTTATAATTGAATCCATAACAATGACAACCTTTCGTAGTTATTTTGTGTTGTGGTGATTCAATTTTAACACGAAATTAGGGGGCATTGTTTTTTTATACAAAAAAACTCTCGAACCCTTGATATATAAATATTTTAAAAAGAAAATGGTGTAAAAAACTTTACACTAACTATAAAAATAAAGGAGGCTAAAGATGAAAATTAGATTAAACAAGAAAAATAGAAAATTTCAAAAGAATACAAAAACTAAAGATATAGTTCATAAAAATACTGCAAAGATTAAAACTACTATGGGTAAAAAAATATTTAAAATAACTGTTGGTGTAACAGTTATTTCTATGTTAATTTTTATAGTCACTAATATCTTTATGTTTAGAAATATTCTAAATTCAATTGAAGTAAATTCTATGACAAAAGGAAAGCATATTAAAGGAAGCATAAGCAGCGGTGATGTTCTTAATATTATTAATAATAGAACGCCTGGAAGTTATGAATATAAAAAGCTTAAGAATGATTTAATTAATGCAAAGGGACATGAAGATATTTCAAGTTCAAAAATACTTGTTAAGTCTGATAATATGGCAGAAATATTAGTGGATACCCAAAGTAATTTACTATCCTATGGCACAAAATTTGAAATTGATAGTGTATTAGATAAGGCCTTTAATGGAGAAGTAGTAGTTAATCAATTAAAAGAAGATAAACTTACATTTATAAAAATATATTATCCTATAATTGATACTTCTAATAATGTTATAGCTGTATTGGAAGTTTCTGATGATATTAGTAGCATAGTTGATGCGAGAGAAAAGATTATTTATCAAACAAGCATTTTAGCTGTTATATTAATAGTTGTATATGGAATTATGTCATTTTTATTATCTAAAGCTATAAATAGGAATGTTAAAAAAATAATAGAAGGCTTATTAGTGATGTCAAAAGGTGATTTAACTGAAGAAATTCATGTAGATGGAAAAGATGAAATTTATTTAATTGCTTCTTGTATAAATGAATTAAGATTAAAAATATCTGGAATGATAAATAAAATACAAGATATGTCCAATGATGAAATTAAAATTGTAGAGGAATTAGCAACTTCAAGTAATAATATGGCTGAAGCTTCTTCTGAAGTATCTGCTAATATACAGGAAATAGATTCGAATTTATATATTCAAAATAATGATATGAAGCAAATTGGTAATTTACTTAATGGCTTTGAAAATTCAATTCAAGATGTTAGTTTGGTTGTAAATGAAGCAGATACCCTGTTAGTGGATATTAATGATAAATTAAAAAATAGTAGTGATGATTTAATTAATCTTCAAGATTCAAAGAAGGAAATAGAGAATTCCTTATATTATTTTAATAATAAACTAGATAATCTATATAATTCTCTTGAAAAAATTAAAAATATAGCAGTTTTAATAGATGGTATTGCAGATCAAACTAATTTACTAGCTTTAAATGCATCAATAGAGGCGGCAAGAGTAGGTGAAGCTGGAAAAGGATTTGCAGTAGTGGCTAATGAGATAAGAGATTTGGCAGAAGAAGTAAAAAAGTCTTCTTTAGATATTGATAAACTTCTTATGACTTTAATTAGTGAGAAAAATGATGTTGCAGAAACATCAAAAGTTATGGAGATAAAGTTTGCAAATCAATTTGAAGTTATTGATAGATCTACCTATTCTTTTAAAGATATAATAAGTAGAATTATTGAAGTTATGCCAAAGATGAAAACAGTAAATAAAAAAATGGATTTAGTAATTGAAGAAAAGAATAATATTACTAGTTCCATAGAAAAATCAAAAAACTTACTTGAACAAATAGCTAATTCTGTTGATGGGATAAGTGCATTTACTGAAGAATTAAATCAAATAGCTAATGAAGTTGCACAAGTTGGAAATAAATTAAACTCAAATGCTAAAGAAATAGGTATGGAAATTAATAAATTTAAAATAAATTAAGAACATTTACGCTTTTTAATAAAATAGGTAAATTATTAAAATAGTATTATTAATAAAATTTTAATAACATTTAAATATATTAAAAAAGCATTTTCATAGTGTTACAATTAGAATTAAGAATTCTAATTAAGGAGTGATATTATGAATATGGAAGGAAAGATACTGAGATTTTCTGCTTATGGAGCATTGTTTTTTGCAGTATTAGGTATTGCTTGGGGATGAGCTATAGATTCTAAAATGATTACTTTTGATGGATTTTATTCTTTTATAAGTTTATTGTTATCTCTATTAGCAATTGAAGCTACTAAATATATTAACAAAAAAGATGCAGAAAATTTTCCATTTGGAAAAGCTGTATTGGAGCCTTTATTAGTAATTTTTAAATCATTAGTATTATTATTTATGTGTACAAGTAGTTTAATATCATCTATAAAGCAAATTTTAAGTGGAGGAAACGAAGTAGAAACTAGTTCTGCTCTTGTTTATTCTTTAATATCCTCTATTGGATGTATTATTGTATATTTATATATGAGAAAATCATCTAAAAATTTAAATTCAGAAATAGTTAAGTCTGAAAGTAATCAATGGTTTATGGATGCCCTTGTAAGTTTAGGTGTACTTATTGGATTTATAATTTCTTTAATTTTAATTAATATTGGCTTAGGAAATTTATCAAAATATATTGATCCAGGAATGGTTATTTTATCATCAATTATATTTTTACCTATTCCAATAAATTCTATAGTAGAATCCTTTAAAGAATTAATTAGTTTTAATGCTGATGAAAGCATTTATGAAGAAATTAATTCACTTGTTAAAGAAATTGAAAAAGATTATAGTATTAGAGACTCAATTGCAAGAGTAGCCAAAATAGGGAGAGAGTTAAAAATAGAAATTGACTTTATTTTATCTAAAAATTCAAAAATAAAATCCGTAGATGATATGGATAAGGTAAGGGAAATAATTGATAACAATACAAATCATTTTAAAATGGAAAAGAGGATGAATATATCATTTACTAATAAAAGGAAATGGTCTGTGTAGTATATTTAACAAAATTTATAACGAGCTGTAAATTAAGAGGGAATTATTACGCTTCTTAATTTACAGCTTTCCTTTTATGGATAAATAATACAAATATTTTTAGAAAATATTAACTTTTATTTATATATAAGGAAGTATATTTTGCTATTAAACATTTACATAATTAAATAATTAACATTATAATCAAAAAGATAACAAAAAATATAGTAAATTAATAAAAGTAATGATAAAATGTTATTAAAAAATGCGTAAAATGCTAAAAATGTTGAAAAATTTTTAATAAATAATGTATAAATAAAATGAATTATTAAGTGGTTTTGGACAAACCTTTAACAAATAATATTGAAATTATTTCTAACTTAAAATAAAATCAGATTGTAAAGATAAAATTTATAAAATTTATTTAGGGGGAAATAAAATGATATCAAAAAAAATATTAGCTGTATGCTTAATAACAACATCTTTATTAGTTGGTTGTGGTGCTAAAGAAGCATCTAACACTAACGAAAGTCCAAATACTTCTGCAGGAGAAACAACTGATAAATTTACAGGTAAAAAGACATATGAAACTCTTTATGATCCAACAGGAGCAAAAGGTGATGTAATTGTTGTTGATCTTGATTTTGAAAATGGAGAACCTGTAAAAGTTGCTATTGATGTTCGTCAAGAAGATGGATCTATGAAGAAACAAGCAGCTGCAGAAGGTAAGTATGTTATGAAAGAAGGAGAAGAACATCACTGGGGAGAACAAATCGAGATGTTAGAAAATTTCTTAAATGAAAATAAAGTTGATGTATCAAAGGTTACATTAACTAATGATGCAGGTAACACTGATGCGGTTTCAGGTGTAACTATTAAAGTTGGTGCTTACCTTGATGCTATTCAAGAAGTTATAGATGCAGTTAAAGAAGGAAAAGAATTAGAAGAAGGTTTTACAGGAGTTAAAACTGGAGAATTAGATTATGATCCAACTGGTAAAAAGAAAGATGTAATTTTAACAAAAGTTGTATTTAACCATGGAAAACCTGTAGCAGTTAAAATCGATGTTAAACAAGAAGACGGTTCAATGAAGAAACAAGCAGCTGCAGAAGGTAAGTATGTTATGAAAGAAGGAGAAGAACACCACTGGGGTGAACAAATTGAATTATTAGAAAAATTCATAGCAGAAAATAACTTTGATTTATCAAAAGTTACATTAACAAACGACGAAGGTAATACTGATGCAGTATCAGGAGTTACAATAAAAGTAGGTCGTTATTTAGAAGCTGTACAAGCTGTATTAGATCAAGTTAAATAATTAATAAGTATTAAAAGCTATAGATTTTATAAAAAATCTATAGCTTTTTGTTTTAAAAAAGTAAAAAAATATAAACTATAATCTTTTTAATCTATTTAATTGCTGAAATAAAGATTAAATAAATAATAAAAATATAATTGGAGAGATTATTAATGATGAAGTTTGGAGGAGGAATGAAAATGAAAAATAAATCATTAATAATTCTTTTACCAATAATAGCAACTTTTACTTTTGCTGGCTGTGAAAGAGTAGAAGAAGATTTAAATAATAAGGAGAATGTGATTGAGGAAAACATGATAGAACAAAATGATGGAACTGATGTAAACGATCTAAATGGAGTGAATAATGGATCGGAAGCAGGAAGATATAATAATGATGATAAAAGTAATAATGAAAATAAAAGGAGTAATGGGATAGAAGAAGATGCCCCTGATACTGGAGCTGGTGTAAATAATGGAGCAGGCAGCGAGGAAATAGGTCCTGAAACAAGTGAATAAGTTTTTGATCTTAAAAGTTTAGAGAAGATATAATTCTTTTAAAATATATCTTCTCTTTTTATATTAATTAATATTTAAAATTAATTACTAATTAAAAGGAGGGGAATAATGTTTGATAGGGATTTGAGAACAGCCTTATTATTAAATCTTCATAGATATGGAAGTAAAGCAATAAATATTATATAATAAATTACAGTGTTGTTTACTTAAATTTTTATTAACATATTAGGGGTTTATATTTGTTTTGAATAAATAATATAATGTATAATAAAAGAAAATTATTTTGGAGGAATTGCCTTGGAAACAAATGCTAATGCAATAGAAAAAACAATAATAAAAAATAAGCTTCCTAAAAATTATAAAGTTATTATGTTTAATGATGATTTTACTACAATGGAATTTGTTGTAGCAATTCTTGAAGATATATTTAATAAAAATTCTACCGAAGCCTATAGGATCATGATGGAAATTCATAAAAATGGAAGTGGAGTAGCGGGGATTTATCCTTATGATATAGCAATTTCAAAAGTAAGGAAGGTAAGGGAGCTCGCTAAACAAGAAGGATTTCCTTTTAAATTGACTGTAGAGGAGGAGTAAAATGGATATAAGCAGAATAGTTAGAGAAGTATTAATTAGAGCTTATAAAATTGCCAATGATAATAATAATGAATATATAACTCCTGAGCATTTAGTTTTAAGTGCTTTAGAGGAAGAGGTTTTTAAAGATGCAATTACTAAGTTAAATGGTAATGTTAAAGAGTTAAAAGAGGATTTAATTAATTATATAGATAATAATATTGATAAAGTTGAAAATAAAGAGCCTGAAGAGAGTTATGGTATAAAGAATGTTCTAATATTTGCAACACAACAAGCAGCCTTTAGTGAAAGAAATATGGTTGCTTTAGAACATATAATGGCTGCAATATATACTTTGAAGGATAGTTATGCAGTTTATTTTCTTCAAAGGCAAGGAATTGAAAAACAGGATTTATTGTATGAGCTATCTCATAATCAAGTTGAAAAGGAAAATATATCGAAAGATGCTATAAAAATAATAAAAATAAATCCACTTGAATACAAAAATATGAATACTAATATAAATACTGATACTAATAAGACTTTAAGTAAATATTGTACAGAGTTAACAAATTCTTTAGATATTGATGAGTATTCATTGATTGGCAGAGAGGATATAATTAATAGAACAATTCAAATATTGTCTCGTAAAACAAAAAATAATCCTGTGCATGTTGGGGAACCAGGAGTGGGTAAAACTGCAATAACAATGGGATTGGTTAAATTAATTAAAGAAGGAAAAGTACCAAATAAATTAAAGAATGCTAAAGTTTTTTCTTTAGATATTGGTTCAATTCTTGCGGGAACAAAATATAGAGGTGATTTTGAGGAGAGAATAAAGCTAATATTAGATGAAATATCTAAATCTGAAAATTCTATAGTCTATATTGATGAAATTCATAATATTGTAGGGGCAGGGGCTTTGAATGGTAGTTCCTTAGATGGAGGAAATCTAATAAAGGGATATTTGTTAGAAGGAAAGATAAAGTTTATAGGGGCAACTACATATGATGATTACAAAAAGTACTTTGAGAAAGATAAAGCCTTAATAAGGAGATTTCAAGTTATAGAAGTAAAAGAAACTTCTATAGATGAAACTATTGAGATACTTAAAGGGATTAAAGAAAGTTTTGAAAAGTACCATAATGTTAAATATAATAATGATGCTTTAGAAGAAGCAGTTAAATTAAGTGCTAGATATATCAATGATAAATTTTTACCAGATAAGGCAATAGACATTATGGATGAAGCTGGTGCTTATGTAGATATCAACAGAGATAGATATAAAGAAGCTGTAGTTAATAAAGAAATTATTGAAGAAATAATTTCTAAAACATGCAATATTCCAAAACAAACAATTGAAAATACAGAGGCAGAAGCTTTAAAATCTTTAGAAGAGGAACTGAAAAAGAAAATTTTCGGACAAGATTCTGCTATAGAGGAAGTGACAAGAGCTATTAAATTATCAAGAGCAGGTCTTACATCTAAAGAAAAGCCTGTTGCTTCATTGCTGTTTGTAGGACCAACAGGAGTAGGTAAAACAGAAATAGCCAAAGTTTTATCTCAGACTTTGGGAGTAGAACTAGTAAGATTTGATATGAGTGAATATGGTGAAAAACATTCTGCATCAAAACTTATAGGTTCTCCTCCAGGATATGTTGGCTATGAAGAAGGAGGTTTATTAACTGATACTATAAGGAAAAAACCAAATTCGGTTTTATTGTTAGATGAAATTGAAAAAGCTCATCCAGATATTTTAAATGTCCTTCTTCAAGTAATGGATTATGGAATCTTGACTGATAACAAAGGCAGAAAAGCAGATTTTAGAAATGTAATAATAATTATGACATCAAATGTTGGTGCGAGAAACTTAAGTAAAAATTCGGTAGGATTTTTAAAAGATGAATCTAAGAAAGATGATATAAAAAATGATGTGTTTAAAGCTTTTTCTCCTGAATTTAGAAACAGATTAGATAAGATAGTAATATTTAATCAAATAAATGAAGAAATGGCGGTGAATATTACTAATAATGAATTAAATAAGTTCAAAGAAACATTGATTTCAAAAAATGTTATTGTTAAATTTACTGATAAATGTATTAAATTTATTAGTGAAAAAGGTTTATCTAAGGAATATGGAGCAAGGGAAATTATTAGGGTAATAAATGCAGATATAAAACCTTTATTGGTAGATGAATTATTGTTTGGTGATTTATCTAATGGGGGAGAATGTGAGATTGATGTTGAGAGGGGTAAATTTATTGTCAATATCCAAAATTAGAAAAATTAAATGAGAGGTGATACCTCTCATTTTTAATGGGAGTGTGTAATTGATGAAAGATATTAATAAACTACAAGAAGAAATAGTAATTAAAGATGCTAAAAAGGCTGATAAAATATGGAAAGAACTTGAGAAAGATAAAAACTTAGAATATTATTTAACTATGATGACTAAAGAGGAATTACTTAAGATTGGATATATAAATAAGGTCAAAGGTTTAAGTTCATTAAAAAAGCAAGATTTAGTAGTTAGGATTAAAGATATTATACTTGAAAAAATAAATCATATGTTAAGTAACTTAGATTTAGAAAGATTAGAATATTTACAGGAAGTTCTAAGGCATAATGGCAAGAAAGAATATAATCCAAAAGAAATAATTAATGCAACTTATTTTAGAAATAGAGGAATTTTATTTACTGCAGTTAACAACAGAAAATTATTTGCGGTTATGCCATTAGAAATATTTAATCTGATCAAAGAAAAATTAGATGATAATTACAAGAAAAAATCAAAATTTAATTCGGAAGTTATAAATCTAATTTCTGGTTTGCTTTACTATTATGGTGTTATTGAATGTTCTACTTTAAAAAAATTATTAGAAGATAATTATGAAATTAAAATTACTGAAGAAGAGTTAATAGATTATATTTTAATGGGTGAAGAAGTAGGATATGATTTTCAAATTGAAGAAAATATAATATATCATTTAGATGTAGATAATCCGAAAGAATTACTAAATAAAATCAATGAATGTAGCTTAGACTATGCTAAATTTGATAGAAAAGCCCTATTAAAAGCTGGAAAACCAGATTATATCGAAGAAAATAAGCAAGTAATTAAATTAGAAAGATATTTAAAAGAATTATTTATAATTGATAAAGAAATATTAAAAGAAGAAATTGAAGGATTTATTATTGCAATAAAAAATGAAGTTTCAATTGAAGAAGCTTGTGATATATTTCTAAAATCTTATGAAATTGAAACTGAAGAAGAAAGAATAATCTTAAAAGGAGAATTAGAGAAAATAGCTTGGAATGTTAGAAAATGGACCTTAAAAGGAAGAAAAATGAATGAGATAGAAGGTAATCGTAAGACAGTTGTTAGCAGCCAAAATATAGGTAGAAATGATAAATGTCCTTGCGGAAGTAATAAAAAGTATAAAAAATGTTGTGGAAGGTAAGATGATAAATTATGTATTTTAATTATGTTTTATTGTTTTCGGGTGCAACAGATTTAGTATTAGGTCTAATAAATTATTTTAGGAAAGCTGAGACTGCTAAAAAATATTTGATCTATAGTTATAAAATTTCCAATGAATATTTAGAAAGTAAATCTTTAGCACAGATAGAAAATCTTTCGAAGACTTTAGGGCAATATACCTGCTTAGAGGGATCTTTATATATTTTTCTTGCATCAACTGCAATATATTCAAATATGAATATAATTTTAGTTATTTTATTAATTATTATTATTGAAATGAGTATCTTTAGTATTAAAAACAATATTATCAGAAAGTTTGTTAAATAACATAAGGGTTTATTTATTTTTAGCCCTTATGTTATTGTATTTTAATGTTGTTTAGGAATAAAAATGTGCATTGATTTTATATAATTGCCATTAAATATTGTTAAAAATAAGGATATATGCTAATATTACTATGGTGGTTTAATTGTACGTATTATATGGTATTGATTACCGTTAATTTTTTAACAGGAGGGATAAATATTGTTATTTAATTTTTTTGGTAACAAAAGGAGTTCTCATAAGCTTTTTGAGATTAAAGAAGATAATATTAAAAAGCTTATCGTGGAAACAGGCTCAGATAAAAATGAATCTAATAAATTCATTGAAAAACTAAATACTTATTACGAAGTAAATAAGAAGAATAAAATTATAGTAAAAGCCTTCAGTTATCAACCTAATATAAATGCTTATGGAATTATATTAAAGTCTAGAAAAGATGATTTTATAAAAGGATTAGAAAAAATAAAAACTATAGGAGAAATTAAATTTGTAGTAGATGGAAAGGATAAGTCCCTTGAAAAGGATTTAAGTGAATTTGGTGAAATTATTAAATTATCAACAAAAATAGATTTATATCAGGATAAAATAGCTTCAAAGGTTTATTCAGATGAAAAAAATATATTAACCTTAGATTTAATAGAAGTAATTCAAATTGGACAAGCGATTGAGAATAAAGAAATAGAAATCATCTTTACTGTTTATGGAAGTTCTATAGATGGAGGAAAAATAATCGCTGTAAATGAAAACACCACTTATAGACAAGTTTTTGAAAATTTAAATGGTAATTTTTCTGAATTAAAGAAAGTTGTTAATGGTGGAAATTTTAATGGAACTGCCATATATAATTTAGATGAAAAAATATCACTAGATACAAAGGGAATATTATTTTTAGGCGAAAAAGATATTATTAAAGAGGATGCTAGCCCATGTATTAGATGTGGAGAATGCTTGAAAGTATGTCCTGAGAATTTAAATCCTGCAAAATTATTAGAATTATATAAGATTAAAGAAGAGGATGAACTAATAAAATTTGGGCTTGAAAAATGTATAGAATGTGGATTATGCAGCTATGTATGTCCGTCAAATATAGAAATAGCTCAAACTATGAAAACTGCAAAATTTTTAATAAACAAAAAATCTAAATAGGAGTGATAGGTTTGGAAAATTTAAAACTTATGGTATCCCCTGCACCCCATGTTAGAAAAGGTTCAGGGCTTAATAAGATAATGATAGATTTTATTATAGCTTTAATTCCTGCAGTTATAGCGGGAGTATACTTTTATAAAATGGATTCCGTTAAAATACTATTAACTACTGTAATATCAAGTATAATTGCTGAAGGAGTTTGGAATAAGTTCGTAAAGAAAACAACTTTTATTACAGACTTAAGTCCAATTGTTCAAGGAATTATATTAGGATTAATTATGCCTACATATGTACCAATATGGATACCAATAATAGGTTCAATATTTAGTATCATTGTTGTAAAGCAATTCTTTGGTGGATTTGGTCAAAACTTTATGAATCCAGCTGCTGCTACTAAAGCCTTTTTAATTGCATCTTGGGCTGGAGTTATGGCTAAACCTGTATCGGATGCAACTAGTGCTGCTTCTGGTGCGGAAGTTGTATCTTCAGCTTCTGGAGCAGCAGTAGAAGCAACAGTATCTCTTTTTGAAAGGATATTAGGTCAAGCTACTGGAAGTATTGGAGAAACTTCAATATTTGCTTTATGTCTAGGAGGACTATATTTAATATTAAGAGGTAGAATTAATTTTAGAGGACCAATAGCGTTTATATTATCTGCTATGCTTATAAATAGTTATTTTGATAAGGAATTATTGCTTTCTGGAGCTTACTTCCTAGTTGCTATTTATATGACCACTGATTATGGTACTACACCTATGACTAAAATTGGACAGTATATTTTTGGAGTTATAGCAGGTGTTATGGCATCAATTATTGTTATTATAGGATATAATACTGAAGGTCCTTATTATGGAATAATATTGGCAAATTTATTTGCTCCGTTACTTGATTATTTTTGTACAAAAAAAATAAAAATGGAAAAGGAGGCTCTATAATAATGAAAGAAAATTTTAAATTAGGAGGAATCCTATTAATAATTTGTGTAATAGCAGCCTCAGTTCTTGGTATTGTAAATAATTTAACCAAGGAAGCAATTTTAGAAAATTCTAAAATTAGTCAATCTGATTTAAATTATTTATTGGCAGAAGCTGATAGTATTAAGGATGCAGCAGTTGAATTAAATGAAGGAAGTAATATAAAGGAAATTTATGAAGCTGTTAAAGGAAATGAAGTTATTGGGCATGTTATTAAATTTACAAGCAAGGGCTTTCATGGGGATATAGATTTTGCTATAGCAATATCTGAAGATGAAATTACTGGATTAAAGGTAATGGCTCATAATGAAACTCCTGGACTTGGTGCAAAAATAACTGAAGTAGAATTTACTGAAAGATTTAGAAATAAACCTATAAAGGAATATTTAAAGCTTGTTAAAGTTGAACCAAGTTCTGATAATGAAGTACAAGCTGTAACTGGAGCAACTGTTTCTAGTACTGCAACTATCAATGGTATTAATGAAGTTATAGAATTTTATTTGAAAGAAATTAAGGGAGAAGAAGTAGCAGCTCCGGATGTTGAGACAAGTGCCAGCACTAATGTAGAAGAAGATACCAATGGAGATAGCGGAGCAAGTTCAGATGCGGAAACAAGTGCTAGTACAGAAGAAACTTCAAATTAATTTGAATTTGGGAGGTAAATATGAATAGAATAGTTGAAAGATTAAAAAATGGACTGCTTACAGAAAACCCAATTTTTGTTCAAGTTTTGGCTATGTGTCCTACTTTGGCAGTTACAACAAGTGTTGAAAATGCGTTAGGCATGGGGATAGCTGCAACTGTAGTATTAATATTTTCTAATGCTATGATTTCTGCATTAAGAAAATTTATACCTGATAAAATTAGAATTCCTGCCTATATTGTGGTAATTGCTTCCTTTGTTACAATGATAGATATGTTGATTCAAGGTTATTTACCGAGTTTATATGCATCTCTTGGTATTTTTATACCACTTATAGTTGTTAACTGTGTTATATTAGGAAGAGCTGAAGCTTATGCATCTAAGAATCCAATAATACCATCTATTTTTGATGGTCTTGGAATGGGACTTGGTTTTACTTTAGGGTTATTTTTAATTGCTTCCTTTAGAGAAATATTAGGTGCAGGAAAATTCTTAGGTATAAGAGTTTTACCAGAGGCATTTAAGCCTGCTTCTATTATGATATTAGCACCTGGAGCTTTCTTCACTTTAGGATCTTTAGTAATAATCTTAAATTATGTTAAAATTAAAAAATCTTCAAAAACTGGAGAAGAATTTAAACCTCTAGAGCATAATTGTGAAAGTTGTTCAGGCTGTGGTACTGGAGCTTGTGAAATTGAAGATAAGCTCCAATTAAAAAAAGAGGACATATAGGGGGAGATATAAATGGAATTACTAATGATTTTTATAAGTGCAATGTTTGTAAATAACTTTGTTTTATCAAAATTCCTAGGTATATGTTCGTTCCTTGGAGTTTCTAAAAAAAAGAGTTCAGCATTAGGAATGGGACTAGCAGTTACTTTTGTTATAACTCTTGCATCAGTTATGTCATGGCTGGTATATAAGTTGTTAAAAAAATTCGAACTTGAATATTTAAGTACCATTGCTTTTGTACTTGTTATTGCTGCTTTAGTTCAATTTGTTGAAATGGCCATAAAAAAATACTCTCCTTCTTTATATAAAGCTTTAGGTATTTATTTACCATTAATCACAACGAATTGTGCAGTTTTAGGTGTGGCAACATTGAATGTTCAAGAAGAATATAATTTCATTCAAGCAGTGGTTAATGGTTTAGGAGCCTCATTAGGATATTTTTTAGCTATAGTTTTATTATCATTTATTAGAGAAAGAATTGATAATAATGAGAATATTCCAGTTGTTTTAAGAGGGCTTCCAACAACCTTATTTACAGCAGCATTAATGTCGATTGCATTCTTGGGATTCCAGGGATTAATACACTAAAAGGAGGAAATCTATATGAACGTTATATATGCAGCCCTTATATTAGGAATACTGGGATTAATTTTTGGAGTTTTACTTGGCTTTGCTTCTAAAAAATTTGAGATTAAAGTTGATCCTAGAATACCAAAATTAAGAGAGTGTCTGCCTGGAGCAAACTGTGGAGGTTGTGGTTATGCAGGTTGTGACGCCTATGCTGAGGCAATGGTTATGTCTGGAGCGAAATTAAATCTATGTACAGTAGGTGGAGCAAAAACTGCAGAAGAAATAGGTAAGGTTTTTGGAGTTGCAGTTGATAATGTTAAAAAGATGACAGCTTATGTAAAATGTAATGGAAATTGTGATGCGGCAAAAAATAGATATGAATTGAAAGGTGTTCATGACTGTATTACAGCTAGTCTAATGGAAGCAGGAGGAAATAAAGCTTGCTCCTATGGATGTTTAGGTTTAGAAAGTTGTGTTAGAGTATGTGAATTTGATGCTATTAAAGTAATAAATGGGGTAGCAAAAGTAGATAAAGAAAAATGTACAAATTGTGGGGCATGTGTAAATATCTGTCCTAAGGGGTTAATAGAATCTGTACCATATGAAAGTAAGGTAAGGGTAGAATGTAATAATACTGAAATAGGCAAACATGTAAGAGAAAACTGTTCTAATGCATGCATAGGATGTAAATTATGCGAAAGAAACTGCCCTCATGATGCAGTTCATGTATTAAATAATCTGGCTTTAGTGGACTATAATAAGTGTGTGAACTGTGAAATTTGTACTAAGAAATGTCCAACTAAATCTATAAAAAATGTTTTTGTAAGTTAAATAAAAGGGGCTGTCGCATTAGCGATTTTTAACCGCTAATGCGACAGCCCCATTTCACTATAAAGAAGAATTAATTGATAATTGGAATGATGTTATAGTAAGGTGTTTTATCATTTGTAACTTTTTTTAGTGTGGTAATGACTTCTAAAGCTAAATCCTTATTACATATAAATTCAAGTTTAACAGAATTATCTTCTTTCTGATTTTTCTCATTCTTTACACGGAGTTTAGTTTCGTATATATGAAAATCCTTATCAAATTCTATTAATAAGGGATACAAGGAATTTTTTAAAATATTTAGCTTATCGTAAGAAGTATATACTTCAAATTTTATTTTAGAATAGTTCATTTATGTAGCCTCCATGAAAAATATTATATATTAATATTTATTAATAAAAAGTGTAATAAATGTATGAATAATAAAAAATAATGGATTTATCAAAACTAGAGAAAGATGTTGAAAAAAATGATTATTTTGTATAAAACTACAAATAATGAATTTATATTAAACTGAAGGAAAAACTGAATAAACTGATATAAAAATGAAACTAAACTTGCAAAAGTATGAAAAATTACAAGAAATATATCTTTTATCTAATTTTATCATATAATATAAGTATAAAGGATAAATAAAAATCTAATTAAACAGGGGGATTTTATATGGGATTATTATTAATTTTTCTTGGCGTATTGCTCACTATATCTACATTAATTAAACTAATGAATAATATTTTAATTAATAAAAATTATATTATTAAAAGAGCAAAAGTTGTTGGTTTTGAAAGTTTTGTTTCAATTGATAGAGATTCAGAAGCAAATATATTATATAATCCTGCATTATACCCAATATTAGAAGTAGAAGATAAAGATGAAAAAATAAAATTGGTTATGCCGATTTATGAAAATAATATAGAATATAAAGAGGGCAAAGAAGTAGAAATAATGTATCCAAAGGGCAGAATAGAAAAATCAAGAATATATGACTATCATGATGAATTGAAATTTTATTATGTAATATTAGCAATAGGACTTATAATTGTAGCTTTATCCTTTAGTATTATTTAAAAATGCAGGAGCCTTAGGGCTCCTTTTTTAAAAACAAAAAAATTTTATGATAAAAGGCTGATTATTAAAGGATTTAATTGAAATTATTATTAGATTGGCTTATTATAATATAAAGGAATTGATGAAAATGATTAACTAATGAAAATATTTAAGAAGGATGGGGATAATATAAATATGCAAAGAAAAGAAGACGTAGCAAATCAATTACTTGTAAAGATTTTTAATAATATACTTGAGATAGAAGAAAAGATGCTAAGAAAAGGTGAATTTTCAGATTTATCTATAAGGGAAATGCATATAATAGAGAGCGTTGGGAAAAAAGAACAAAGTATGATGAGTGAAGTCGCACAAGATTTAGGTATTACTGTTGGAACTTTGACAACGGCAATAAATAAACTTATAAAAAAGGGTTATGTAACAAGAAAAAGGATTGAAGAAGATAGAAGAGTAGTAATGGTACAGTTAACTGAAAAAGGCTATGCTGCTTGTGAAAATCATAAGAAGTTTCATAAAGAAATGATAAGTTCAATGATGGATGAGCATACAGAAGAAGAAAAAGAAATATTGACCCATTCCCTAGAAAAATTAAATAATTATTTTAACGAGAAATATAAGCTGGTAAAAAAATAAGAAAAAGGTGATGAAATGCTAAGCAATAGTCTTGATGTTGCTAAATGTGCTATAAAAATGGCTATTTCTTCAAGGGAAGAAGAAGAAATTTTAAAGATTGAACTAAGGAAGAGAGGGGTTTTAGCGACAGCTGTAAATATTGGTGGAAATATCAATGAATCGACTTTGAAAATTTTAGAAAGTACCTTAGTAGCAGCTAAAAGAAGTGGTGTTATTAGAGATGAACATATTCATGAGGGAGCTGTTGTTGGTGCAGCAAGAGATGCATTGATGGAAGTATGGAATAGGGCGAGTGGGTTAAGCGTTGGTGGAAAAGTTGGTATAGCAAGAAAAGGTCAACATCTTACAGTATGCATTTTTCTAAGTGTTGGATTATTACATTTAAATGAAGTTGTAATAGGACTTGGTCATAGGGCTATACCTGAATAAATGTGTAATAAAAATTAACGATTTTAAAAGAATCGTTAATTTTTTTATTTACAAATCAGAATTGATATGCTAATATAGGGTAAAAATTATTTTAATAAATAATAAATTAATATCAAAATCTCTAAAAGTGTATATAACTAATATTATATTGGTTTACTTATTTTAAGTTTAACAATATAATATATAAATATTTAATAAAATAAAAATGTAGAATAGTAGATTGGAGATTTTGAAAAATAAATAGGAGGACAGTATTATGGTAGGAAGAAAAAAAATAGCTTTATTATTAGCTGGATTAATTACAGCAACAAGTCTAATTGGATGCAAAAAAAATGATGCTGCTTCAGTAGCAGATGATAAGCTAGAAATAGGAATAAGTCAGTTAGTACAGCATCCAGCCCTTGATTCAGCTAGAGAAGGCTTTATAGAGGGCCTTAAAGAAAAAGGATATGAAGAAGGAAAAAATGTAGATATTGATTATCAAAATGCCCAAGGTGATGCAGCTACATCTCAAACTATTGCTCAAAAATTTGTTTCTGAAAAGAAGGATTTAATATTAGCAATAGCTACACCTGCTGCTCAGGCTGTTTATAACGCAACAAAGGAAATACCAACAGTCTTTACAGCTGTAACTGATCCAATATCAGCAGGAATAGCTAAAGATTGGACAAGTTCTGGATCAAATTTAACAGGTGTTTCTGATATGGTTCCGGTTAATGAGCAATTAGAATTATTATTAAAACTAGTACCAGAAGTAAAAACATTAGGTGTAGTTTTTAATACTTCTGAGGCAAATTCGCTTGTACAAGTTGATGAATTAAAGAAAGAAGCTGAAAAATTAAATATAAAAGTAAAAGAAGTAGGTGTTACAAATGTGAATGAGATAAATCAAAACCTTACTTCTGTAATAAGTGAAATAGATGCTTTATATACACCAACAGACAATACAATTGCATCTGCTTATGATCTAGTTACAAAAATTGCTCTAGATAATAATGTTCCGATTTTAGGAGCTGAAGAAGCAGTAATTAGTGTTGGAGGATTATGTTCAATTGGAATAGATTACTTTAAATTAGGAAAAGAAACAGCTTATAAGGCAGTAGAAATAATAAAGGGTAAAAAGCCATCAGAAATAGAAATCTCAACCTTAAGTGAGATGAATATAACAATAAATACTGACGTTGCATCTAAATTAGGAATAACAATACCAGATGATATTAACGAAACTGCAAATAAAGTTACTGGAGGCGTTAAGTAATGGATTTGATTATTAATGTGTTAGAACAAGGGCTTTTATTTGGTATTGTTGCAATGGGAGTTTATATAACTTTTAAAATTCTTAATATAGCAGATATGTCAACGGATGGAACTTATCCATTAGGTGCTTCGATTTGCGCTGCTTTATTAGTTAAGGGAATTAATCCTTGGATATCAGTAGTACTTGCCACTATAGGAGGAGCTTTAGCAGGATTAATATCAGCTTTGTTAAATGTTAAATTGAAAATAAGCAGTTTAATGTCAGGAATTTTAGTTATGACAGGACTTTATTCAATTAATTTAATGATAATGGGAAAATCTAATGTTCCATTATTTAATACAAAAATTATTTTTAATAATAATTATAAAATTTATATTATATTTGTAATAATTGTAGTTTTAAAATTCATCCTTGATTTATTTCTTAAAACAAAGTTAGGTAAATTATTAATAGCTTTAGGAGATAATGAACAAGTTATTACTGCACTAGGAGTAAACAAAGATATAATCAAGATTATAGGTTTAATGATAAGTAATGCTCTTATTGCTATGGCTGGGGCTCTTACAGCTCAATATCAAGGTTTTTCAGATGTTACTATGGGGACTGGTATTTTAGTAATGGCTCTTGCTGGAGTAATAATAGGAACTTCAGCTTTTAAGAAGTTAACTTTATTAAAAACAACGACTTTGGTTGTGCTTGGATCGATAATTTACAAATTAGCAATTGCCTTAGCATTAAAGTTTAATTTAGATCCGAATTATTTAAAATTAATGACAGCAATAATAGTAATTATAGCCTTAAGTTTAAATTCAAATATGTTAAATGTTAAAAAAAATAAAAAATTAACTAAGGCAGATGGTTCTAAAAGTATAAATGGTATTTCTAAAGAAGGTGGTGATTTAAATGCTAAAAATTCAAGCATTGCATAAGGTCTTTAATGAAAATACCATTAATGAGAATAAGGTTTTTTCAGATTTTTCTTTAACAGTTAATAAGGGAGATTTTATTTCAATAATTGGTTCTAATGGAGCTGGGAAATCGACTTTATTAAATATAATTGCAGGAACTATTGAATGTGATGAAGGGCAGATATTATTAGATGGTAAAGATGTTACAAGAGATAGTGAGTATAAAAGAGCAAAGGAAATTGGAAGAGTATTTCAAAATCCTTCCTTAGGAATAGCTCCTAATATGACAATATTAGAAAATTTAGCTCTTGCAGATAATAAAGGAAAAACTTATGGCTTATCCTTTGGTGTAAATAAGAGAAGAATCGATTATTATAAGGAACTATTAAAAGAAGTTGGTTTGGGATTAGAAGATAAACTTTATAATAAAGTTACTTTATTATCAGGAGGTCAGAGACAAGCTTTAACATTATTAATGGCAATGATGTCAAAGCCAAAACTTTTATTACTTGATGAGCATACTGCAGCTTTAGATCCTAAAACATCAATGAAGATAATGGAGATTACAGAAAAAATAGTTAAAGATACAGGAATTACAACATTAATGATAACCCACAATCTAAATCATGCTATAAAGACAGGCAATAGATTACTTATGATGCATGGAGGAAAAGTTTTATTTGATGTAGGAGAAAAAGAGAAAGAAGAACTGACCACAAAGAAGCTTATGGAACTATTTGAAAAAGCAAATGTAAGTGAAGGTTTAAGTGACAGAAGTTTATTTAACTAATTATTAAAAGTTGTTACGCTATTAATTTTGCGTAGCAACTTGCTTTTTATGAAAAATTATTAATGTAATTTTTCATCACAATATAATACAATTAGAATATTATATTGTTATATAATTTATCTTTAGAAGTATTAAACTGAATGTAAATAATGTTAGGTTTTCATAGCATTATTTCAGAATAAATTTATTTAATAGTAGAATGGTAGGATAGAAATTGTAAAATTGGAGGATTGTATTATGGTAGGAAAAATGAAAATTGCTTTGATTCTTGCAGGATTAGTGACTCTTACTATTTTTTTTGGATGCCAAAATAATGATGAAATGACTAAGGATGATGAAAAAATAAAAATAGGAATAAGTCAAATTGTGCAGCATCCGGCTCTTGATCTAGCAAGGGAAGGTTTTATTGATGGCCTTAAAGAAAAAGGTTATGAAGATGGTAAAAACATTATTATTGATTATCAAAACGCCCAAGGGGATGCAGCTACATCTCAGACAATTGCTCAAAAGTTTGTTTCTGAGGATAAAGATATGATTTTGGCTATAGCGACACCATCGGCTCAGGCTGTATATAATGCTACTAAAGAAATACCAAGTGTCTTTACGGCGGTTACAGATCCCGTTTCTGCAGGAATAACAAAGAGTTGGGAAAGTTCTGGAACTAATTTTACTGGTGTGTCAGATATGGTTCCTATTGATAAGCAATTGCAATTATTATTAAAGCTTGTGTCAGAAGTTAAAATATTAGGAGTAATTTATAATACTTCTGAGGTGAATTCAATAGTTCAAGTTGAAAATTTAAAGAAAGAGGCTGCAAGATTTAATTTAGAAATTAAAGAAATTGGTGTTACGAATGTAAATGAAATAAATCAAAATCTTACTGCAGCAATAAAAAGTATAGATGCCTTATATACACCTACAGATAATACTGTTGCATCGGCTTTTGAGTTAATTGGAAAAATTGCTGTTGAAAATGATATACCAATTCTAGGAGCTGAGGAAGCAGTAGTAGATGTGGGAGGATTATGTTCAATAGGTATAGATTATTATAAATTGGGAAAAGAAACAGCTAATAAAGCTGTTAAAATAATAGAGGGAATAAATCCAGCAGAAATTGAAATATCTACTTTAAATGATTTTAGTGTAAAGATAAATAGTGATGTTGCAAAGAGATTAGGAATAACAATTCCTGAAGATATTGATTAATGTTTGAAAAAATAGAAAAAGTTATTATGCTATTAAATTAGTGTAATAACTTTTTTGTATATCATGTATATCTTAAACTATAAATGATTCAAATATGTTAAACAATAGATAGTTAAAAAAATAACTAAAATTTAGCAAGTATAAAGGGTTAGATTTATTAAAATATAACATTAAACTACATTATTATTATTAAATTTTAAAAATATTAAAATAATATGAAAAAGCAACAAATATAGATTGACAAAAATTAAACAATAAGCTAAAATGAATTTACAAGAGATTGATAAATAAATAACAATTAAATGTATAAAATTTTTGTACAATATTTTTAGGAGGATATGAAAATGGCTGTTACAAATTTGCAAGAATTAACTAAGAAATTTGAAGAATTAAGAGAGGCTCAAAGAAAATTTGCTACTTATACTCAAGAGCAAGTAGATGAAATATTCAGACAAGCTGCAATGGCTGCTAATAATAATAGAATTAAATTAGCAAAAATGGCAGTTGAAGAAACTGGAATGGGAATAGCAGAAGACAAAGTAATTAAAAATCATTTTGCTGCTGAATATATTTATAATCAATATAGAGATATGAAAACCTGCGGAGTGATTGAAGAAGATTTAACAAATGGTGTTACAAAGGTTGCAGAACCAAAGGGAGTAATAGCTGCAATAGTACCAACTACTAATCCAACATCAACAGCAATATTTAAAACATTAATTTCACTTAAAACTAGAAATGCAATTATTATTTCACCACACCCAAGAGCTAAGAAATCTACAATAGAAGCCGCTAAAATTGTTTTAGAAGCAGCGGTAAAAGCTGGTGCACCAGAAGGAATAATTGGATGGATAGATGAACCATCAGTTGAATTATCACAAGCTGTTATGGCACAAGCAGACTTAATATTAGCTACAGGAGGACCTGGAATGGTTAAGGCTGCTTATTCATCAGGAAAGCCAGCAATAGGGGTTGGTGCTGGAAATACGCCTGCAATAATAGATGAAACTGCTCATCTAAAAATGGCTGTTAACTCAATAATCTTATCAAAATCTTTTGATAATGGAGTTATATGTGCATCAGAACAAAGTGTTATTGTATTAGATAAGGTATATGATGAAGTAAAAGCAGAATTTGCTGCAAGAGGTGCTTATATATTAAAAGGTGATGAAATTCAAAAGGTTAGAAGCATAATATTAAATGATAAGGGTGCATTAAATGCAAATATTGTTGGTCAAGCACCATGGAAAATAGGAGAATTAGCAGGAGTAACTATTCCAAAGAGTGCAAGAATTATAATAGCAGAAGTTGAATCAACAGATTTATCTGAACCATATGCTCATGAAAAACTTTCTCCAATTTTAGCGATGTATAAGGCTAAGAGCTATGATGAAGCTGTAGAAAAAGCTGCTAAATTAATAGCTCAAGGTGGTATGGGACATACTTCTGTATTATATACAAATGAAATTGCTTCAAAAGATAGAATTGAAAAATTCCAAGATGCTATGAAAACAGCAAGAACTTTAATAAATATGCCAGCATCTCAAGGTGCTATTGGAGACCTATTTAACTTTAGATTAGCACCATCATTAACATTAGGCTGCGGATCTTGGGGAGGAAACTCAGTTTCAGAAAATGTTGGCCCAATGCACTTATTAAATGTAAAAACAGTGGCAAAAAGGAGAGAGAATATGCTTTGGTTTAGAGCTCCAGAAAAAACATACTTTAAATTCGGTTGTTTACCATTTGCTATAAAAGAATTACATGAAATGAACAAGAAAAGAGCATTTATAGTTACAGATAGAATATTAGATAAACTAGGATACACTGATAAGGTAGTTAAAGAATTAGAAAAATACGGAATAGAATTTAGAGTATTTACTGATGTTGAACCAGATCCAACACTAGCATGTGCTAAGAAAGGTGCACAAGAAATGTTATCTTTCAACCCAGACATGATAATTTCATTAGGTGGCGGATCACCAATGGATGCAGCAAAAATCATGTGGGTAATGTATGAACATCCAGAAGTAAGGTTCGAAGACTTAGCTATGAGATTTATGGATATAAGAAAGAGAATTTATAAATTCCCAACAATGGGACAAAAGGCTATGATGGTTGCTATTCCAACTTCAGCAGGTACTGGATCAGAAGTAACACCATTCGCTGTTATTACAGATGAAGAAACTGGAATTAAGTATCCACTTGCTGATTACGAATTAACTCCAGATATGGCAATTGTAGATGCTGAACTTATGATGTCAATGCCAAAAGGTTTAACAGCAGCTTCAGGTATAGATGCATTAGTTCACGCAATAGAAGCTTATGTTTCAATAATGGCATCAGAATATACAAATGGATTAGCTTTAGAAGCAATAAGATTAGTATTTAAATATTTACCACAAGCATATAATGAAGGAACTACAAATGTTAAAGCTAGAGAAAAAATGGCTCATGCATCATCAATGGCTGGTATGGCTTTTGCAAATGCCTTCTTAGGTATCTGCCACTCTATGGCTCATAAGCTTGGTGCTTTCCATCACTTACCACACGGAACTGCAAATGCATTATTAATAAATGAAACAATAAAATTCAATGCTGAAAATGCGCCAACTAAACAAGCTGCTTTTGCACAATATAAATATCCTAATGCAGCTTGGAGATATGCAAGAATTGCAGATTACTTACAATTAGGTGGAAACACTGAAGAAGAAAAAGTTCAATTACTAATTAATGCAATTGATGATTTAAAAGAAAAAGTAGGTATGCCAAAATCAATAAAAGAAGCTGGAGTACCTGAAGATAAATTCTATGCAACATTAGATGAAATGGTAGAACAAGCATTTGATGATCAATGTACTGGAGCAAACCCAAGATATCCATTATTCAGTGAAATTAAGCAAATGTATATAAATGCATATGAAGGAAATAAGAAAGCTAAGAAAGCAGTTAATAAACAAAAATAAGCTAATAATATATAAATACAATTAATTTAAAACTATATGCTAATAATTTAATAAATATTAGCATATAGTTTTTTTATATTAATATGTAATTAAATATGATATTATAAAATGGAAATAAATATATTGGGAGGCTTTATGAAGAAAAGTATATTAAAATTATTAATGATTATTTTTACTATGATTTTATTCATCAGTTGTTCAAATAGTAAGTCTGAAATAAGCAAGGCCGAAAAAGAAAAAATAAAAGAAACTATTGATTTAGTCTTATCTTATGATAAAGGTTATGATGAAAAAGTAAGTAAACATATAAGTGGAAAAAATTTCTATATTTGTAATTATGTTGAGTTTTATAGCCTATATATCGGTGAACTTGAATTAAAGGAGTATAACAGTGAAATGCTAAATATCAGTAAAGATAAAGATGGACTTTATAAGGCTGCTTTAGTTTTAAATATGAGGGCAGAAGCTTTAGAAGTTCATGAAGGTGAAGAGGAAGGCAGTGATGAGGCTATAGGAGAAAATGTTCCAGTTGAAGTTATCTTAAGTTTAGAAAAGGAGAATTATTATATTAAGTCCTTTACTGAATACGAAAATCTTGAAAAGGCTAAAGAATTAAGCGAAATGTTTAGGTAAATAAAAAATTGGAGGGCAAAGGATGAAACCATTAGCAGAGAGAATGAGGCCTAACAGTTTAGAAGACTTTATAGGACAAAAGCATATAATAGGTCCTGGAAAACCATTATATAATTTAATAATTAATAAGAAGATTCCAAATTGTATTTTGTATGGGCCCCCAGGTACAGGAAAGACAACTTTAGCAAATATAATAGCAAATTATGTTGATAAGAAATTTTATAAATTAAATGCTACAACTGCATCTGTTAAAGATATTCAAGATATAGTATCAGAGCTGGATACTTTGTTAGGTTATAATGGAGTTGTAATTTATATTGATGAGTTACAGCATTTTTCTAAAAAACAGCAGCAATCCTTATTGGAGTTTATAGAGAATGGAAAAATAACTTTAATAGGAAGTACAACAGAAAATCCTTATTTTGTATTGCACAAAGCTATAATAAGCAGATGTAACATTTTTCAATTTCAGCCTTTAAAAAGGGAAGAAATAATGGAAGGAATTATAAAGGCTATTAAAAGAGCTAAAGAAAAGGAGCTAAATATAGAATATACAGAAGAAGCTATATCTTATATTGCAGAAATATCTCAGGGAGACTATAGAAAAGCTTATAATATACTAGAGTTAGCTATTAACTCTCAGTTAAGTTCAACAATTAATCTTTCAGTTGAGTATATTGAAAGTTTAGGGCAATCTCATATTAGATCTGATTCCTCTGGAGATGAATATTATAATTTGCTGAGTGCCTTTCAAAAAAGTATAAGAGGAAGTGATCCGGATGCAGCTGTACATTATTTAGCAAGATTAATTAAAGGAGGTAATCTTCAAGCTATTATAAGAAGAATTTCTATTATTGCTGCAGAAGATGTAGGATTAGCTTATCCAAACGCGTTATCGGTGGTAAATTCCGGAATAGAATTGGCCTTAAAAACTGGATTACCAGAAGCACAAATAATTTTATCTGAATTAACCATATTTTTAGCTGCTTTACCTAAATCAAATAGTGCTTATTTAGCTATTAATTCAGCAATGGAAGATTTAGATAAATTCAATATAGGGGATATTCCAAATCATTTAAAGGATACACATTATAATGGAGCAAAGGATTTGGGAGTGTTTGGTTATAAATATCCTCATGATTATAAAAACAATTATGTAAAACAGGAATATATGCCAAAAGAGTTAGTTGGGAAAAAATATTATATTCCACAAAATAATAAATTTGAGGAAAACATTAAAAATTATTGGGCAAATATAAAAAATAAGGTAAATAATTCAAGGTAAAATATTAAATAGTGCTTGATGTATTATGAAAAATAGAGAATATTGACATCAAAAAATCAGTTTGATAATATATAAATACAAGTAAATTAGTCAACATTAAAGAAGGTGAAAAAATAATGAAGCTTTCAACAAAAGGTAGATATGGTGTAAAAGCCATGGTGGATCTTGCTATACATTATGGCAGTGAGCCAGTTTCTATAAAAACTATTTCTAAAAGGCAAGGAATTTCAGAGTATTATTTAGAACAGTTATTTTCATCCTTAAGAAAAGCTAAATTGATAAAGAGCATAAGAGGAGCTCAGGGAGGTTATGTATTAAATAAAGATCCAAAAGATATTACTGTTGCAGATGTAATGGACATACTAGAAGGTCCAGTTGAAATTGCAGAGTGTATAGAAGGAAATGACTGTAATAATTTAGACTTTTGTGCAACAAGATTATTATGGGAAAAAATTAAAAAAAGTATAGATGAAGTAATGCAAGGTATTACTCTTCAAGATATAGTTGATGATTATAATAGAATGAATGAGATAAATCAACAAATTAATTTAGTTAAGAGGAGAGAATAAATATGAGAAAGGTTTATATGGATTATGCTGCAACTACTTATGTAAAAAAAGAGGTACTTGAAGAAATGATGCCTTATTTTACTGAAAAGTTCGGCAATCCATCATCCTTTTATAGTATTTCTAGAGAAACAAAAATAGCCCTTGATGAGGCGAGAAGTAGAGTGGCAAAGGCTTTAAATTGTCTTTCAAGCGAAGTATATTTTACAGGAGGAGGATCTGAAGCTGATAATTGGGCTATTAAAGGAATTGCAAGTGCAAACAAGGAAAAAGGAAATCATATAATCACTACAAAGATAGAACATCATGCGGTATTACATACTTGTGAGTTCTTAGAAAAGCAGGGCTTTGAGGTTACTTATTTAAATGTAGATAAAGAAGGTTTTGTAAATTTAGAGGAATTAAAAAAATCTATTACAGATAAAACAATTTTAGTTTCAGTAATGTTTGCAAATAATGAAATAGGTACAATTCAGCCTATCAAAGAAATAGGATCAATCTGTAGAGAGAAGGGTGTTATCTTTCATACAGATGCAGTTCAAGCTTTAGGAAATGTAAAAATAGATGTACAAGATATGAATATAGATTTACTATCTTTAGCTGGACATAAGATTTATGGGCCTAAAGGAGTAGGAGCTCTTTATATTAGAAAGGGAATAAAAATTGATAATCTAATTCATGGAGGAGGCCAGGAGAGGGCAAGAAGATCTGGAACTGAAAATACAGCTTCTATTGTTGGCCTAGGAAAAGCTGTTGAATTAGCAATAGAAAATTTAGAAGAGCATAATAAATATTTAGTAAAATTAAGAGATAAACTTATAGATGGATTATTAAAAATTCCTAATACAAAATTAAATGGTCCATTAGGGGATAAACGACTTCCTGGAAATGTAAATGTTGTGTTTGAATATGTAAAGGGAGATTCGGTTATATTAAATTTAGACTTTGCTGGTATATGTGCTTCAAGCGGAAGTGCTTGTACTTCAGGTTTCTTGAATCCATCTCATGTTCTTCTTGCAATTGGATTATCTAAAGATTTAGCAGAGGGATCTTTGAGATTAACATTAGGAGATGATTCTACTGAAGAAGATGTAGATTATGTTTTAGAGGTACTACCTCCAATTATAGAAAGAATAAGAAAGACCTCTTCTTTATGGAGGGAAAAATCACAAAAATAATAAAAAATATTTATTATAGAAAGTAGGGAAAAATGAGTAAGAGAGTTGTAGTTGGTATGAGTGGTGGAGTTGATAGCTCTGTTGCAGCATATCTATTAAAAGAACAAGGTTATGAAGTTATTGGGGTAACAATGAAGCATTTTGACGATGATGATGAAGATTTTACACAAAGAGAGGGCGGATGTTGTTCTCTTTCATCTGTTGAAGATGCTAGAAGAGTTGCCGATAAATTAGGAATTCCTTTTTATGTCTTAAATTTTAAGGATTCCTTTAAAGAAAAAGTTATAGACAATTTCGTTGAAGAATACATAGAAGGTAGAACACCTAATCCATGTATTCAATGTAATAAGCATATTAAGTTTGATGAGTTCTTAAAGAGAGCAAAGGAAATAGGTGCTGATTATGTTGCTACAGGACACTATGCAAAAATAAGAAAAAATGAAGATGGAAGATATCTTTTAATTAAGGCTGATGATGATACAAAGGATCAAACTTATGCTTTATATAATTTTACACAAGAACAATTAAGTCAAACTCTAATGCCTTGTGGAGATTATACAAAGGTTAAAATAAGAGAAATAGCAAAGGAGATAGGTTTGGCTGTTCATAATAAGAAAGACAGTGAAGAAATATGCTTTATACCAGATAATAATCACGGTAAATATATATCAAAGGTAAGGCCAAAGGAAGTAAAAGAAGGTAATTTTGTTGACAAGAATGGAAATATATTAGGAAAGCATAAAGGAATAGTATATTACACCATCGGTCAAAGAAAAGGCCTAGGAATAGCTCTTGGAAAACCTGTATATGTAACTGCTATTAACCCTAAAACAAATGAAGTAGTATTAGGTCCAGAAGAAGATGTATTTAAGAAGGAATTAATTTCAAAGGAAAATAATTTTATTCCTTTTGATAAATTAGAAAAAGAAATTACTGTACAGGCAAAGGTTAGATATTCAGCAAGACCAGCAGAAGCAACAATAACTCCATTGCCTGATGGAAGAGTTAAAGTATCTTTCAAGGAAAGGCAAAGAGCTATTACAAAAGGTCAGTCTGTTGTATTTTATGATGGAAACATTGTTGTTGGCGGTGGAATAATAGATGAGATATTATAAAAATTCCCATATAAATTATGGGAATTTTTTTTATGTATATAGGAAATAATATTTATATATCAGGAAGGAGAAAGATATGCTAAAGACGAAGGATTTCTATTTAGTAAAGGTGTATGACATCAGGGGGAAGTACTTAGGGATTGTAGATGATATATATATCAACTTTTATAAGGGCACAATAGAGGGATTATTTATTTCTAATTATATATTTTTTAGTAAAAGAAATTTTGTTAAAGCCTCTGATATTATTTCCTTTGAAGAGGTTATTATTGCTAGAAAGCTAAGCGAAAAATCGGGAGTTTCTTTTAAAAGTATAAAAGATATGGAAATAAAGGATAATAAAAATATAATAAAGGGAGTATTGGAGGATTTAATTATTGAAAAAGAAAAACTAACTATAAAAGGTTTAATAATGAGTTCAGGTTTATTTGATAGAATAATAAAAGGAAGAGAGATATTATTACTTAAAAATTGCCTCTTAGGAGAGGATTTTATATTACATCATGGAAATGGTGAAGTAAGATTAAAAAGTATTCCAAGAAGGAAGTATTATGATGAAGAAGGATAATATTAAGTATTTTATTAAGATTCTTTCAATAATATTGCCTATTATAATAATTATATATTTATATATAAAATTAGAAACAATAAGCAGCATTATTAACTTAATTTTAACAGGAATAGTTCTTGCTTATGCTTTAAAACCGATAACTTTTTTTATAAGTGAAAAATATAAAATAACCCATAGATTATCAGCAATATTATTATTAACTTTAATATTAGTAACACTTATTTTAATTATTTGTACTGTAGTACCTTCAATATTTGAAGAAAGTCATAATGTTGGTAAAATATTAGACAATATGGATGATTATATAAATAAATTAGTCAATAAAATAAAGCTGGGAAATACAAGAACCTTTGAAACTATATATGAGCAAATAAGTGAAAAAATCAACATTTTTATTAGGAGTTTTTCAGTAAGAGCTTTAGATTATTTAATAAATTTTTTTGAAAGTTTAGTTTCCTTTGCAATTATTCCAATTGTAACTTATTATTTTTTAGTAGATGGAGAGTTAATATACAATAAAATACTATTAATCTTACCAACAGAAAAAAGAATAGTAGCTAAAAGGATTATTAGTCATATTGACAAGGTTTTATCAAGATATATAGTCAGCCAATTATTATTGTCATTAATAATTGGAGTTTTAACAACTATAGTTTTAATAATATTAAATGTAAAATTTGCAATAATTCTTGGGATCTTTAATGGAATATTAAATATTATTCCTTATTTTGGCCCTATAATTGGAGCAATACCTCCTATATTTATAGCTCTTATTGAATCTCCAGAAAAAGCTCTATGGACAGTTATAGCAATGGCAGTAATTCAACAAGTAGAAGGGAATATATTATCACCTAAAATTACTGCTGACAGTACTAATATGCATCCCTTAATGATAATAATATTGCTGCTTTTAGGAGAAAAATTAGGTGGATTTATAGGTATGATAATAATTATACCAATTGGAGTAATGATTAAAGTAATTTATGAAGATATTAATGATTATCTATTCTAAATAGTATTTGACATATTTACTTAAATAATCTATAATTTCTATGAAATTATTTAAAATTTTATATAGTATAGCGATGAAGAGAAGGAGTAAATATAGGCGTGCATTCAGAGAGGAAGTGGATGGTGTAAACTTCTTGCATAATATATTGAAGCTGTCTTGGAGCTAGTATAACTAAGTGATGCAGATTTCTGCATAATTAGGGTGGTACCGCGGAACTGTTGCTTTCGTCCCTTTCTTTAGGGATGAAAGCTTTTTTAATACAATAGAATAAAAAAATGGAGGTAATATTGTGAGATACATTGGAACAAATGAATTAAGAGAAATGTATTTAAAATTTTTTGAATCGAAAGAACATTTAAGATTAGAAAGCTTTTCTTTAGTTCCTAAAAATGATAAATCTTTATTATTAATAAATGCAGGAATGGCACCTCTTAAGCCATATTTTACAGGCTTAGAAACTCCGCCTAGAAAAAGAATAACTACTTGTCAAAAGTGTATTAGAACTGGCGATATAGAAAATGTAGGTAAAACATCTAGACATGCAACTTTTTTTGAAATGTTAGGAAACTTTTCTTTTGGAGATTACTTTAAGGAAGAAGTAATTCCATGGGCTTGGGAATTTGTAACAGAAGTATTACAAATTCCAAAAGATAAATTATATGTGACTATTTATCTTGAGGATGATGAAGCTTTTGATATATGGTGTAAAAAGACAGATATTGATCCAAAAAGAATATTTAGATTAGGTAAAGATGATAATTTCTGGGAAATTGGAGTAGGTCCATGTGGTCCATGTACAGAAATACATTTTGATAGAGGAGAAGGCCAAATTACAAGTGTAGAAGAATTTTTAAAGGCAGCTGATGAAGACAGGGTAGTTGAGTTCTGGAACTTAGTATTTACTCAATTTGATAAAGATGAGGATGGAAATTACAATAGATTAGAACATCCTAATATTGATACTGGTATGGGACTTGAGAGAATTGCTACAATTATGCAAGGTGTAGATAATATCTTTGAAATAGATACAGTAAAAAATATATTAGGAAAAGTATCAAAACTAGCAAATGTTGAATATGGTGCAGATAAAGATAAGGATATTTCTTTAAGAATAATAACTGACCATGTGAAGTCAGTTACAATGATGATTTCAGATGGAGTACAACCTAGCAATGAAGGAAGAGGATATGTATTAAGAAGACTTTTAAGAAGAGCAGCTAGACATGGAAGAATACTAGGAATAAAAGATTTATTTTTAACAGAAATAGTAGCAGCTGTAGTTGAAAATTATAAAGGAGCATATACAGTTCTTGAAGAAAAACAAGAATATATAGAAAAAATAGTTTCTTTAGAAGAAGAGAGATTCAATGAAACTATAGATTCAGGAATGAATATTTTAAATGATTATATAGAAGAAATGACAGCATTAAAAGAAAACATTCTTAAAGGTGAAAAGGCATTTAAGCTATATGACACTTATGGTTTCCCAATTGAGTTAACAGAAGAAATTCTTGAAGAAAAGGGAATGAAAGTTGATAAAGAAGCTTTTATGAAGGAAATGGAAGAACAAAGACAAAGAGCAAGAAGTGCAAGGGGCGAAACTTCCTACATGGGTAATGATGAAAAGCCTATAAATAAGATAGAATCTTCAGTAAGTACAAAATTTGATGGTTATGGAAGTATAGAATTAAAGTCTAATATTATATTATTAGCAGATGATAATGATTTTAAAGAGTCAATAGTTGAAGGAGAAAAGGCTTATATAGTTACTGAAAAAACTCCTTTCTACGCTGAAATGGGTGGTCAGGTAGGAGATAAAGGTTATATAACTACATCTACTGGGGAAGCCTTTGTATATGACACTAAAAATAATGTTGGTGGAAAGATTATTCACTATGTTGAAGTTTTAAAAGGTGAAATTAAACTTAATCAAGAAGCTGATTTAAGAGTAGATGGAAGAAGAAGAAAAAATATAGCAAGAAACCATACTGCAACTCATATGCTTCATAAGGCTTTAAAAGAAGTGTTAGGAAGTCATGTAAATCAAGCAGGCTCCTATGTTGATGATGAAAGACTAAGATTTGACTTTTCACACTTCCAAGCATTAACTTTTGAAGAAATTGAAAAAATTGAAAAACTAGTTAACGATAAAATAATGGAAGTTCTTAATGTTGGAACAGAAGTTATGACTTTAGATGAAGCTAAGAATTCAGGAGCTATGGCTTTATTTGATGAAAAATATAAGGATGATGTTAGAGTTGTAAGCGTAGGAGAATTTTCAAAGGAATTATGTGGAGGAACGCATGTAATTAATTCTGGAGAAATAGGATTATTTAAGATAGTTTCAGAATCTGGTGTTGCTGCTGGTGTAAGAAGAATTGAAGCTATAACAGGCGTTAATGCTATGAAGTACATGGAAGAGAAACAAAATTTATTAAAAGAAGCTTGTGCTATGTTAAAATGTTCAGAAAAGAATCTTATAAAGAAAATATCTCAACAAAATTCTGAACTAAAAGAAAAAGATAAAGAAATAGCTGAACTTAAGAGAAAGTTAACTCAAGGATCAGAAAATGATATTTTAGCATCAGCTAAAGAAATTAAGGGAATAAAAGTAATTGCTTATGAAATAGATGGGGTTGATCCTAACTCATTAAGAAATTTAGCAGATAAATTAAGAAACAAAATTGAAACTAGTGTTGTAGTATTGTTTAGTAATGTAGATGGAAAAGTAAATTTAGTTTCAATGGCAACTAAGGATTCAATAGATAAAGGAATTCATTGTGGTAAGATAATAAAAGAAGTTGCAGCAGTTGTTGGAGGGGGCGGCGGTGGAAGACCAGATATGGCTCAAGCCGGTGGAAAAAATCCAGCAGCTATAAAAGATGGAATAAATAAAGTATATGAGCTTGTAGAAGCTTTAATAAAATAAATTGTGTACAAATATGGAAATTTAGTCTATAATTAAATTAATGATAATAGTATTAATATTGTTTATTAAGTAGAATAAATAATATTAAGAGTGGGATAATATTATTATTATATGTTTAACTAAATAAAGTAAGGGGGTGAGCTGCGATTAGCAGCAATTGTATGAATAATAACTTAGATCAAACAATGCAATTTAATTTAAACATTAATAGAGAGGATTTAACAAAATCAATTTTAACCGATGTTTATAATGCGTTAAAAGAAAAAGGTTATAATCCAATAAACCAATTAGTAGGTTATCTTATTTCAGGGGACCCTTCTTACATTACAAGCTACAACGGAGCAAGAGCTTTACTAAGAAAACTTGAAAGAGATGAAATTCTTGAAGAAGTAATAAAATCTTATTTAGAAATAAAATAGAGAGTGCCCGTTAAGGGCACTCTTTAATTATAAAATTATATTTATAAGGAGTAAAAATGAGGATATTAGGTTTAGATTTGGGTTCTAAAACTATAGGAGTTGCTGTTAGTGATCCATTAGGTTGGACAGCACAAGGTGTTACAACTATAAAAAGAACCAAAAAAGAAAAGGATATTGAAGAAATAAGGAAAATTTGTGAAGAATATAAAGTTGATACAATAGTTTTAGGAATGCCTAAAAATATGAATGGAACAATTGGAGAGGCAGGGGAAAAAGCTATTGAATTTTCTGAACTTTTAAAAGAAAAATTAAATATTGAAGTTCAAATGTGGGATGAAAGATTAACAACTGTAGCTGCTCATAAAGCAATGCTGGAAGCTGATTTATCAAGGAAGAAGAGAAAGCAGATTGTAGATAAAATTGCTGCTGTATATATATTACAGGGATATTTAGATAGAATAAGCAAAAAATAATATTGTATTCTTAATTGAAAATTATTATTGACAAGCATTAATTATAAATCTAAAATTAAGAAAAAGGAGAATGATTATGAATAAAGATTTAGAGCAATTGGAATTATATGATGAGGAAGGAAATTTAGTAAAGCTAAATGTAGTAGCTTTTTTTGATATGGTAAATCCTGATACAGAAGAAAAAAGCGAATATGTTATTGTATTTGATGACAATTATACTGAAGAAGATTTATTTGCATTAAAGGTTGAAAAAGATGAAGATGGAGACGATCTTTTAGTACCAATAGATGATGAGGTAGAGTTAGCTGCTGTTCAAGAAGCTTACAATACGATTTTTTTTGAAGAATAAAAAATAAAGGGAGGGGTATTGTTTATGGAACAATCAAATACTATAGATTTTAATGTTTTAAAAGAAGAATTAAAACAAAAAGGATATAAGTTAACTCCTCAAAGAAGGGCTATAGTTGATACAATAATTGAAAATGAAGGAGAACACCTAACTACAGAAGAAATTTATGATGAAGTTAAGAAAAATTGCCCTGAAATAGGTTTAGCAACAGTATATAGGACAATAATATTATTAGAAGAACTAGGCGTAATTTGTAAGCTTGATTTAAACGATGGCTGCAGCAGATATGAGTTAGTTAGAAAAAATGAAGGTCATAGACATCATCATTTAGTTTGCAATGAATGTAAAGGTGTTATAGAAGTTCAAGATGATTTATTAGATGAATTAGAAGAAGAAGTAGAGAGATCCTATGGTTTCCATATAATAGATCATAGTGTAAAATTTTTTGGTATTTGTAGAAAATGTCAGAGCAAAAATATAGATAAAATTGAATAATAAGATAAAGGATGGCCTCTCTTAAGAGAAGAGCACCTTTGTATTACATATATTGAAAAAAGGAGGGGACATATTGAAAAACGAAAAAGCAAAAGTTAAAATTATTCCTTTAGGAGGAATAAATGAAATAGGTAAGAATATAACAGCAATAGAATATAAAAACGATATTGTTGTTATAGATTGTGGGCTTAAATTTCCAGATGACGATATGTATGGTATTGATTTAGTCATACCTGATGTAAGTTATTTAATAAAAAATAAAGAAAAAGTTAGAGGTATTTTTTTAACTCATGGACATGAAGATCATATTGGTGCTCTGCCATATGTTTTGAAGCAGTTAAATGTACCTGTATATGGTACAAAACTTACAATAGGAATTGTTGAAACAAAGCTGAAGGAACATGGCTTGTTAAGCTCAACAGAATTAATAAGAGTTAAACCAAGGGATGTCATTAAATTAAGTTCGGTATCTGTTGAATTTATTAAAACAAATCATTCAATTGCAGACTCAGTAGCAATTGCAATTCATACTCCTTTAGGAGTAGTATTGCATACAGGAGATTTTAAAGTAGATTTTACTCCAATAGATGGTGTGCCTATGGATTTTGCAAGATTTGCTGAAATAGGCAAAAAAGGAGTATTAGCTATGATGGCAGATTCAACAAATGTTGAAAGACCAGGATATACAATGTCAGAAAGAGTTGTTGGTGAAAATCTCTTTAAGCTTTTTGCAAAAGCTAAGGGAAGAATAATAGTAGCAACTTTTGCATCGAATATTCACAGAATACAGCAAATTTTAGATGCTGCTAGAGCATTAAATAAAAAGGTTGCTGTTTCTGGCAGAAGTATGGAGAATATAGTTGCTGTTGCTAAGGAATTAGGTTATTTAGAGTGCGAAGATGATGTTTTAGTAGGTATAGATAATATAAATAAATATAATAATAACCAAGTAGTTATTATTACAACAGGAAGTCAAGGAGAACCGATGTCAGCTTTAGCTAGAATGGCTAATGCAGAACATAGAAAGGTAACAATAGTTGAGGGAGATACAGTAATCTTATCAGCAACTCCTATTCCAGGAAATGAAAAACTTGTTTCTAAGGTTATAAATCAACTATTTCATAAGGGAGCAGAAGTTATATATAAATCTTTAGATGAAGTTCATGTTTCAGGTCATGCATGTCAAGAAGAATTAAAGCTTATGTTATGTTTAGTTAAACCTAGATTCTTCATTCCTGTACATGGAGAATACAGACATTTAAAGCAGCACTGTGAACTTGCAGTATCAGTTGGAGTCTCAGAAAATAATGTTTTAATACCTGAAAATGGTGCAATTATTGAAGTTAATAGAAGCGGAATAAAGAAAAATGGAAGTGTAACTGCAGGTCAAGTTTTTGTTGATGGATTAGGTGTTGGTGATGTTGGAAATATTGTACTAAGAGATAGGAAACATTTATCACAAGATGGAATTCTAACAGTAGTAGTTACAATTTCAAGAGAAGATCAAAAAGTTATAGCTGGTCCAGATATTATTTCTAGAGGTTTTGTTTATGTAAGAGAGTCCGAGGTATTAATGGATGAAGCTAAGGAAATAGTTAAAAGTGCTTTAAAGGAATGTGAAGAAAAGAACATTACTGATTGGGCTAGCTTAAAGAGTAGAGTAAGGGATGAATTAAGAAATTATCTTTACGAAAAAACAAAGAGAAAGCCTATGATCTTACCTATTATTATGGAAATATAATCTTGAATGTTGACATTCTAGCATAAAAAACTTACAATGTATTATAGTATTTAATATGGTTATTAAAAAATTGGATACAGGTGTATCCAATTTTATTTTGAGTAAAATAATCTATAGGTTTACAATAGACTTAATAATGGAGGAATTTAGATGGAATTAATTATAAGAGACGATATAAGAAACATAGCGATAATAGCTCACGTTGACCATGGTAAAACAACTTTAGTTGATGCTCTTTTAAAACAAAGCCATGTATTTAGAAGTAATGAGAAGATTGAAGAAAGAGTAATGGACTCAAATGATCTAGAAAGAGAAAGAGGAATAACTATTTTATCAAAGAATACTGCTATTATGTATAAGGGGATAAAAATAAATATAATAGATACTCCAGGGCATGCCGATTTTGGTGGAGAAGTTGAACGTGTTCTTAAGATGGTAGATTCAGTGTTATTGGTTGTAGATTCTTATGAAGGACCAATGCCTCAAACGAAGTTTGTCTTGAAAAAAGCTTTAGAGCTTGATCTTAAGCCGATTGTGGTTATTAATAAAATAGACAAACCTAATGCTAGACCAGAAGAAGTAATAGATGAAGTTTTTGATTTATTTGTAGAATTAGGTGCAAATGATGAACAATTAGATTTCCCAGTTGTGTATGCTTCTGCAAGGGAAGGTATTGCTAAATATGAAGTTGAAGATGAAAATAGTGATATGACACCTTTATTTGAGACTATTATCGATAAAGTTGAAGCGCCTAAGGGATATATAGATGAACCATTTCAAATGCTTATTACAACTTTAGATAATAATGATTATGTGGGAAGAATAGCAATAGGTAAAATATATAGAGGAACTATTAAGAAAAATCAAACTGTAACCTTAATTAGAAAAGACGGAACAAAATCAAATTATAAAATTTCAGCTATATTTACATATAGCGGATTAAATAAAATTGATGTTCAGGAAGCTTCAATGGGGGATATAGTTGCCTTAAGTGGAATACCAGATTGTAATATTGGAGAAACAATAGCAGATTCATTACAACCTGAAGCTTTACCATTTGTAGATATTGATGAGCCAACATTAAGTATGAATTTTATGGTAAATGATTCACCATTTGCAGGACAAGAAGGAGAATATGTTACATCAAGACATTTAAGAGATAGATTGTTTAAAGAACTAGAAACTAATGTTAGTTTAAGAGTAGAAGAAATAACTCCAGAGTGTTTTGAGGTTTCAGGAAGAGGAGAACTTCATCTTTCTATACTTATAGAAACTATGAGAAGAGAAGGTTATGAGTTCCAAGTTTCAAAGGCTAATGTCATATTTAAAGAAGAAAATGGTAAAAAGTTAGAGCCTATAGAATTCTTAACCATAGATGTGCCAGAAGAATTTATGGGACCAGTTATGGAAAAATTAGGACCAAGAAAGGCAGAGATGGTTAATATGACCTCAGCAGTTAACGGATATACAAGGTTAGAATTTAAAATTCCAGCAAGAGGCCTTATTGGATTTAGAAGTGAGTTTATGACTGACACAAAGGGAAATGGTATTATGAATCATGTTTTCCATGGATATGATGAATATAAGGGAGAAATACCAGGAAGAAGCAGAGGCTCATTAGTTTCTTTTGAAGAAGGAGAGTCTATTACTTATGGTCTATATAATGCACAAGAAAGAGGTACTTTATTTATAGGTGCTGGAGTTCCTGTTTATGAAGGAATGATAGTAGGTGAATGTTCTAGAGCTGAAGATATAGATATAAATGTATGTAAAGGTAAAAAATTAACTAATACAAGAGCATCAGGATCTGATGACGCTTTAAAATTAACTCCTCCAAGAAAAATGACCTTAGAACAATGTTTAGAATTTATTAATGATGATGAACTTGTAGAGATCACTCCTAAAAATATTAGAATGAGAAAAAGAGTATTAAACTCAAGTGAGAGAAAGAAAATAATAAGCAGAAAGAAAAAATAACTAGCTAAAATTCTTTATTACTTTAAGGAAAAGTATTATAATAAGGTAAATAGCCTAATGGCTATTTACTTTATATGTAGGGGGTTTTATGAGAAAGTTAAAACTAAAAATTTATCCCTTAATGATTATTTTTATAGTTATTCTTGGCTTTTTTTTGATGTTTTTCAATGTTATAAATAAGCCAATAAAAAGTAAAGAGGATATAGTTATAGAGATAAAAGAAGGGGATAGTTTTTACAGCATAATAAATTCTTTATCAAAGGAAAAAGTTATAAGAGGAATACCATTTATAAAATTATATGTTTTATTATCAGATGAAACAATAGAGGTTAAGCCCGGGAGTTATCTATTAAGCAGTGAATTAACTTTAAAAGAGCTAATTACTTTGTTAACAACTGAATCTACTTTAGGAATAGTAAAATTTACAGTTCCTGAAGGATATACAATAGATAAAATTAGTGAGAAGCTTGAAAGTGAAGGGATTTGTAGTAAAGAGGATTTTATAGCTTCTATAGAAAATTATGATCTGCCTTCATATGTAAAAAGGGATGATAATAAAAAATATAATTTAGAAGGATATTTATTCCCTGATACATATTCCTTAAAAAAAGGTATGAATCCTAAGGATATAGTTACTATGATGCTTAATAGATTTGAAGAAGCATTAGAACAAGTGACATCTGAGTTGGGAGTAGATGTTGAAGATATAAATGTTGAAGAAATTATTACTATAGCTTCAATGATAGAAAGAGAAGCAATATTAGATGAGGAAAGACCTATTATTTCTTCAGTAATAAGAAATAGGCTAAATCAAGAAATGAAGCTTCAAATAGATGCTACAGTGATATATGCATTAGGAGACCATACTGAAGTTGTTTTACATAGCGATTTAGAAGTTGATTCTCCATATAATACATATAAAAATTATGGTCTTCCAGCAGGCCCAATTTCAAATCCAGGTATACCATCTATTAAAGCTGCCCTTAAACCAGCTGAAACAGATTATATTTTTTATGTTTTAGAAAATGAAAATGGAACTCATTATTTTACTAATAATTATGAGGATTTTTTGAATAAACAAGAAGAATTAGGTTACTAGGGCATGTTTTGAAAGCTAATAGTTATTGGAGGAAAATTATGAGTGGAGTAACTTATGACTATATGCAAGATTATATTAGAAATCTTATACCTGAAAGTAGTGGTAAATATTTAGAGTTAGAAAAGTTTGCTCAGGAGCATATGGTACCAATAGTTCAAAAGGAAACTGCAAAATTCTTAGAATTTATAGTGAGTATGAAAAAACCCTATAAAATTTTAGAACTAGGTACGGCAATTGGCTACTCAGCAATTTTAATGTATGAAGCTTCAAAAACTAATCCTAAAATTACTACTATAGAACGTGATAGAAAAATGATAGAACTTGCAGAAAAGAACTTTGAAAAATATGGACTTACTGATGAAATAAAAATAATTGAGGGAGATTGTTTAGAAGTATTAGAAACTTTAGATGAATCTTATGATTTAATTTTTATGGATGCTGGTAAAGGTCATTATAATCATTTTCTGCCTCATTGTTTAAGGCTTTTGGCTGAAGATGGTATTATAGTTGCAGATAATGTTCTATTTAGGGGAATGGTTGCAACTGATGAATTAGTAAAGAAAAGAAAAATTACAATTGTTAAAAGAATGAGAGAATATTTAGATATAGTATCAAAAGATAAAGATTTGATTACTTCTGTAATACCAATGGGGGATGGAATTGCAGTGACAAAAAGGAGGTAAAAATATGAAAAAACCAGAAATTTTAGCACCCGCAGGAAGTTTGGAAAAATTAAAAATTGCTGTAGATTTTGGTGCTGATGCTGTTTACATAGGTGGTGGAAAGTTAAACTTAAGAGCATTTTCAGATAATTTTACAAATGAAGAAATAGCTGAAGGTGTTAAGTACTGCCATGATAGAGGAAGAAAATTATATGTCACTATGAATGTCTTTCCTAGAAATTTTGATTTAACAGGTGTAGAGGACTACATTGTTGGCTTAAAAAATTTAGGAGTAGATGCTATTATTGTTGCCGATCCTTCTATTATTATGGCAGCAAGAAAAGTAGCACCGGACCTTGAAATTCATATAAGTACACAATCCAATACAACGAACTGGATGGCAACAAAGTTTTGGTATGAAGCAGGAGCTAAAAGAATTGTTTTAGCTAGAGAATTGACATTAAAAGAAATTGCTAAAATTAAAGAAAATATTCCAGAAGATTGTGAAATTGAAGTTTTTGTTCACGGATCAATGTGTATTGCATATTCAGGAAGATGTTTAATATCAAATTATATGCTAGGTAGAGATGCAAACAAAGGTATATGTTCAAATGCATGTAGATATAAATATTATTTAGTTGAAGAAACAAGACCAAATGAATATTATCCAGTCATTGAAGATGACCAAGGAACATATATTATGAATTCAAAAGATCTATGTATGATAAAATACATACCTGAATTAGTTAAAGCAGGAATAGATTCCTTTAAAATTGAAGGAAGAATGAAAAATGAATTTTATGTGGCTTCAACAGTAAAAGCTTATAGGGAAGCAGTAGATTCATATTTTGAAAATCCAGATAAATATGAGTTCAAAGAAGAATGGATGGATATGCTATTAAAAATAAGCCATAGGCAATATCATACTGGTTTCTTCTTTGGAAGAATGGGTGAACAATGCTATGAAGAATCTTCTTATATAAGAGATTATGAAATAGTTGGTATAGTGCAAGATTATAATGAAGAAACAAAAGAAGCTACTATTTTACAAAAAAATAGAGTCTTCGAAGGTGATGAAGTAGAAGTATTAAGAGCACAAACTCCATATTTTAATATAACTTTAAATGATATGTATGATTTGGACAAAAAGACTAAAACAAATGTAGCAAATAGGGCACATATGTTATTTAAAATAAAGGTTGATACACCATTAAAAGCAAAAGACATGTTAATTAAAGGAAGAAAAGTAATTAATCTTTAATCCTATAAAGGGGGAACTATAAATAATGAAAAAGCCAATACTAATTGGAATAGCAGGTGGAACTGGATCAGGAAAAAGTACTATTGCTGATGCAATATATTCAAGTTTTTCAAATGAATGTATAGCAATGATACAACAAGATATGTATTATAAAGATCAAAGCCATTTAACTATGGAAGAAAGGGTGAAAACTAACTACGATCATCCTCAAGCTTTTGATAATGATTTGCTTATAAAACATTTAAATGATTTATGTAATGGAATTCCCATAGAAAAACCTATTTATGATTTTTCTGTACATAATAGGGATAAGGAAACAATAAGGGTTGAGCCCAAAAGTATTATAATTGTTGAAGGTATATTAGTATTAGAAGATCCTAGATTAAGAGAGTTATTAGATATCAAGGTTTATGTTGATACTGATGCTGATATTAGAATTTTAAGAAGATTAATAAGAGACATAAATGAAAGAGGAAGAACATTAGAATCTGTTGTTGATCAATATTTAAATATAGTAAGACCTATGCATATGCAATTTACGGAACCAACTAAAAGATATGCAGATATTATAGTTCCCGAAGGTGGACAAAATAAAGTAGCTATTGATATACTTGTAAGTAAAATTAAGGATATTTTAAAGTAAATATTGTATAGAAAAGGCTTCCCAAGGCTAGAATTAAGCTTAGGGAGGCGTTTTTTATGTTAAATGAAAAAAATAAAGTAAATAAAAAGAGAGTAGTTACTTTAAAAATTTCTTATATAGTCTTATTTTTGACATTAATTATAAGATTAGCATTTCTTCAGCTTAATCCCTCTGAAAAAGTTTCTGGTGAAATGAATAATTATCAATTAGAAAATTTATCTCAAATGAAATATAGAATATTTGATATAAATGGCAAAGATCTTTTAGATTATAATAAAAAGTATGTTGTAGTTTTAGATACAAAACCATTTAGGTTAAATAATTATGAAGAAACTTTAGAAGACTTGATGGCCTTAAATTTCATAATGAAGTCAGAAGTTGGAGATTTTAATTATTCAGATGTAATGAAAAATGAAGGGAAAATATATTATACTGTTAGTGAAGAAACTTTTAATAAGGTAAATAAGTTGAAAAATATTAAAGGAATATATACATATATATATGATGAAATAGATAATAAGGAAGCTTGGAAAACAAGTAATTTTTTAGTTGATATAAATGAAGAAAATCTAGTAGAAGACTCATTAGAATTTGAATTATATCAATATATAAAGGATAACAAATATCCACAAGGAAAATTTTATATGGATGATGGAGCTGTTTATGGAAAAGGATTATTATTAGCATACGATAAGAATAACAATATAAGATTAACTATAGATCAAGCTTGGGAAGAAAAAATTAGGGAAGTATTAAAAAAAGAGGAATATTCTTTTCTTAATAATGTAGGTGTTGTTGTATCAGAAGCAGCTACTGGTAAAATTAAAGCTATGGTACAGAAAGATGAAACTCAGGCTAATGTAAATTTAGGGATAGGTCAGTTAGGATATGAACCAGGATCTATCTTTAAGACTATAGTTGAAACTGTAGCCTTAGATTTAGGTTTAATAAGTCCAGATGATGTTTTTACTTGTACAGGGGAAATATGCCAAAAGAATGGAAAGCCATATAGCCATGGAAGTCTTTCAGTAGAAGATGCTCTTAAGATATCATGTAATGATGTTTTTGCAAAGGTAGGAAATATTATAGGGTATGATAAAATGATAGAATACCTTAAAAATATGGGCTTGTTTAGTCCTGTATTAAATTTAAAAGGAGAAAATAGAAATGAAGCTGCTGGAAGCAAGCCTAAGATTGAAGATAGTATGAATAATATTTCAATAGGCCAAACTGTTTTAGTTACACCTGTACAAATGGCAGGATTATATAATACTATAGTTAATGATGGAATTTATATAAAGCCTACTATAGTTGATGCTATAGTAGATAATAATGATAATGTTATAAAGGAATATAAGGAGAAAGAAAAAAGGATTTTTAGTGAAACTGCTGCAAAATTAGCTCAGAATTCTTTGCAAAAAGTTATTTCGGAAGGATCAGGATATGAAGCCAGGGTAGAAGATGTATTAGTAGGTGGTAAAACCGGAACTTCAACTGGTAATGGAGGCACAAATCATGGATGGTTTGCAGGTTATTTTGAAATTAATAATAAAAAATATACTATTATAGTTATAGCACCTAATATTGGAGAAAAGCATCCGGATGGAAGGGAGCTAGGAGGAGGAAATACTGGAGCTCCGATATTTAAAGATATTGTAAATTCTTTAACTAAAAAGGATTAAGTAAAAAAAGGACTGTGGAAGCAGTCCTTTTTTTATTTATAAATATTTTATTAATCCAATATAAAATTTACTTTTATTTACAAAATCACAAGCAATATTTTTGAATTTCATCATATTATATAATAAGCACTACTAGGAGGAAGTTCTATGTTTTTTTTATCTAATATTATAGAACTATTATGTAATTCTGTATTTTTAACAGGTTATATTACAGGCAATAATACTTTTCCAAAACCATTAGACGAAGGAGAAGAGGAATATTATTTAAATCAATTGAAAAAGGGAGATAGAAATGCAAAGGGAATATTGATTGAAAGAAATTTAAGACTTGTGGCTCATATAGTGAAAAAGTATAATTTCCCTAATAAGGATATTGATGAATTAATATCTATAGGAACAGTAGGATTAATTAAAGCTATAGATTCTTTTGATGCCTCTAAGGGAACTAGACTTGCAACTTATGCTTCTAGGTGTATAGAAAATGAAATTTTAATGCTTTTTAGGAATAATAAAAAGCAAAGAAATGAAGTATATTTACAAGATCCAATAGGGGTCGACAAAGAGGGAAATGAAATTTGCTTAATTGATGTATTAAGCAGCGAAAAAGATTCTGTTTTAGAAAAAGTAGAAAATAATTTACAAATTAAGCAGTTGTATAATAAAATTGGAATTTCATTGACTGAAAGAGAAGGTAAAATTTTAAAGATGAGATATGGATTAATTGATGGAAGATGCCGAACTCAAAGAGAAATAGCTGCATTATTAGGAATATCGAGATCTTATGTATCTCGAATAGAAAAAAAAGCTCTCAAAAAATTAAAAAAAGAATTATATAGTAAGTAGAAAAATAAATAAATTTGAAATATAATTGTATTAAAGAAAAGAAATAAAAATTTTTCATAGAATATTTAATATAGAGAGCAAGTAGTAACATGGAGGACAAAAGTTAATGTATGCATTAAAAGATCTATTAAGTAAAACTATAGAAATGGGCGCATCTGATTTACATTTAACAGTTGGATTAGTTCCAACTGTAAGAAAAAACGGAAGTTTAGAAAAGGTAGGTGATCATAAATTAACTCCTGGAGAATTAAGAGAATTTGCAAAGGAGATCTTAGAAGAAAAATATGCTGAATACAATGAAGTTGGAGAAATTGATACTTCCTATTCTATTTCTGGAATTGGAAGATTTAGAGTAAATATATTTAAACAAAGAAATAGTGATGCAATTGCAATAAGAGTAATTGCTTTAAAAATTCCAACCCTAGATGAATTAAAACACCCAAAAGTTATAAAAGAAATAATTAAAAAGCAAAGAGGTCTAGTATTAGTAACAGGGGCAACGGGCAGCGGAAAAAGTACTACACTAGCAGCTATAATTAATGAAATTAATAATACTAGGGAAGCGCATATAATAACATTAGAGGATCCTATAGAATATCTTCATAAGCATAATAAATCAATAATTAATCAAAGAGAAATAGGAAAGGATAGTAAAACTTATCAAAGTGCCTTAAGAGCTATTTTAAGGGAAGATCCTGATGTTATTCTTGTAGGGGAAATGAGGGACCTGGAGACGATATCTATTGCATTAACTGCTGCGGAAACAGGACATTTAGTTTTCTCTACATTACATACAATAGGGGCAGCAAAGACAATTGATAGAATAATCGATGTCTTTCCACCACATCAGCAGCAACAAATTAGAATTCAGCTTTCAGCAGTTTTACAGGGAGTGATATCACAACAATTAGTACCTACACAAAAAAATAATGGAAGAGTTGCTGCCTTAGAAATTATGGTTTCAACACCTGGCATTCAAAATTTAATAAGAGAAGGTAAAACATATCAAATAGAATCAGCTATTCAAACTGGTGGAAAATATGGTATGAAAACAATGGATATGGCTTTAGCTGAATTATATAAAAAAGGAGAAATAGATTTAGATACTGCCTTAAGTTATTCTGTAGATAAGGAGACTTTGAAAAGGATTATAATGCTTTAAAAAACAGAGTAAACTCTGTTTTTTTTATTAATTTTTTAAATTACCAAGAGGAAATAAAAAAAATTTGTTGAATATATTTTTAAGAATAATTTTAATCAGTGCAAATTTATTATAAAATTAAGTAAACTGTTGAGTTATTTAAGTATAAATGATAAAATATAATTGAATTTCATTAAATATAATTATAAAAATAATGACTTTTTTTATAAAAAAAATATAATTTTACATTTTTTATCATAAAAAAACTAATTTATAAAGGAAATATGTTAAAAAGAAATAAATTATTTGAATATACTAAAGCATCGTTATATAGAGTTTTTATGATGAAAATTAGTGTATTATAAGTAGACTATAACTGAAATTTAGAGAGAATAATCAAAGTATAAAATTACTAGTAGCTATTTTCTAAAGGAGGAATTATTTTGTTAGATTTCGAAGTGGATATGCAAGAATTAACTAATATTAAGGTAATTGGTTGTGGCGGCGGTGGTGGAAATGCCGTAAATAGAATGATTAAAGAAGGTTTAAAGAACGTTGAGTTTATTGCCGTTAATACAGATAAACAAGCATTAATGATGTCTCATGCAAATGTAAAAATACAAATTGGAGAAAAATTAACAAGAGGACTAGGAGCAGGCGCGAACCCTGAAATTGGTAAAAAAGCTGCAGAAGAAAGCAGAGAAGAAATTGCTGAAGCTATTAAAGGGGCAAATATGGTATTTATTACTGCTGGAATGGGTGGTGGTACAGGTACTGGAGCTGCACCTATAGTAGCTGAAATAGCAAAATCAATGAATATATTAACTGTTGGAGTTGTAACAAAACCATTCCCTTTTGAAGGAAAAAGAAGAATGAGACATGCTGAGATGGGTATAGAAAACCTTATGAAAGCTGTTGATACTTTAGTTATAATTCCAAATGAAAGATTATTAACTATGGCAGATAAGAAAACTACTCTATTAGACTCTTTCAAATTAGCAGATGATGTGTTAAGACAAGGTGTACAAGCAATTTCAGACCTTATTACTATACCAGGGGTAGTTAATGCTGACTTTGCAGACATAGAAACTGTTATGTTAAATAAAGGTTTAGCACATATGGGAGTTGGTATAGCTAAGGGAGATAATAAGGCTCAAGAGGCTGTAAAACAAGCAATTTCATCGCCATTATTAGAAACATCTATTGATGGAGCTACTGGTGTAATTATAAACTTTACTGGCGGAGTGGATTTAGGAGCTATTGAAGTTTATGAAGCAGCTGATATTGTTAGAGAAGCAGCTGACCCAGATGCTAGTATAATTTTTGGTGCTGTTATAGATGAAACTTTAACAGATGAAATCAGAATAACTGTTATTGCTACAGGTTTTGAAGGAGCTAATAATAATAATATATTAAAAGAAGAGCCTGTACTCGATAAAAGAGTTCATAGAGAACAAGCTATTAATAGGGAAGAAGAAGTTAATGAAACAAAAAGAAGAGTAGACCCTTTATTAGATTTTGAAACTGATAGTGTAAATATTCCAAGTTTTTTAAGATCAAGAAAATAATTTAGGATTGCCTGTAGGCAGTCCTATTTTTTTGCAGCATATTAATAATTTTATTATTAATATGTTGTTTTTTATTTTTTTTATAAATTACCTGTAATTAAATGTAGCAAATAATAGATTAAAAATTATAATGAAATCCACTTTTATGACAAAATTTTAATGAAACAAAGTTTATAATTAGTTTTAAAGGAGGGGGAGGTTTTGAGAGTTTACATAGATATACTTATTATAGAGAATTTTACTGTTAATTTATTTTTATTAATAATAACTATGAAGCTGCTTAGATATGAATATAATAGAAAAATATATCTCTCTGCTTTAATAGGAGCCTTATATACAGTGGTTATATTTTTAGAAAACAGCTTCTTATCTTCAATGATAGCAAAAGTCCTTATAGTGTTTATAATGGCCATAATATCTCAAAGAAAGATAAGTTTAAAAAATACTATAAAGATGGTTTCAGTATTTTTTATAGTATCTTTTACTCTGAGTGGCATAAGTTTTTCTCTTTCTTTGATGGACAACCAATATAGTATATTTCAAAACTTCCAAATTAGAAATTTTTCTATTAAGTATTTAATTATTTCTATTATGTTGCTTTATATTGTTTTAAATAGAATATTAGATTTAATAAAAGAACGAACTTTAATTAAGAATTTTATTTATGATATAGAAATAAGTGATGATAAAAATGTGATTTATTTAAAAGGTCTTTTAGACACAGGAAATGGATTAAGAGAACCTGTAACAAATTTACCTTGTATAATTATTGAAAATGATTTTATAAAATTATTAGATCTTAATAAGAATCAAAAATATTTTATTAGCTATAATACGATTACTGAAAAGGGGAGTTTACAAGGATTTAAAAGCAAAAAGATTAGAATACGAGGGAAAAATAGTGAATGGATAAATGTTGAAGCTATAATTTGTGCTTCAAAAAATAAGTTAAGTAAGGAAAATGAATTTAATGCATTATTATCAAGAGGGGTTATATAGGTGATATTATGATAAGTATAAAAGTTTTGTTGAATATTATTTTAAAAAAATTAGGAATAATAAAAGGTGAAGTTTATTATGTTGGAGGAAGTGATGCTCTTCCACCACCCTTAAAAAAGGAAGAAGAAGATGAATTAGTAAAAAAACTTAAAGATGGAGATGAAGCAATAAGAGATATATTAATAGAAAGAAATTTGAGACTGGTTGTTTATATTGCCAGAAAATTCGAAAATACTGGAATTGGAGTGGAAGATTTAATCTCTGTTGGTACTATAGGTTTAATAAAGGCAGTAAATACTTTTAATCCTGATAAGAAAATTAAATTAGCAACTTATGCTTCAAGATGCATTGAAAATGAAATACTTATGTATTTAAGAAGAAATAGCAAGATTAAAGCGGAAATATCCTTTTATGAACCATTAAATATAGATTGGGATGGAAATGAACTTTTACTTTCTGATATATTGGGCACAGATAATGATATTGTTTATAATTTGATTGAAGATGAGGTTGATAAGGAATTATTATTTTTAGCCTTAAGAAATTTAAATGATAGAGAAAAGGAAATTGTAAAACTAAGATTTGGCCTTAATGGAACAAGAGAAAAAACTCAAAAGGAAGTTGCAGATATGCTGGGAATAAGTCAATCCTATATTTCAAGATTAGAGAAAAAAATTATTAACAGATTGAAAAAAGAAATCAATAAAATGATTTAGTTTGTCTTTAGTATAAAAGCTTTAACTCTCGGGGATACTTTTTAATGCAGTATGTTATTACTTCCTAAGGAGTTGATAAGCTGATGATTAACAAGGTTGAAATATGTGGAGTAAATACATCTAAGTTACCTATTTTAAAGGAAAAAGAAAAAAAGGAGTTGCTTATAAAAACAAGGAATGGAGATAAAAAGGCAAGGGAGACCTTTATAAAGGGAAATTTAAGACTTGTTTTAAGTGTTATTCAAAGATTCAATAACAGAGGCGAAAATGTAGATGATTTATTTCAAGTAGGATGCATTGGTTTGATGAAAGCAATAGATAATTTTGATTTAGAGCAGAATGTTAAGTTTTCTACCTATGCAGTTCCAATGATAATTGGTGAGATAAGAAGATATTTAAGAGATAACAATTCAATTAGAGTAAGTAGATCCTTAAGGGATATTGCATATAAAGCTTTGCTGGTAAGAGATAGATTAGTAAAGGAAAATAACAAAGAACCTACTATCTCTCAAATAGCTGAAGAATTAAATATTCCGAGAGAAGAGGTTGTTTTTGCTTTAGATGCAATACAAGATACTGTATCTTTATTTGAGCCAATATATCATGATGGTGGTGATGCAATATATGTAATGGATCAAATAAGTGATTCAAAAAATAGTGACGAAAATTGGCTTGAAAATATTTCAATAAAGGAAGCTATGAAAAAGTTAAATGATAGAGAAAAGTTAATATTAACTTTAAGATTCTTTAATGGAAAAACACAAATGGAAGTTGCAGATGAAATTGGAATTTCACAAGCCCAAGTATCAAGATTAGAAAAGACGGCATTAAAGCATATGAGAAAATATGTATAGAGCTCTAAAGGAGCTCTTTTAAGTTAATAATTTAGTAAGGGGAGAGTTTTATGGGGTTTTTTGATAATTTTAAGTTAGAAGAAAACATGTCTAGCGAAGAAAAAGAAAAGGAAAATGAACTACTTTTACATTCATTAAACGCCTTAAGAACTATGGAAGTAATAGATATAAAAACTGGAACAAAGCTAGGATATATAAAGGATATAGTTATTGATATTGAGAACAGCAAGATTGTTTCTATTCTACTTCCTGGACTTCCAAAAGGATGGTTTAGTAAAGAAGAGGATATTGAAATACCATGGGATAAGGTTATTAAGGCTGGTATGGAAATAATATTAATAGATAGTTCAGAGCTGGATAATTTTAATTATAATATCTAGAAAAAATATAGAAAAACTTGTATAATAAGGGCATAAATTATATATTCTTGAAAGGCGTTGGTAAACTTGAGATGTCCCTTTTGTTTACATGAAGAAAGTAAAGTAGTTGATTCTAGATCCACTGATGAAAATAAGACTATAAGAAGACGAAGAGAGTGTTTAGCTTGTGGAAAAAGATATACAACTTATGAAAAGGTAGAAGATATTCCAATTTTAGTGGTAAAAAGAGATTCAACAAGGGAAAATTTTGATAAACAGAAAATTATAAATGGTATTATTATAGCTTGCCAAAAAAGACCTGTATCTAGAAAACAAATAGAGGAAATTGCAGAAGAAATTGAGAAAGAGATATCTAATAAGATGATAACAGAAATAGAATCAAAGCAAATTGGAGAAATGGTAATTGATAAATTAAAAGATATAGATGAAATTTCTTATGTAAGATTTGCCTCTGTTTATAGAGAATTTAAAGATATTAATACATTTTTAGAAGAAATTAAAAATTTAATATCAAAAAATAATAATTAAGAAAAGTACTGTTGTTAAAAGAAGATTAAGCTTAGTCTTCTAATAGACAACAGTACTTTTTTATTAAGTAATTTTTTAATTAATAATAATCAGAGATTTCAGTTAAAATTAGGTTAAAAATGGTTATAAAAATAGAAATTAATTATATAAAATGTTAAGATTATATTAACTATATGAAATTGTGAGGTGATTTTATGAATAAATTAACACCAATAAATTTTGAAAAGAGGGAAGATTTTTTATTATATAATGTTGGTAAAATAAGTATAGTATTTTCTACTGCAGAAAAAGGTAGAAGTTTTAATAGAAGTACAGAAGAAGGAATAAATAATTTAAATAGTATAAAAGAAGAATTTAACTTAAAAAATATTATTTATTTAAGGCAAGTTCATAGCGATAAGGTTTATAAGTATGATAATGATGATAATATAATTAATTATGAAGGGGATGGAATAATAACAAATGAAAAGAATTTGGCAATAGGAGTATTTACAGCAGATTGTGTTCCTATAATAATAATAAATGAAGAAAAAGAAGCTGTTGCAGCTGTACACAGTGGTTGGCGAGGAACTTTTGATTCTATTGTAAAAAAAGCTATAGAAAAAATGAAAGAAAGTTATGACATAGATATAAAGAATACTAGAGTATTTATAGGGCCTCATATTAGACAATGCTGTTATCAAGTTTCTGAAGAATTAAAAGAGAAATTTTTAAATAAAACAAAAATCAAAGAAGAAAAGCTGTTCAAGAATAGAAAGCTTAGTATGGAAGAATGCATATTAAAAGATCTTAAAGAATCAGGAATAGAGGAAGAAAATATATATTCCTTAACATTATGCACTCATTGTGAGAAGGATATAAAATTATTTTCTTACAGAAAGTCTGAAGGAACTTATGGAAGGTTATTTTCCTTTACTTTTATTAAATAGAAGGGAGTTTTTTATGGCCAAAGAAAAGATTTTAGTAGTAGATGATGAAGAACACATTTTGGAGCTAATAAGATATAATTTAGAAAATTCAAATTATCAGGTTTTGACAGCAAAAAATGGAATTGATGCCATTAATATTGCAAATGAAGAAAAACCAAGTTTAATTTTGTTAGACTTAATGATACCTGGAAAAGATGGCTATGATGTATGTAAAGAAATTAGAACTAACAAAGAAACTAAAAATATTTCAATAATAATGCTAACTGCCAAGGGGGAGGAATTAGATAAAATTTTAGGTCTTGAATTAGGAGCAGATGATTATATAACTAAACCCTTTTCTATAAGAGAGCTACTAGCAAGAATTAAGGCTGTTCTTAGAAGAGTTGGAAATACACCAGAAAATGATGATGAAATTTTTAAAACTGAAACCTTATTTATTGATTTTAAGAGCAGGGAAGTTAAAGTACTAGATAAAAATGTAGATTTAACTTTAAAAGAATTTGAACTTTTAGAGATATTAGTAAAAAACAAGGGGAAAATTCTTACAAGGGAAACACTTTTAGATAAGGTCTGGGGTTATGAATATATTGGAGAAACAAGAACTGTGGATGTTCATATAAGATATTTAAGAAAGAAAATTGAAACGGATGATAAAAATCCTAAGTATATAGAAACTATAAGGGGAGTAGGGTATAGGTTTAATCCTAATATATAAGATATGAAGAAAAAAATATTGACATCCACATTAATAACTGTAGTAATAGCCCTTACTATTATAACAAGTTGTTTTTTTGTATTATTAACAATTAGAGATATAAATAATAAAAAAGAAATATTATCTAGTTATAATAATATAATAATAAAATGTGGCGAGTTAAATAAAGAGACTTTAGGAGAAATAAAATTATTTAATAATAAAGTAAGATTTTCTATTATAAATAGTTTAGGAAATTCTATCTTTGATACTGTAAAAATAGAAAATGAAAATTATTTAGAGAATGAAGACGTAATTAACGCCTTTAATAAGGGATTGGGAGAAAGTTTTGATTTTGACAAAAAAGAAGGAATAAGCTATGTTTATTATTCTACTAAAATAGATGATAATACAATTGTAAGAGCATCTATTCCAGTTGGAGGAATACAAGAAATTACAAAAGGATATATAAAATATTATATTTTTATAATTATTTTAGTAATTATCCTTTCCCTTCAAATTTCAAAAAAATTAATAAAGTCAATAATAGATCCTATAAAAGAGATGGAAGATGTGACCAACAAGATTGCTTCAGGGGATTATAGCAAAAGGGTAAAAGTTTATAGCAATGATGAAATAGGATCTTTAGCAAAAACCTTTAATGATATGTCAGCTCAATTACAGGCTGAAATAAAGGATTCTATGGATAAGAATAATAAACTTGAAGCAATTTTAGAAAGTATGGAAAGCGGAGTTATTGCTGTAGATAATAAGTTTAATATAATTTTAGTTAATCAATATGCTAAATGTATTTTTGATTTAAAGGATGATATTATAGGTGAAAATATATTTCAGTATATTTTAGATTATGACATAAATGAGTTTATTAAAAATAAAGATAGTTTAGAGGCAAAAGAAATTAAAATATTACATCCTGTAGAAAAAATTATTAGAGTCAAGAAGGCAAAAATTATAAATTATAAAAATATTCCTATAGGCACTGTAATGACTTTACAAGATATTACAGATTTAAAAAGATTAGAAAATATGAGAAGTGAATTTGTTGCTAATGTATCCCATGAATTAAAAACACCTTTAACATCAATTAAGGGATTTTCTGAAACCTTACGCTTTGTTGAAGATAGGGATACTAAAAATAAATTCCTAGATATTATTGATAAAGAAGCAGAAAGACTTAGTAGTTTAATAAATGATATACTTATACTTTCAAATTTAGAAAATAATAATAAAATGAAAGAGGAAAAATTTAATATATCTGAAGTTATTGAAGATGTGATTAATATGGTTACTCCTCAAGCAATAAAAAAGAATATTATTATTAATTTTGTTGATGAAGGAAGTAAATATCTTTTAGGAGACAGCGATAAGTTTTTTCAAATGATATTAAATTTAGTAGAAAATGCAATAAAATACTCTGAAGCCGAGAAGAGTATAACAATTAGAACTTATGATGAAGAAGAACATATTTTTGTTGAAGTGGAAGATAAGGGAATTGGAATACCAGAAGATGAGATAGCAAGAATCTTTGAAAGATTTTATGTAGTAGATAAATCTAGGGCAAAAAAAGGAACAGGTTTAGGTTTAGCAATAGTAAAACATATTGTTAAGATGTTTAATGGTGAAATATTTGTTGAATCTAAATTAGGGATAGGATCAAAGTTTATAGTGAAAATTAAAAGAAATGTATAATGGATTGTTTGAAGGCTGTTTTGAACAGCCTTTTTTCTATGGCTTAATTGTTAAAGGTCTTTTACATTTATTTAATTTATCTTAACTTAATGATAATATCTGCTTAACATTCATGAAATATCATAAAGATGTAAAGTAAATAAAGTAAGAAATAAAATTAATATATGGAGGATATTTATGAAAAGAAAAAGTTTAAAAATGATATGTAGTGTGTTAGTTTTAGGGCTAATATCAACAAGTCTTGCTGCTTGTGCTAGTAAGAAAGATGGTGAAAATTCAAAAAGTACAGGAAATATTAAAATAGCTATATCAGGATCTACTTCAGTAGGGCCTTTAATGGAAAAATTGGCGGAAAATTATGAAAATAAAAATGAAGGAATTACAATTGAAATAAATCAAACAGGTTCATCTGCAGGAATTAAGGATGCAATAAATGGAGTTTCAGAAATAGGAATGGCTTCAAGAGAACTAAAAGATGAAGAAAAGAAGGAAGTTAAGGGAACAGTAATTGCTTATGATGGAATTGCTATAATACTAAATAAAAATAATAGGGTAAAAGATTTAAATATTGATCAAATAAAAGGAATATATACAGGAGCAATTACCAACTGGAAGCAAATCGAAGGCGGAAAAGATTCGCCGATAGTTGTTGTTTCAAGAGAAGAAGGTTCAGGAACAAGAGATGCCTTTCAAGAAATAATTGGATATGAATCTAAGGATTTAGTGAAGGACGCAATTATTTCAAATGGTAATGGTGGAGTTAAAGAAACTGTTGTAGGAAATGAAAATGCTATAGGATTTGTTTCCTTTGAATATTTAGATGATAGTGTTAATGTCGTTACAGTTGAAGGGGCAGAAGCTAGTGCAGAAGCTGTAAAGGCTGGTAAATATAAGATTTCTAGACCATTTAATATAGTAACTAAAGATGGAAATTTAACTACGGATGGACAAAAATTTATAGATTTTATTTTAAGTACAGAAGGACAACAAATTGTTGAAGATAACAAATTAATAACTATTGAATAAAAATTATATAAGGGTATATGGATTGTTGGAAAAAGTCTTAAAAACATATAACTTACTTTTAAGGGGCTGTTTAGACAGCCCTATTTATGTTAAATTTTTTTTACACAAATATAACTTTATTTTACCTAATAATAATATTTTCTTAACTTTTTGGGCTTAATATTATTAGAGTAAGTTTAATAGGGAATGTTATATGTTTTTAAGGAGCATTCCTGTAATGAAATAATTTAAGAGTGGATAAAAAAAGCACCTCCTGATAGAATACGGGGTATAAGGCTTTGCAAAGCTTATCCCTAATTAAATAAAACTATCATTGGAGG
>NZ_JAHLPS010000066.1 GCF_018918055.1 Caproiciproducens sp. MSJ-32
TTTCTATTTTTATTAGATATAATACCTTTTAGGAAAGCTATCTCATTTTTAAGTTGCTGGATTTCTTTATCCTTTGCACTTAATTCTTCTTCCATTAATTCAACTTTACTTATTAATAATTTAGTAGCTTCATCAAGTTCATTGGTTAAAATTTCGTGATTCATAAGTACCTCTTTTGATTTTATTTTATATATTTATAATACCACAAAAATCTTTAACAGTTATTGTTCCTTTACAGGCATCAAATTTATTAATATATTCTTCCAAAGTTGCATTATCTAATTTTCTAGACATAGTTACCCTCCCAATAATAATCTTATGAAATAAGTTTATCAGTGAGAAGATATGCTATCTAGGTACTTAATTTTTGACGCTTACATTCCTAATACTAAAGTTCCTTTAAAAAATTATTTGGCCTATGTATATTATTACCACTAATTGGAGATAATATACATAGGAGCTAAATAATTCGCTCACTACAAATATACATTATTAGACAAAATTAAAAATCAATTAAATATTCAAGTTATCAATTATTTCTAAGAAGAAAATAAGAATACACAAAAATATTTACAGCCTCTACGTTCTAGAAACCAATATATAAATAATTATATAAATTTCTCAAATATACTTATTTATATATTGCTTTTATAGGCTCGAGTTTTGATGCATTGTACGCAGGAATTATTCCAAAAATTATGCCTACCATAACAGAAGTAAGTGTTGCTCCTATAAAACTACCTAAAGTTAAAACTGGTGAAAACGGCATAAAAATACCTGCTACTTTACCAAATAAGTATCCCATTAAAATACCAATCAAACCTCCAGCACCTGTTACTAAAATTGCTTCAAAAAGAAATTGAAGTAATATACTCCTTGGTTTAGCTCCAATAGCCCTTCTTATACCAATTTCTCTTTTCCGTTCAGATACTGATACATACATTATATTCATAACTCCAATTCCTCCAACAAATAGAGAAATTCCTGTTACAAAAGCTATAAAAGTAGTAAGGCCTCCAATTATTTTTTCAAAAGCTTTAGTTATCTCCTGTGGATCTTGAACCTTATACTCTCCCTTTAATTCCATATGATTAACTTTTAGTTCCTTTTTAACATTTTCAATTATTATATCTTTATTACTATTTGGTTTAATATAAATATCAATACTATCTATAGGTGTATCAATATTCATTTCGCTAAAAGCACTTTTTAAAATATAGCTTACGTTACCACTTAATGAAAATCTACTAGATTCCTCCATAACTCCAATTACTTCATAGTTAATGCCATTAATAGTTATTCCGCGTCCGATACTTTCTTTTGGACTATCAAATAATTTTTTTGACGCTTCAAAGGTTAATACAATTAAATTTTTACCTTCTTCATCTTTTCTAAATGTACGCCCATATAAAATACCTAATTTATTATCCACATAACTATCTAAAAATATCATTGCTTTTCTATTAAAATACTCTGCTTCTACAGTTGTAAAATCCATACCATCAAAACCACCTTGACTTCTCTCAACTTTTTGAACACCATCTATTTTTTCAACTGAATTTATATCAATTTTATTAAAAGGTTCAATTAAGTTAGTATCAATATTAGTGTTTTCATCTACATAATAAATATTTATTTTGTTAGCATTTGTATCTTGTGCCGATTTATTTACTTCTACTTTAAGCCCATTCCCAATTGAAAGAATGGTCACTACAGAACTTATTCCTATTATTATCCCTATCATGGTGAGAAACACTCTAAGTTTATGTGATTTTAAACTATAAACGCAAGTTTTAATTAAATTTATAAGAGACATCTTTCATCCACCTTTATTATTTGTCCATCTTTTATATGAATTACTTTATTTGCATATTTTGTTAATTCCTCATCATGTGTAACCATTACTATAGTTTTCTTCTCTTCATTAAGTTTTTTTAATATACCCATTATTTCTTCACTAGTTTCACTATCTAATGCTCCAGTAGGCTCATCTGCAAAGATAACATAAGGATTATTTATTAATGCTCTAGCAATAGCAATTCTTTGTTGCTGTCCTCCTGATAACTCTGATGGAAATGCATTCCGCTTATTCAGTAACCCAACTATATCAAGGTATTTTTCTATTTTACTGTTTCTTTCTTTAATTGATACATTGCCTTTATAAAGTAATGGTAATTCAACGTTATGCCCTATACTAAAAGCATCTATCAAGTGAAATTGTTGAAAAATAAAACCCATATATTTATTTCTAAGTTCAGATTTTTCATTTTCATTTAGGTTTGTTACATCTTTACCATTAAAAATATATGTACCATTGTCAAAACTATCAAGTAATCCTAAAAGATTTAACAGGGTAGTCTTTCCACTTCCAGATTTACCCATTATTATTAAAAAATCTCCTTTTTCTATGGTTAAGTTTATGGATTTTAAAACATGAAGATTATCATTTTTTAACCTGTAGAACTTATCTATACTTTTTAGTTCTATAAGTTTACTCAACATAATCACCTTCTTTCATATCCTTTGATGCATTAGTAATTATTTTATCTTCTTCCTTTAATCCTTCTTTGACTGTCACTTCATTCGAGTCAGAGTTTTCATATTTTATCTCTACTTTCTGTAGCTTATTATCTACAATTTTAAATACATAATATTTGTAATCTTCTGGTATAATCGCACTTTTAGGAATCTTCATTGGTTGTTCTGATAGTTTCACTGTTGCTTGTACATGAAACCCATTAGTTAAATTTTCTTGAGAATCAAGAGCTATTTTAACTTCATAATTTGATATATTTGTGCCTCCAGATTTAAGATTATTAGCATTCGCAGTTGTATCAACTGGTCTATTACCTATTGATATTATTTTACCTTTTACGCTCTTATTTGTAGATAGTACAAGAACATCCGCTATTTGATTTGCTTTAAGTTTAGGCTGTTCTTTCTCACTTATAATACCACTAACATACAAATTACTACTTTCAACTATTATAAAAGGTGATGTTAAGTTCTTTTCATCTGTATTAATATTAACTATTCCATCAATAGGGGATATAACTGAATAATATTCTTTCTCTTTTACTGTTTTTAATTGTTCTTCTAATGAATTTATCTGAATGTTAATTGATGCTATTTGTTCTTCATATGCTTCTGTTTGAGCTTCAATACTCGTAGCTAATGAATCCACTTTATTTAGTTTTTTAACTTCCCCAATTTTACTAAGAAGATTTTTTTTCTGATTTTTGTTAGTATTTATTTGAGTATTTATTTGAGTAATCTGTTCTATAACTTGCTCATTTTTATAAATAAAAAGAATATCACCTTTTTTAACTACTTGTCCATTATTAACATTAATCTTATGTACACTTCCCTTGGTCGAATCGAGGTATATATATTTACTATTTTCCGGAATTATAATACCATTTATAAACGTTTTTTCTGACGACTGTATCTTAAACACTGTTAATTTACTATCTTTATTTTTAGCTGAACTATTATTCTTTAAATAAAAAGAAAGGCATACTAACAGTATGCTAAACGATGTTACAATAATACCAATTACTACTTTTTTTCTCAATTAATTACACTCCATCCTAATCATAAAAATTTCACATTATATATGAAAAAGTCAAACCAAATTAATAATTTATGATTCAAAAGAACACATGGTAGTCATATAAACTACTTATTATAGTACACCAATTATATTATTAATCTATATTAGCTCCTATCCTATAAACATATTTCTTTTTAATTATAAAAATCATCATTAATATTGGTAGTATTAATGATAGACTTATATTTAATAAATTAATCCCACTCACAATGATATTGCAAATTATATTAGTTATAATACTACTGTAATATATATATATTCCTAACTTTTTTTTAGCTAAAATCAATATCAATCCTACAACAGTTACTAATGTAATAGTTATTAATATAAATATTTGTCCATTTGTAATTTGTTCATTCCCTGCTAGTGTATTTAATTTGTTAATCTGGTCTCTCATTAAAATAATGCTAATATATCCCAAAATACTTAATATCGATCCTATTAATTGTAGAATTGATACAATTAATATTCCACTACCTATTTTTTCACTTTTACTATTTTCCATAAAATCCTCCAATTATAATTACTTTTCTAAATAAAGTTTTTAATTGTTTATTTTTTCTTTGATTTATTTAAGAATACTAAAACTACAACTACAACAACTAGTAATATTACATTTAACATTACTCTAAAACTCATTTATTTCCCTCCTTGTATAAGCTATTTTATTTATTATTGTACTCAGTTTGCATGTTTCAGAATAGTAATTCTTCTTGTTGCAATTTTTTTAAACTCATCTATATGAGTCACCATAATAACACTCTTATTATTGTTCATTGCCTCAAACTTAATTTTTGATATGATTTTTTCTTGAGTACTTTTATCTAATGCTGTAAATGGTTCATCTAAAATCAAAGATTTAAAATTCTTTGATAGCATTATTGCTAGATATAGTTTATTTCGTGTTCCTTGGGATAAATTTTTAACTAGTACATTATAATATTGCTCTATATCAAAAAGTTGTATATACGCTTTTACTCTTTCATCATAACTAGACTTTTCACTAAATAAATTTTTATAAAATTTAATATTTTCGCCAACAGTTAGATATTCATATAGTGTATCCTCGCTCATAACAAACGAAATATTTTTTATTTGATCCTTATGTTCTAACAAGTGCTTGCCCTCAAAATAAATGTTCTTTCCTCCATTTACTATAGACCCAATACATTTTAATAAAGTGGTCTTACCAACTCCATTATCTCCTTCAATTAATAAAATTTCTCCATTGTTAACTTTAAGATTTAAATTCTCTAAAATTGGAATATCTTCATAACCAAAGGTTAAATCTCTCACTTCAATTAAGCACGCCATTCTTATCCCCCTAATCATATAAATTTTATTCTTGAAACTATAACTTCTACAACTGCTGCAATAAAAAACAAAATAACTAAGAAGCTAATAGATTTTATTATGAATACCCCCATCTTTTTTAATGCACTCAGGATTTTTTCCTCTCTTTTAATCACTTTAACAACAGAGTTAAATCCACGAATGTATATCACAAACGGAATAACTACTGAAAATGATATTCCTAAAAGTTCTATTATTCCATGTGGAATCATTTTATAAACATATGGAGTCATTGAATGAGCAATTAACGAGTTTGATATTAATCCTAATACAATTACATTTTGAACTAAAATATATACTCCGTAAATACCTAATGTTATTAATCCTAAAAAAATATTTTGAGTAACCAATACTGTATTACTTGTAAATACCTTTGTAAAGCTAACAGATTTTTCATATACCTGAGATACATCGGGCAATTTGCTGATATTTGTTTGGAATGTAATTGTCACAATACCTATTAAGGATAGTATATAAATAGCTACTGTAGTTATTACTATCTTTTTATTTCTTATTATTAGATTTTTTGAATATTTTAGTAAAGTCTGCAGAATAATTACCCCTTTCAACAAATTCCAAAATATTGTTTCTGATTCTCTCCATTACTAAGTATGTAAAAGCAATAGTAAATATTTCTACAGCACATATATTTATTATTACTATTAAAATACTCAATTTTTTAAACAGTAACAGTATTATTATAGTAAATATTAATACTAGACTTAGTATTCTAAACATTAAGTTTAAAGGATAAAATTCGTTAATACCATACTCTAATATTTTTGTTTCATCTAAGTACTTATCATAATTCTTGTAATTCATTCTTGTATATATAAGGTTATTGGTTATGTATACCTTAGGCATAAACACAATAATTAATATAAGTTCTAAAATCAAAAGTATTATGAACCAAATTGGAGCTCCAAGCATTAACGAAAATACAGAAATAATTCCCACTAACAAAACGTAAGAGAATGCTTTCATTATATAAAAAAATAATATTTTAGTTTTTAATAATTTATTAATTTTCAATCCATACGTATTTGCAGTTATTAAAGTATTATAGTCTGCAATGAAAGATAAATTTACAATCATCTTAACGCCGGTTGCTGAATTTATGTCTGTAATTAATAGCATTGCTGAAAGTATTAACATAACTACATAGTAGTTGTTAAAAGGATACTTTAAAAATATCAACATTACAGCCATTAGGAATCCAAAAGATCTATCTAAGATAAATATATAAAAATAATCTTTAAAATTGAATTTATATATTGAAGCAAAAAGTGAAAATTCTTTGTCTATCATAGCTTTATTAAAATTATCTAAATTTAAAAATTTAAAGGCAATCTTTCTAACTAAGCTTAGCAGATAAAAGTTATTAACACGATATTGATAACCTTCTTTATTATTGTATTTACTGTCCATATTTTTTAAAATTGTTAAAGTAATAAAAATTGTAATAATGTCAAAAATAAACACTCCAATAATTAAATATATACCCTTGTCAACTATCAAATTCCCAACCCGATTCAAAGAATTTATTATATTTTCAAATAAACTAGGTATAATATTCTTAGATTTCAATTCTAAACTAAAAGTGATAAATAATTTAATAAAAAAATCTATGATACAATAAACTACAATAGTGATTGTAGTCATTTCAAATATATAACTGAAACATGAAAATAATCGTTTAATTTTTACATCACCAATTTGTATCATAAAACATGCTGAAAGTATTGCTATGTATGTTATAAGATACATTATAATTAACACCGCTATTTGATAAGCTCTAAAATTTGACACCTCACCTAAAATGACTAATAATACTATTATATTTTTTTCACAAATAAGATTTATAAACATATTACCAAATAAAATAACTCTAAACCGTTCCTTCTCATTTGGAATCTCTATTATGAAATCATTTCTATTAAATAATTTCCAGTCTTTATTGTCTATCTTTAATAATATAGACAATAGCGGAATTAGAACAATAAAAATATTTAATGACGGAACCTTTATTACATATGTTACTAAAAACATTGATAAAAATAATGTAGCATAACCCTTTGTAAAATACCAAATTCCATAAAGTATTTTATCTGTTTTATAGCTTGTACTAAGAAATTTAAACTTTTCATAAAAATAATTTTTATTTATATAAAAAAACAGACTAATATATAATCTTAATCCGTTTACTATACTCATGATATCACCTACTTTAAGTTCTATAACAGTCATAATGTCGAATATAGATAACTATAAATTTAGTATAGTTATCTATATTCAAATTTTCAAGCTATTGATCAAATTATTACATTGTTAAATAATTTGATTTATTTTGGAATTAAAGAGCAATTGCAGCTTTCTTAGTTAAACCTTTTATTGCTTGCTTTAGTCCTATCTTTACAGCTTGTTTCATTAATGCAGCAACTCCTCCACTCACAATACCAGCTACTAGAAATCCTGCATCAATCATCCATGCCCACCAAGCACTACCTGTTAGGTAATCATAAATTAGATTTCCTGTTCCCCAGCTTACACCAAGGACTTCAATAATTTTTAACAATTAAACAACCTCCTCCCCTAAATAATTATATATCTCAATTTAAAGAACACTATTATGCTTGTCCTTTAAAATTTGAGGAAAGTTTTGTAATAATAAGATATGTTTCATATAATTTCCATAACAATTATATACATATGCATGCATATAAATCCATGTTTTCTATAATGCATTATTTTACATAATACGACATAGACATAAAGCCACCCGAAGTGACTCTATATCACCTCAACTATCTCTTTTTAATCCTTTATTAAATTACAACCTCAATCTCCGTCCCATCAAGCAAACTAACTATTATCTTCTCACCTTCAAACACTGTCATCTTCTCTACCAATCTAAAATACATATCTACATCAAAATCCTCTACTATCTCTGCATCAGCTAAAATTCCCATAAACTGCTTTGTTCTGTATCTTACCAATACATTCTCACTATTTAGTTTATCCTTCCACATCTCAATGAAATAATCCTTATTATCCACCATAACATTAAAGGTATTTACAAAAGCTTGATATAAAACCTTATCATCTATGTGCTTATTTTCACAGCTCTTTTTCCCCTTAACTTTGTACTTATTATTACATCTCCAAACAACCCTTCTTAACCTTTCATCAGTAGAATTCCAAACCTTTCGTCCAAAGGCACTGCCACAGTGTCCACATATAACTCTTCCAGCAAAAGGATTATCAACTGTTGCATAATCAAGCTTACTAATGTTATATTTTTCTGCAAAGGCTCTTCTTCTCTCCATCTCTAGCTGTACAGCTTCCCACATTTCTTTATCTATAATAGCAGGGTGGCTTTCTTCTACATAATACATTGGAACTTCTCCGTTGTTTACTGCTCTTTTTTTGGTTAAAAAATCAATGGTGTAAGTCTTTTGAAGTAGTGCATCACCTTTATATTTTTCATTACTTAAAATCTTTCTTATACTGCTTTCATACCACTTAGGTTTCCCATTCCAGTTAGGAACACCTTCTTCTTCAAGTTCTCTAGCTATTCTATTAGGGCCTTTACCATCGAGATAATCCTTATAAATTCTTCTTACAATTTTAGCCTGTTTTTCATTTATTACAAGGTTACCTTCTTCATCTTTATCATAGCCTAAAAATTTAGTATGATTTATATGAAGCTTTCCCTGTTCAAACCTTCTCCTTATTCCCCATGTGGAGTTTTCACTTATACTTCTTGATTCATCTTGGGCAAGGGAGCTGAGGATTGTAAGCAGTACTTCTCCCTTTGAATCTAAAGTATTAATATTTTCCTTTTCAAATATTACTCCAATACCTAATTCCTTAAGCTGTCTTACGTAGTTTAAAGTATCAAGTGTATTTCTTGCAAACCTTGATATAGACTTGGTTATTATCATATCTATTTTTCCAGCTTTGCAATCCTCAATCATTTTATTAAACTGCTCACGCTTTTTAGTGTTTGTTCCTGAAATCCCTTCATCTGCATAAATTCCTCCGAATTCATAATCTGGATGATTTGTTATATAGGATGTATAATAAGCTACCTGTGCTTCATAACTTGATAACTGTTCTAATTGGTCTGTTGATACTCTGCAATAAGCTGCCATTCTCTTTTTCTGTGGCTGTAATTGCTCTGCTAAATTGCTCCTGTTTGCTCTTGCAGGTATAACTGTAATATTTCTTGCCATCCTTAACTTCCTCCTTTATAATTATTGGTTCTTCTATATTAAGCCTGCTTATAACCTTATCATCAATTGATGTTCCACTACAGGCGTCCTTTCCATTTTTAATATAATTACTGCACTGCCATACAATCTTTCTACATGAATATTTGCTGTTCCAAGTCCTTCTTCTTAGAGTAGAGCCGCATTTACTACAGTAAAGCATTCCTGTTAATGGATATCTATTGGTATATTTTTTTGTATCTCCTGCTTTATTTCCCTTTGCTTTTGCTCTTTTTGCAATTTCTATTTGAACCTGCTCCCACATTTCTCTTGAAACTATAGGAGAGTGATTATCTTCAATATAGTAGCTGTCAATTACGCCTTCATTTCTTACACTCACTTTTCTCAAATGGTCTGGAGTGTAATATTTCTGAAGTATGGCATCTCCCTTGTATTTTTCATTCTTGAGGATATTTAAAATTGTACTTTCCTGCCATCTGCCACCTGCAACAGTAAGAATATTTTCTTCATTCAATTCTTTTGCTATAGTAAATGTCCCTTTGCCTTTTAAGTAGTCTTCAAATATTCTTCTAACTATTTCTGCTTCTTTAGGGTTTATAACTAAATCGCCGTATTCGTCCTTATCATATCCTAAAAACCTTCTGGTATTTATAATCAGCTCCCCTCGTTCAAACTTCTTCTTTACCCTCCACTTTAAGTTGTCGCTGACATTTTTACTTTCTTCCTGGGCAAAAGAAGAGAGGACGGTCAGCATAAGCTCTCCATCCCCTGATAAAGTTTTGATATTCTCTTTTTCAAATATTATTTCTACACCAATGTCCTTTAGTTCTCTTACTACTTGAAGCATTATTGCTGTATTTCTTGCGAATCTCGAGATAGATTTAGTAATGATTAAGTCTATTTTTCCTTCTCTTGCAAGATTAAGCATTCTTTGAAACTCTGGTCTGTTATCTGTAGTTCCGGTAATTCCTCTATCAGCAAACACACCTGCATATTCGTAATCAGGATTATTTGAAATCAGATTCTCATAGTATTGAATCTGATTTTCTAAAGATTCACCCTGAACATCACTGCCGGTTGAAACCCTTGCATAGGCACAAACCCTTTTCTTTTTGTTTTCCTGATTTTTTACAGGTTCAATAATCCTAACACGCATTATATCTCCTCCCTTCTATCAATTTGGTACTACTATACATCACTCTAAAGGTGATAGAAGTCAAGCTAAATAAAAGAAAAACCGCTACCTAAAACCTTAAGTAACAGCTACTTATTAAAAATCATAATTACAGCATCAAAGCCTGCTGCCTTTAACTTCTGCACCTGCTTTTCGGCATTTTCTCTTGACTTATAAGAACCTGCCATAACTCTATAAAGAGTTTGTCCACTTGCTGGCTGTGTTGATACTGATGGTTCAATGTAATCAACTCCTACTTGTGCTAAGATTGCTTTTGCTAATGCCTTTATTATTTCATTTCTCTTTGAATCAAATAGATTATTATCTCCTGTATTATCAATAAAACCTATCTCCACAAGAACTGCTGGTGCTTTGGTTTCTCTTAACACATGATAGTTTGCTTCTTTAACTCCTCTATCTGTAAAACCCAAGGCTACAAGTGATGTTTGTATCCTTTGTGCTAATGCTTTTGATTTTGCTCCTCCATTTAAATATGTGTATGTTTCAACACCTTTTGCCTTTTCTGGATCATAAGCATTCCTATGAAAAGAAATGAAGTAATCATAGTTATTCCTATTTTCAAAAGCACTTCTCTCATTAAGGCTTACTGTGGCATCTGAAGTTCTTGTTTCATCAACTGTAACTCCATGCCTTCTTACCTCTGCTGCTACAGCTCTGCCTATGCTTAGAACATCATTGCTTTCCTTTCTTCCCTTATATACTGCCCCTGAATCTTGGCCACCGTTAATGGCCAGGATCAATCATTATAATCCTTGGCATTTAAACCACCCCCTCAATAAAACGACCCAAGGAATCTCTTCTCCTTGGGTGTAAAATATTGTTATGGCATCTAGCACATACAACTTGTAGATTATTTAAATTGTTATTATTTCTATTCTTATCTTTATGATGAATGTGCAGACGTCTACCTTCTTCTTCTTTCCCACAAACTTCACATCTTTTAGGCTTATTTGCAAGTGCTATCCTACGCCAGACATCACCTGAGATGAAACTGCGTCCATCTATATAACTAGGTGCTAAAGAACCTTTCTTTCCATACATAGGATTATTTTTTCCTGATACATCTGCATGATTAACACTTATTTTTAATCTAACTTCTGATTGCCAAGCTGGATTATCTATTTTATTTCTATATGACATCCTACACGACTTTGAACAAAATTTACCTCCATTATTTCGTATTTGGGACTTATATACATAGAACTCATCATCACACCATTGACAATATCTTTTTATCTTAGTCAACCTTATCATCCTCCTTATTTAGCTGTTTTAAAACATCCTTTAGTTTCTCTGGTATTGGTAAGCCTATCTTAGCAGAGTTCTCTATAATGCTTATTCCTTCATTGGAAATGTAGAAAAAAATAACAGCAGTACGAATCGCACTACCGTTTTTAATCAAATGAACATCTACTATATTTCCTATGCCCACCATTACAAAAATTAAAACTTTCTTAAATATCCCTCTGAATCCTACCTCACTTGACAGCTTTCTTTCCAGCACTGCTACCATGAGACCTGTTACATAATCAATTACAACAAAGGTAATCAGTGCATACATAAAGCCATCAACCCCTCCTAAAAGCCAGCCAATATAGCCGCCAATGGCAGCAAATACTGCCTGAATAAAATTAATTGAATTTTTCACTGTAAATCCCTCCACTCTAATAAAAATCTTCTCCATAGTTAATCAAATCTACCTCAAACATATACTGAACTTTCATTGTATTTGCTTCAGTTTTTTCAACAGGCTGTGCAAGCTTGGTATGTGCTCCAATAGGTCTGCTTGTTAAAAGAGCTTGAATACATAATTGAACATAGTTGTTATAAGCATAAGTGTATCTGCTTATCCACCTGTCAGTACCAAGGATATTATGGTAGTAGTAATAGTTGTAATTGTTAGGAAAACTGAAATACATTTTATAGGCTTCCAGTAAATTACCTTGAGGAGTTATAACTTGATAAAAGCTTGTACCACCTTGAGTACCATAATAATAGAGATAAACTCTATTAGCACTTCTATTTAAACCGTAAATATAACACCTTCTTTCAATATTTCCGCTGTCCATTCCCTTACTACCAAACCAAATGCTGTTCCCTATCTTGGGCTTGATATTCATATCCTGAACCTTATTGCCTGCTGAATCTACTCTAATCCATCGGTTTGTATAAACTGTTTCGTTAAACTGGCTATCGGTTCTTGAAGTATATCCAACAATATCAATACAGCCGTCAAGATACACACCATCACTTGAAACTACTCTATATGTGAAAGGTATATTATACGCTGTATCCTTAAAACTTTGGCTCATATTTATATCAACGTAGCTTAACTGCACTCCAACCTTTGTCCATTTATATATCCTCATATAGCTTTCACTATTTATGCTGTAAAGGTAATACCCAATAAAAACAAGCTCTCCATCTGGCTGAATATACGGGCAGACATGGCTAAGTCCATCGTATTTTCTTACTGCATTATTGCTATCTATAGTTAATGCATTTCCTTCTGAATTTAAAAGTTTAACAACCTTATCCCAAAACACAACATCATTTGTATTTATATCAAATGGAATCATAAGCCAGTGTCCTTTTAAGTTGTCTGGAAATTGAATATAGCTTGACTGTGTTAAGCTTGTATCCCTTGAATCTGCTAATATCCATCCCTTTGTTGGACTTGTAAATTTTATAGTTCTTGCATAAGAAAATAAAGTATACACCGCCCAGTATCTCTTAGGGTTTGTAGTATTATATACAGCATAATCTGAATCAGCTGTTTCCCTTCCATAGATTGCAGTTCCCAAATAAAAATAATCTTTATTGTCTGGGTCACCTTCGGCCCAGTAGATGCTCTCAATTTTCCCATTTGCCGCATGGGTTGGAAAGTCAAATACAAAATTCATCTTTATTTTAGAATCTGTAACTTCAAATTTTGATTCTGCTCTATTTATAGTTCCTCGCCTTGTATCATTTCCAGAGTAAGTAGTATTTCTATGAGCAAAGCCTATAATATTTCCCATAATTCTTTGCTCATTAGCATTTTCTGGTTTATCGTTGTCGGTAAGATAAAGATACTCAAACCAGCTATAATTATCACACCTTCTGTTACTGCCAGAACCCATTATTCCCTGAACAAAATGTCCTAAAAATGTATCTTTAAAATATAAATCTGGTATTAAGTTTTCTGTGTATGCCTCTTTTATTTTCTCCTTAGTTTCTGCATTAAAAAGTTCTAATAAGACCTTTCCTTTAATGCCTCTCTGCCTTTTACTCTTTTTACTTTCAGAAATCTCACCTGAAAGCAAATCTTTATTGTAAGCAACACTTTCATAAGATTGTCCTTCAATAAACATATCATCACCCCTCAGTTGTAAAGAATTTTTATCTTCCTTAATTTACACACATCATTTAATGTAGGTTTTTCTAAAATATAAGCAAACCTTAGCTTTCTGTTTTGGCTTATCAAATTATTTAAAGCTGTATAATCTATACTTGTTAATATTGAAGGATTTAAGCCATTTGTAAGAAATGCCGCAGCATCTGTAATATCGATATTTTCAAAGCTTGAGGTATTTAAATTATAAGTAAACCAGCTTAATCCCGAATCAACACTTAAGGCTATTCTTATCTTTCCATTGGTTGTAACGTCATTTAGATTTGAATCTTTCTTTGTGTATTGAACGACAGCTTCAAGTTTATTTATGGTTTTTCCATCATGTATATTAAAATCATAGTTTTGAATAATTACCTTCGGCTTACTTGATACTGTCTTTTCAATAAAAAATCTATTGCTGTTTTTGTTGGTTTTAATGTCTGGATTGTCAGTATAGATATAAAGAGCTGGCGAAGTCCCTGAAAGCCCTGCCATGGATGCAGGCAGAGTATCAACGCCGTAGGTTTTAAACATTTCTTCTGTAAGAGGTAAATCTCCAATTTTAGTCCAAGTGCTGCCTTGATAATTTTTAACTCCCTCACTATCCACCATAAGAAATTTCGTTATGCATGGAATATATGAACCTTCCTGCACTGTGTAATTTTTACCTGATAAATCAGCTGGAGTGAAAATATATGACTTTCCCTGTGATAAAACTAAAGTCTGCGTTCCTATTCCCGGGTTATTAAAGCTGTTTATGCCGTTATTGGGTATCTTCTCTATAACAAGCCTTATTACTCCAGTTTCAAATACTGAAAGTTCCCAAATAAGATCATTACTGCCCCAGCTTCCATAGTAACTGTTTCCTTCAAACCTTATTCTGAAAAGCTTCGTGCTGTATTCTACTTCACTGGCATAATAAAGATTGTTATAGCTGGCATCTCTTCTGTTAATGCAAAGATGTTCTGATGATGCCCCAAAACCTACCCAGGTATTACCGCTTGTATACAGCTGTCTTACGGCTGAACCATTGTAATTAAAGTTAAAGCCTATATCAGGAAGAGTTACTGTACTATCATCATTTCTTGTACCATAAAGTGTCATTCCTGCATTTCCTTTTGGAAGGGATATTTGATTTATAACTGGCATTCTCATCTCCTCCTAACCTTGCTTAAGATATGCATTTATTGCAATTAAATCCTTATAAAGTGTAGTATCCCGCACATTTGCAGCATAAATTACGCCATTTCCTAAGTCCTCAATATATCCGCCTTCTCTTTTTAAAACAGGTTCTTTTATAGTAGCTCTATTGTAAAAGTCATAGGTTCCATCTTTGTTTTTATCGTAATCAGAACTGAACTCAACCCAGTCGGCATCAAAAGCATAGCTGCTTGATTTACTGTTATTAAATTCTTCTATAATTCCCATTACATTCAAGATTAACTTTGGGTCTCCATGAGATATAGCAGCAATATTAAATCTTGTATTGAAATTCTCAAGACTATAGCTATCTACTCCACTCACATTGTTGTCTAAATAATACTTAAAACTGTGTCCTGTATTAAAACTGTATGTTCCAATCTTGATATTGAACAAATTATAAAGGAATGTATAAACTATCTCTGCCCTTGGTATACTTGCACTAAGTCCTCCCTCTAAATCTCTTCCCTCAATACTTACCTGCAGGTTATTCTTTTCAATGGTAAATATTCCATTTGAAACTTTCATCTCTACCATAAAAGTATGGTCTCCTGCTGTTACCTGCGGCATTGGAAGGGGCAATCCTATAACATTATCTCCTAATGCTAACTTTTGAATTGGTTTAAAATCGTAGTATTTTCCATCTAAAGAAAATAGAATTGTTAACGTGCAGTCTGCACTTACCTTTCCAGTCATAGTGATATTACAATTTAAGTTTGTATCTGCTTTTGTTGTTATTCCTATAATCATTGCTGGATAACTGCTTGTGCTGATAGTCAGCGTATCGCTGTTTTTCTTGATTATTACACTGCTTAAAGTACCGCTTACAGCACTGTTTATTTCCTCTAAAAGCTTACTGGTATCCAGCTTTTCAATAATTGTGTTTAAAGGATCACCAAGCTCTATCTTTGTATTTATAGGATTTATAAGGTCTGTCTTTTTCTTTATAACTCTTAAATCAGTAGTTACAGCTATCTTTTCATTTCTCACCTTTACAAAATCACCAACACAAACCTTAGTAAGATGACTATAGTTTTTATACTCTTCTGTTTTACTAAGTTCCATAAAATCTATTGTTATAAATACCTTTGGACTTGCAGCCTTTTCAGCATATTCTTCTGCCATTGCTCTAAGGCTTTCTACATCCTTACACTCCTTAAACTCTACCCTTTTGGTTATGGGATAGGGAAGTAATTTTGCTCTTTCTCCCTCGACTTCTATATATCTTTCTGGCAGCAATAAATTATTTGCTCCTACTGCATATATTCTTGTGGCTAGTTCACTGGTATCCTCTATAACCTTCATTCCTTTTATGTTTTTGCCGTATTTTATTAAGATTCCGTTATTTTCACCAATAGACTCTTTTATCTCTATATTGAAGTTATCTCTAAAAAGTTCTCCACCATAAATTTCAATAAGTCTAAAAATAGCATCTACTGCATTAACCTCTTTAACAGCAAAAGGTGCTATATTTTCTTCCAATGCCTTAAATAAAAACAACCCTTGAAGTTCCGGAGGTATGCTTGCTTCAAGAGCTTCTTTCATATTTGCATTAAGCACCTTTGCTGATTCTATAAAATAAAAGGCAAGATCATAGAATATATGTCTTGCCCATACCTTAACTTTACTTATTTTATCCTGTGTTCTCTCTACTTTATATATTCTAAAAAGCTGTCCATCAGCTTTAATAATATTGAGTTCCTCTAAATACTGTGCTTTTTTAGATTGAGCAGGGTATTCAATTTCTAAACTATAATCTCCATTTAACTCTTCATTTATCTCAGCCATAAGGCATTCATCTAAAACAGCAAGCCCATTATTGTCAAAGTTTCCTCTGCTTGTCTTCTTATCATATACATAGATCATTATAACCACCGCCAATTTGGAACAATTTCTATTTTTGAAACACTACCTGTCCAATCAAATTTATTAGAACCTGTTTTTAATGTTATGAAATCACCATTTACTTTACTGTTTAAGTTATCTCCTGCATCATTATAGGCATCTTGAATGACTGAATCTAATATGATTTTTCCTGTTATATCATTTAAGTCCACAGTAGTTTCATTAACTTTAAGGCTTATCTTCCCAGAACCATAAACAGATATTATTGGTTCACTTTTAAGTGTTCCCGGATTTATTATTGAAGTTCCACTTTGAGTTATGGTAAAAATGTTGTTCTGCACAGCGTATTTAAAAGGCTTGCAGTTAAATATTATGGGAAATTGCGAGGTATACTTGAAAACTTGCCTAAAATCTATGCTATTTACAACCTGTGCTCTATACTTTTTATCTTCTTGAAAGCTAAATATTAGATCACTTTCTCCCGCTCCAAATAGCCACGCCTTTATATTATCAAGCTGCTCTAAGATTTTATTTCCCTTCACAGTACACTCAACTGTAATAGTTATATCTTCAAAAGTACCTTCATCATATTTTAAATTTGAATCCCTACCCGGAATATCTATATATGATACTCTTCTTTTAGGTGATGGCAGGGATGGTCTTTTAGAAATAATAATGCCATAATCAATATAACTGTTTTTACCGCCGAAATTAAAACTAAGCATTAAGCACCACCCCTTCCCATTGCTACTCTCTGCCTGTAAAATTCAAGTTCATAAGCAAGCTGCTCTATATCTTTCTCTGTATTGTTAATGAAGTTTTCTATATGAAGTGTTAATCCGCTGCCACTTCCTCCTTTTGCTTTTTCAATTGCCCTTGCCATAAGTTCATCAAGCCTGTCAATTGGAAGAACAGCTTCAGTTCCGGCTTCTCCTACACCAATAATGCTAGGTCTGTTAAAAATTCCTCCCTTTGCATACCAATTAACTTCAAGTTGTGGAACGCTTGGTGGCTTTAAGCTAAACTCACCCTTTATAAAAAAGTGTGGTAGTTTTATTTTAGGTAGTTTGAAATTGAACATATCAGATAATTTTTCTTTTATAGAGTTTGCTATACTTTTTATTTTCTCAAAAATTTCACCTAATTTTCCACCTGTTGTGTTATTCATATATTCAAAGCCTTTTCCCCAAACTGCCTTATATACATCTATATAGCCTCCAATTATTCCTTTTATTCCTCCACCATGTTCATTTATTGAATTTTTTATATTATTCCATATATTGGTAGTTATATTTTTCACATTCTCCCATACCCTTGAGATATTTTCTTTTATTGAGTTAAATTTTAATGTAATGTTTTCTTTTAGACTGTTTATAGACTCTTTTATATTATCCCAATTTTTAATAAGTAAAACTCCAACTGCAGTAATACCTGCAATAGCCATAACTGCTATTCCAATAGGACCAGTTAATGCAGTAAATGCACTTCCTAAAACTGCTGATGCACCACCTGCTGTAGACATAGCCCCTGACACACTACCTATAATTGTTGAAAGTGTTCCTGCTATACTTATTACCTTACCTATTATCCCTATAACTGGTCCAACTGCTGCTACAATTAAACCTATTTTTACAATCATCTGCTGCTGTTCCTTTGATAAGCCTTGGAATTTGTCCATCAAAGGCTTAATTACTCCTATTAGCTTTTCTAAAATTGGTATTAGAATCTGTCCAAACTGAATACCAAGCTGCTCTGCCTGCTCTTTCATAACTCTTAATTTATTTGTTGGTGAGTCCATAGTTCTTGCAAGGTCACCTTGAGCATTTTTAGTTGATTCCATAATTACGCCATACCTTGCCATCACCTTTTGCTGTTCAGTTAATGCCTCACCCTGTTTTGCTATTCCGTGGGTATATGCATAGGTTTTTATAGTGTTTTCGTTAACTAATATTCCTAAAGCCTTTAATGGCTCTGCTTCACCTGATATTCCGGCCTTTAACTTTTCAAAAGCTTCTTCAGGTTTTAAATTATAAAAGGAGGCCATGTCATAGGAAAGCTTAGTAAGCCCTTCTGACATTTTTAATGCTTCTTGTGATGTTAATCCCATACTTGTTAGCATTGAATTGTATGTTGCTACATTTTTTCTTACATTATATGCATTAAGTCCAAGGGCCTTTGATGTTTCCTCAGACCACTTTCTTGCATCATTTGCCATAGCACCCATTGAAACTTCAAATAGGTTTTCAGATTCTACAGCATCCATAGCCATTTTTGTTGCAGCAGTTCCTATTCCTATAAGCGGTAGCGTTACTGATGTTGTAAGTTTACTGCCTATTGATGACATCTTATCTCCTATTGACTTCATCTTATCTCCTGCACTATTCATGCTTTGGGATAATTTATACCATGCAGAACTTTTTTCTTTTAATTCCCTTGTTGTATCTTTTAGCTCTTGCTCCATTTTATTTAGTTCTGCCGTAGCATAATTTAGTTTAATTTTCAGGTTTTCTGTTGCTTTTGCATCTTCGCCTTTTGTTTCTACACTCTTTTGGTATGCTTTTTCTAATGCTGCAACCTTATCCTTTTGAAGTTCTATCTGTTTATTTAAAGTATCTGCTTTCAGCCTTAATCCTTCTTCAGATTTACCAAAGTCACCTAGTTTGGAACTAGCTGCTGCAAATTCACTTTGAACTAACTTTAACCCTCTTTGGATTTTAGCTACACCTTCTTGAAAGCCTCTATCATCAAGACCAACTCTTGCTACAACTGTACTTGCATCTGCCGCCATCACATCACCTCCCTAGAAAATAACATTATCTATATAATCAAGCTCCTCTTCTTCCTCAATTCCATTTACTCTTTTGTATACATTGAAAAGTGCTTGTAATTTCTTAGGTGTACTTTCCCAAAACTGCTCCTCAGTCATTTTTAATAGGTTTGTTCCCAAATAGAAAAGCCACTCCCAATCCCATCCTTCGGAATCAGTGTGGCTTTCTATTCCCCCATGTTTTCAGTTACTTCCGGCATTGCTATCACCAATGCTTCATTAATAGCTGTACCTAATCTCTCCATATCACTTAAAGTAAGCATTCTGCCTACTTCTTTAAGAGTAACACTTTCATCTTCAGCTTTAATTGCTGAATATATCAGAGCTCTTATTGCTTTAATCTTTCTATTCTGTAAATCCTCAAAGGCTTTGTTGATATCACCATAGACCTCTTCCAATTCACAGAAGGTATTCATATCAAATTTGAGTTCATATTCTTTATCATTGAGTTTAAACTTTATTCCTTTATTTTTTAGTTCTGATGCTTTCACTGTAACAGCTCCTTTCTAATTTTAGACAATAAAAAAGGACTTACCATTTAGGGTAAATCCATACCAATAATTATAAGCTATACTTCCTTTGTTGCCGCAACCTCTTCAACTGAAACAATATTTTCATATTCTCTACATTTTACTTCTAATAATTCATAGTTACAACATCTTTTTTTAAGATTTGAATTTGCATTGTTTTTTACTATACTGTACAACACTTTTGCCTTTTTTCTTATCTTTTCATGATTTGAATTTATAAATTTAGCCTGATCTCTTAATAAATTTTTGTATTTTTCATCGCTTATACTCTCTATATCTATTCTAATTATCTCACTATCTGGTACAGGTATCATATTATTTAAATTTATAACACCTAAATATCCTTTATCAATCTTAAAAATGTCAGGAGCCTTTTCACTTATTTTTTCATATTTATTCTTAGGAGATGATAACGGTGCATAATATCTTTGATTATTTATTTCAAATACAACACCTATATATCTTCTTCTTTCCTCTTTATTTTCTCTAACCACATCATCAAAATTCCTCAAGTATTCTACATATTGATTGGTAATTGAACATATGTAAATTCTGTTACCCATTTTAATCCCCCTGACATTAAAATAGAGTAGCAACTTGGCTACTCTACATACTCTTTTAACTCCTCAATTATACGGCTGAGGTTTTACCGGCTTTTTCAACTCCCCATTTTATGGTTGGGGTTTAACCATCTCTTTTAACTCCTCAATTATACGGTCGAGGTTTTACCGACTCTTTTATCTAATATTATTATACACATTAAAATTAATATTAACAACAATTTTTTAAAATTTTTATATCATTATGAGGAAGTTACAGGCTCTTCTGGTACAGCAGTAAACCATGAACTGATTATACCTGCATCCACTCCCTGTGCATCTTCATCACAGATAAATCTATAATTCCCATCAAAATCCCTTGAATAGAATTTACCCTTTAGCTTTGCACTCTGAGCCTTTGGTTTTTCTGCCTCTGTGTCATATTCATCTGTTGCCAGTTCGAATTTACCCTTAAGCAGCCATACATATCTGTATTTGCCATTGTTTTTCTTGGATTTAAAGCCAAGTGCTATCGTTGGCGGTATATCATCCTTATTTTCCACTAATACACCCTTTACAACCTTCGATCCCTGCAGTTTTGCTCTGCTTGTAAGTGATAACTGATTCACTTCAATTTCAACGTCCACACCTTCAAAGGCAGTAATAATGTCTTCAACAGAATCATCCGAATAAATATTATCTGAATTTGATTTTGGTGAAAGCTTTGCACTTATTGCTCTTTCTAGCTTTATTGGTGGATCATAGGCAGCTCCCGTAGCATCATCTGTTTTTAATATAGCAATATGAATATCTCTAAGTCCTATCTGTCTAGCCATTTGAATCACTCTCCATTTCTTCTAAATAATAAAATTTAAGACCTTTATGATAGATTTTTGTATCTTCTTCATAAAGGTCTATTTCATTTAATCTTTTGAACCCTGCTTTAAGCAAAAGTTCTTTTATTGTTTTGACTATATCTGTATAATCACTCTTTGACCACACATCCACTTGGATATAATGTGCTGTTAAAGCTTCCTCATCATCTTCATACTCTTCACCTGAAGTTAAATACTCATGAAAAGTAATATAAGTTTCTGATTTTCCACTGTACTTTTGAAAAGCTACTGGAATTTTAAGAGGCTTTAAGGTATCTATAATCAATTTATTTATCATTCCTCAAGTCCCCTTTGCAGTTCTTCCTTTATAATATTATTTATCTCTCTTTTATTCTCCAGAACAGATTTCTCTGCCCAATGTTGAGCTGGCTGTGTACTTGTCCCCCATTCGCTGAATTTTGAATAAAAGAACTCTGAATTATCTCCTTTATTAGGACCAATCTCTACAAAGTCCATTCCATTTTCTTTTTCTATATCTGAAACCTTTATATTATCAGCCATATGTCTTTTTGTTTTGTTTGACCTTGGAGCATTTTTCTCCATGCTGCCTTTCACCAAGTTTCCAGCTTTATCAAGTGATTTTTTCTTTATTACATCTCCTCTTGATCCCAGCTTGTTTACCCTGTCTATAAGCTCTTGCATTCCTTCAAGTTCTATCTTAGCCACTGTTATCAACCTCCATAGCCTTGATTTCTATAAACTTATTTGCATATTTAATGTTATCTATAGCGGTTATATTGTACTGCTTTCCTTTAAATAAAATCCTCATTGAAGTATCTATCTCATCTGTGTATCTTATAGTAAATTTTACAGTTTTCTCTGCTTGAACAGCAGCTGCTGCAAAATATTCTCTGCCATGAAGATTTGTAACAGCCGCCCATAACTCTTTAAAATCTGTCCAAGTTTCAGTTTGAAAGCCATTATCATCTGTTTGAACTGTATTTTTCTGCAATTTTATTCTATGTCTTAAATCTTCAGCCTTCATACTGGAATCACCCTGTTCATTGAAAGAAGTGCATTTCTTGCTTCTTCCAATTTTGTTTTTTCCTCTGGTCTGTAATCATCATAAAGAAGTTTCATTTGAAGAATAATTGCCCACTTCACAGTTTCAGGAACTTTATCCGGAGTATCTCCATAACCTGAAATTAATCTTACTCTCACTGCATTTACTGACTGAAGCTCTAATGTAGGCCAATGCTTTCCTCTATTTAAAACAACTCTGTTTACAAATCCATCTAAATCAGCAATGTAATTACTTTCATCAAATAAATACTCCTGTCTATTCTCATCGTAATATTTTATACTTTCTACCTTTTGTACTGGGGAACAGTTATAAAAGATTATAGAGTTTCCTTGTGGAAAGCTGTCAAGCACTAATTCTAAAGTCTGAGTCATATATTTTCTGTTTTGATAATCTTCACACCACTCTCTTGCCTGCTTTATAAGGCTCATAATTAGAATATCATCATCATTTCCATCCACTCTTAAATGGTGTTTTGCTTCTTCTAAAGTTATGGGTTCAACTGATGGTGGATTTATTATTTTAATTGCCATCTTATCACCTCGAAAAAAGGAGCACTAAGGCTCCCTGAATTAATCAACAACTACAGATGAAGGGCTATCTCCTGCGTACTTACTATCTAAAATGTACTCTGCAGATGCAAAGTTAGTAGCTTGTGTGCTTGCCCCAATTCTTACATTAAGACAAGTAAATCCTTCATTTATATCAAGCTTTGCAGGATCAATATGAAATACTACCTGCTTATTTTTTGCTGTATTTGCTACAGTGTAGCTTACCCCATCCGCTTTTCTTAAAAGTGAATCCCCTGAAGATACATCTTCATTTGCCCATACTGGAACAGTATTTGTTAAAGGCTTTGCATCAGTTCCTGAAACATCCTTTGCCTGATACAAGGAAACTTGAGTTGCGTGGCCTACTGCCTGAGTTAGATTTACTACAACTGCTCCTCTTATTATATTTTTAAGACTTACATATGCTCCTGTTATTGCAGCATTAGTGGTCTTTGGCTCTACAGCCTGAACCACTTTATATTTTTCAACTAAATTCATGATTAAATCCTCCTTCTAATTTTTAAATTTAGGTAAAAGAAAAAGACCTACAATTTAGCAAGTCTTTATTTTACTTATATGTTATTTTAAATGTTAATGATAAAATCATCATTTAGTCATCACCGCTATCTTCAATAATAATTAAAACTATAAATTGCAATTTTTACCGAGTCATCTTCCATACAGAACCATCTGCCATTCTTCGTAAATATCCGGGACTTCTCTCAAGAATTTCTCCAGTTTCTGCAGTTCTAATAATAATTTCTTCACGGTAATCCGGATCTTCAATCCATTTTGACGTGTACAATTTTCCATCATTCTGAAAATGTAAACTCTCATTTTCTTCAAGTTGAATGTGCATTTCTTTTGGCCACAGAAAATCCACTGCATCACCTTGAACATCGTGCTTAACTAATGTAAATGGAGAAGTTACTAATCGAACATTTATCATATCTCCAACTTTTGAAAAAGGCATTTCTGTAAGAACTTTCACACTGGAACACTCTGGTTTAAAGATAAGTACCTGTATAACTTCTTTATTAAAGTCGTAGAGTATGATTCCAAATGAATTATCTTTACTCTCATAAATAGGTCTTTCTAGAAACACATTTTTTTCCTGTTTGATTGGCTCTAAAACTTTTCCTGATGGATACTCAATAAAATATAGTCTCGTGCCAGGGTACTTATTTTCAAAATCCGGTACTTCATAGGCTTCTGAACATGGCGTCCATCGTCCATAATACCAAGAATCCGATTGATCTACTTTTTCTGGATATATATCTTCAAATCCTTTGAATATCTTAATATCCATTGTCTTTGATACCTCCACTATAAACTGTGATTTATAGATTTATTCTATAATTAGAACACTCTACAAACAAAATTATACCATAAACATTATCAATTTTATGATTATTTGTGGTATATTTTATTAATTTCTATCTATCACCTAAAGTTACAAATGGACTTAATGGATTTGCACCCTTATAAGGCATTATTGGTTTATTCTTATAAGGCATACCATTAAATTTATAGATGAATCTAAATACCTGCTCATCATAGAGGAATCTTACATGAATAGACACATCTGCTGATGGTGCTTTCTTATCTATTCCAATGTACTGAGTTGGATCTGCTAAGATTATATCTCCCTTTTTACCAAGAGGTGAGCACTGCTCAATTGGAATAATTGGTCTGTTAAGTAATGTGCTGTACTGAGAAGTTGCAGCACCTCCAGAAGGCATAAACACTGGTGCTCCTCCAGTTCCAATATTAAGAGCCATAGTGTAAAGTTGTGGTTCTATCTCTTGGTTTATATACCATACTGCATTTGCTCTAAGTCTTGCAGGCATTGAACTCCACATTTTAAGTATATTTTCATACTTTATAGTTCCCGCTGCTTGGTCTTTTTCTTTAGGTACAGTAACAAGCGCATCCGAGTTAAGTATTCCAAGAGGCATTCCAACACCAGTACCATTAATAATTGCATCATCAATCTTAAAACTCATTTCATCTGCATAGGCTTGTCTTACTATAGCTTCTAAAGCTGTAGTATCTTGAAGGAGATCATCAGTTACATAGCAAAGTGCTAAAAGTTTTTGAAGGGACATTTCAATTTCTTTAAACTTTGGTTTACTTTGAGCTGCTGTTTCAGCTTCTGCTACCCAGTAAGCTTGAACTCCACCCCATCTGCTTCCGTTTGCTCTGCTGTTTTCATCAATTCCAAGTGCTCTAAGCCTGTTGGTATTAGCACCTATTGGAATCATTCTTATTCTGTTTGCCACTTGGCTTTGAGTCATCATGGATTCAAACAAATCATTAATAAAGTCATTCTCAAGAAGGAATCCACCTTCAGAAGCTACACTTTCATTTAAGCCTGTGGCTGAATTCTGATAGGTTAATCTGTTGTCCATTCTTCCACCTGGAGATGAAGCCTTAGCAACAGCACCCAAAAACTCACCCATGCTCTTCCACTTCTTTTCATGATGGTTTTTAGGCTGAGCATATATTGGTTCATTTACTGGTGTTTGTGCTTGTTTTTGCCTTTCAGCCTCCATTGCATCAATCTCTTTTTGTGCCTCAATTTTAGCCTTGTGGGCCTTTATCTCCGCAAGCTTTGCATTTATTTCATCAGCTGTAGCATCCTCTTTATTTATTAGATTTTTAGATTCTGTTTCTAAATTTGATAACTGAGCTAGTAACTCTTTCATTTTCTCTGACATATACATTACCTACCTTTCAAAATAATAGATGCCCTAAAGTTCACACTCTAAGGCAAGTTTTGATTTTAATAATTTAATTTTTTCTTCATCTTTATGTGTTTCTTTAAACCTTTGATTATACTGTTTTATAAAATCTCTATTCCTGTTATTAACGCTATTTTGAATAGCAAATCTGCTGAACATAAAAGAATTTTCCAATGGCTCTTCTTTATTCTTTTCATAAAGCATTCCATCTGCAAATCCTTCAGCTACAGCTTTTTTAGCACTCATCCAAGTTTCCTCATCCATCATCTGAGATATTTTTGCTCTGGATTTGCCTGTTTTAAGCTGATAGGCATTAATTATAGTTTCCTTTACTTCATCCAGCACATCAGCACCATGCCTTAAATCCTTAGCTTCACCTTGAAAAGTTCCCCAGGGGTTGTGTAGCATTATTATTGATGTTGGAGACATAAGTATTTCATCTCCTGCCATAGCTATAACTGAAGCTGCTGAAATTGCTACACCGTCAATTTTTACTTTAACTTTTCCCTTATGCTCCTTTAAAGCTGTGTAAATTCTTGAAGCCGCATAGACATCACCTCCGTAAGAATTAATCCAAACATTTATATCTTTACCTTTATATTTATTAAGTTCTGACATAAAACCCTTTGGAGTTACATTGTCATTTCCAAAGAGCATAGACCAAAAATCATCATCCATTACGATATCTCCATCAATTCTAAGTTCTATCTCCTCCTCATTTTCTTCGATATTTTTAAAATTCCAAAATGACATTTTATCACTTCCCTTCATTAATCATATTAAAGATTTCTTCCCTAAGTGCCTTCAGCTGCTCTTCCTGTTTTCCCGCTTCACTCATATTAAGAGGTTCGAGATATCGGTTTCCGTTCTCAATAGGATTCATATTTTCAAGCCTTCTAATATCATTAACAGAAAGCCAACCCCACTGCCTTCCCTGTGCATAAGCTTCATATCTTGATTTAATATCTCCTCGTAAAAGTCCACTGATATTGAATTCAAAGTACCTGTTTTTTCTTCTTGTTTCCTTTGATAAAAGCTGAAGATTTAAATTTTCTTCCCATTTTTTAAACCACGGCAGCATAGTGTAAACAATAAACTCTAAGCTCTGATGTTCAATATTGTTATTTGTGGATCTTGTTAAATCCTGCACCAGATGAAGTGGTACTCTGAAAATTCTGCACACATCTTCTATTCTAAACCTCTTAGATTCTAAAAACTGTGCATCTGTAAGCTTCATGGTTATTTCCTTAAACTGACCGCCGCCTTCAAGAATCATTGGAACACCTGCATTAGAAAGTCCTGTATAATTCTTTTTTATATCCTTTTTAAGCCTTTGAAATGCTTCATCTGAAAGCTCGTTAGGATACTGAAAAATACCGCTGGTTGAAGCCCTGTTATGATAAAAATTTTTTTCAAAGGTGTCCTGAGATAATCCAATATCAATAGTAAGTGCCGCATAACTAAGAGGTGTTATTCCTATATACCCGTCTAAAGTTAGTCCCGGAATATGAAATATTTCATCTCTTGTTTTAGGCTCTGTCTTTCCATCAATATAATAAAGAAGTCTTCCTGTAGATTTATCTATGTCAATTTTTACTCTATCCCATGCTATTGGTCTAAGCTCTAAAAGCTCTCCATGAATATTAAAAACCTTTTGTGCTATAAAGTTTCCTCCAAGGTTTATATTTGTCATTCCAAACTCTTTAAACTGTACTGGTGTCATTTCTGCATTTGGTGCATAATGAAGTACACCATATTCAGCAGTATCTGTAACCTGCCTCCTGTTTCCTTTATCATCTTTTTCATAAAGCATTATAGGACAGCTTGCCAAGGTTTCTGATAAAACTCTATTGCAGGCAAAAACTGCAGAAAAACTCATAGCGGCTGCTGTATCTATTTTAAAATTATCTTTTACAACTTCTTCGCCGCTTAAAAAATCCTCTGAATATTTCTGAAGGACTTCAAACAAGGCATTCTGCGGCGTTAAAAATAACTTCACTCTATCTTTCAGTTTCAAAGCACCACCTCCTAATCAAGAAAACTCCTCATTCCTCTTTTTTCATAGACACTTTCTTTATTTTCATATCTTATTGACCTGTCAAGTGCCATAATAAGTGCTACAGCACCATCTATCTTTTCAGTAGACTTTTCTTTGTCAGGCTTTATATTACCTGCCGGATCAGTTTTTACATAAATATTATCCATCATCCACCTTAAAACAGGATGTCCTCCATGGGCTATTTTCTTTTCTAAGGTTATCTTCATAAGCTCTTTAGTTGGTGGACTCATATCTTTATACCCTTGACCAAAAGGAACTACAGTAAACCCTAAGCCTTCAAGATTTTGAACCATCTGCACAGCACCCCAGCGGTCAAAAGCTATTTGTTTTATGTTATATTTCTTTCCTAAGTCCTCTATAAAGCTTTCAATAAATCCATAATGAATAACATTTCCCTCTGTAGTTTTTAAGTATCCCTGCTTTTTCCAAATATCATAAGGTACATGATCTCGTCTTACTCTTAAATTTAAATTATCCTCTGGTATCCAAAAGTGAGGAAGAACAATATATTTTTCATCTGATGTTCTTGGAGGAAATACTAAAACAAAGGCTGTGATATCTGTGGTACTTGAAAGGTCAAGTCCGCCATAACATTCTCTTCCTTTTAATTTATCTATATCAACTTTAAAAGCACACTCATCCCACTTGTCCATCTGCATCCATCTTGTGGACTGCTTCACCCATTGGTTTAATCTAAGCTGACGGAATATATTTTCTTCAGCAGGATTTTCTTTTGCACTGTTAAAGGCATTTCTCACTTTTTCTATATCTATGGTATGCCCAAGAGAAGGGTTTGCTTTATACCAGTTTTTCTCTAAGGTCCAATCGTCATTGTCATCTATTCCATAAATCACAGGATAAAAGGTTGGGTCTATTTTTCTTCCTTCTAATATATCTACTGCCTTTTGATGTACTTCATAGCATATAGAATTTCTATCTGTTCCAGCTGTGGTTATAAGAAAAAACAGCGGCTGCAATCTTGCATCACCACTTCCTTTGGTCATAACGTCATATAAATCCCTGTTAGGCTGGGCATGAAGTTCATCAAATACCACCGAATGAATATTAAGCCCGTGTTTGGAGTAGGCTTCAGCAGATAATACCTGATAAAAACTGTTTGTAGGTTTATATATCAATCTTTTTACAGAAAGAATGGGTTTAATTCTTTTCTTAAGAGCAGGACACTGTTCTACCATTTCAACAGCTACATCAAAAACGATAGAAGCCTGTTGTCTGTCTGCAGCACAGCCGTAAACTTCAGCTCCCCATTCTCCATCTCCGCAGGTCATATAAAGAGCAACTGCAGCAGCAAGCTCTGATTTCCCGTTCTTTTTGGGTATTTCAACATAAGCAGTATTATACTGCCTGTATCCATTTTCTTTTACTGTTCCGAATATATCCCTTATAATTTTATCCTGCCAAGGCAGAAGATCAAAAGGAACACCACGCCACTGACCCTTTGTATGCTTTAAGCAGTTAATAAAGTTTACGGCATGCTGTGCTTTTGCTTCATCATACACTCTTACTGCCTCCTTTATAAAGTATAAGTTCCATTGGATCTTCTTCATCATTTATATTGTCAGTGACTATTCTGCTTCTTGCTGATGGAGTAAGCCCAAACTGTTCACAGAATCTGTTCATGATTTTAAGGTAGGTTTGAGCGATAGATACCTGTGGCACCTGCTGCCAGTATCCCGATGGTGTTTTTATAATAGTTCCATGTTTAGTTATAAATTCTTCTGCTTCCTTCCACCTTGCATAGGCTTGACAATATCCTGCAAAGGCTGCCATATCTATCGCTGTAAGTATTCCCATTGCCTCAAGCTGCTTTGACATTCTCCTCCATTCTTTTTTAGCTTCAGCATCAAGCCAGCTCGGACATTTAGGTGCTTTTTTCTCAGGTTTTGGTTCATCTTCATTAAGTGGTCTTTTCCCTGGATTTCCTTCAAGTATTTTTAATGCGGTTGGTTTTGGTTTTCTTCCCCTTTGAGCCATAGGTATCACCTCCCATCAAAATTTTTTATATATAAAAAGAGCCTACAAAAGTAAGCTCTTGAAATTGCATATTTCTTTTTACCTATGGGATAAATTTCATTTTTTATGTTTAAAATCCTGCATATTTAATTTTTGATAAGCTGCTATAAGCTTGTCTAAAGTTTCGCTTTGCTTAAGTATCTGTTCATTTGTAAGATTTTCATATCCCATTTCAATCATATCTTCTAATTTTTTCTTTTCCCGTTTTAACTCCTCATACAACTTAAGCATTCCCCTCACCCCCGGCTTTTCAACAGTATAGCACAAAATATTGTTGTATTTTGTCAATACCTGTTATTAAATAAACATTTTCTTTTAATAAATGTTATCTCTTTACTTGAAGCTTTTAAATTTCGCTTCTTTGAGACTTTCAAGCGTCAAATCCCAATCCTTAAAACCTTGCTTTATAATACTGTAATACATATCTGAGGGTTTTCCTGTTCCTTTTTCATTCATTACATAAGCAAAAGCCTTATAAACTTTTCCATTTTCATCTTCCGCTTTTACGTTTATTTTTCTGTATAGTCTTGGATACCCTTCATATATATCAAGATTTTTGATATCTTTATCTGAAACTTTATAAACAGCTCCATAAACTACATCATCATCACTTTCAATAATATCTTCTACCGTGTTAAAAACTAATTTATATCCATTTAGCTTTACTTTAATAATCGGAACCGAATCAGGACATCTTTTTTTCATTTGAACCTTATTAAGATTTGAACCATAAGCAAAATACAGCATTTATTTTCTCCTCCAATATACAATATTTAAGCTGCATGTCTCCATGCAGAATTACCTTCAAGGTTTGCTAAGAAATGATACCTGCAGGTTTCAAACTCTTCGCCTATAAGTCCAAGTCTTAACATCCAGCATCTGAAAGTATATTTTTCATTATCAGTTTTAGTTCTTTTTGCACTGGCACTTCTTTGAGTTATTGCCTGATGGCTCACTGCAAGACAAAATTGAATATATGCTTTTATTTTGCCTGCATGAGTTGTTCCATTGAAAAGCCTGAATTCTACCGTTCCTTTATCAAATATGCTGTGAAGGTTAAGACCATAATATCTTGTTGGATGGTAGTGTTTTCTTCTTGATTCTCTGCTGTAGCCTTCATACCAAACCTCGGCAAGCTCTTCAAGAGTTTTAGGTTTCTTTTTATTTATGGTGTTAAGAAGATTTTCGTTTACCTTTTTACAATATCTGATTCTTGAAGTTTCAATATCAAGAGCTTTATAAATTAAATCTTCCTTGCTGGCTATTAAATTTATAAGATTTTTTAGACTTACAGGTGTATGATTTGCTCCATCAACATGTATATGTATTCCACAGCTTTTATTGGCAAAAGCCCCTGTCTTTCTAAGTTTTCTCACTAATTCCTGCAGAGTCTGAATATCTTCATAATTAAGAACCGGACTTACAATCTCAACTTTATAAATATCTGATGCTGAAACAATTTCTCCTTCAACTTTCTTTTGAGGTTCTATACTGCCGTCTTGAACTACTTTCCATATTCTTTCATTAAAGTCTTTGATGTGATACTCATCATAACTCCCGCCTGCATGCTGTGCTTTGCTTTTAAAAAAAGCCGCTACTGCTTTTGAAGCAGTAGCTCTTGTAATACCTGTAAGTTCAATTTCTATTCCAAATTTTTGGCTTTTCAAGTTTAGCCCTCCAATCTTACAATGTATCCAAAGCTGTTTGAGTAAACCTTATAACCTTGGTAACCGCTTTTTTGTGCTGTTTCTAAAAGCTTTAAAGCCTTTTCCCTATTTTCTTCTCTGGTTCCATCGTAAAATTTCAATTCTCCATCCTTGGTTAGCCTTCTTAATTCTTCTTTCATTTTGTTTTACCCCTTTCAAAGTGTGTTTATTACCTTTTGGAAGTTTACATATTACCTCTGAAAGCGGTATATAGCCAGTTATATCTATCAAATAAAACACATAATTTTGACGACTCTATTCGTCATCTGATGGTAAACTTGCAGCTACTGCAAAAGCTACATTTACAGTTACTGCATTACCTGCCTGCTTATATAGCTGAGCATCTGAATTTACAGCCCTTGCTTTTTCAAATAACTCATCTGGAAAGCCTTGAAGTCTGAAGCATTCCTTCGGTGTAAGCCTTCTAATACGGTAATTTTTGTCCAATGTAGCCATTTGGCATCCTGTATCTAAAGTATTTGATATACCTTTTCCAACCCTGCCTCTTCTTGTTTTTGAATTAGGTACTGAAATATTTATGCTGTCTCCAATCTCAGCTTCAGCATAGCCTTTTTTTGTGGCTTCTTTAACTGCAACTCCATGTCTGTCCTGCCCTGTTAAAGTAAACATTGGTTCATCTGCATTTTTAAATCTCCTTCCATTCTGACGTTTATTTTCTCTTTCAGGAGTTATAACTGCCCTTGCTTCAAGAACAGCACTATTCATTGCGGTTCTATTAACCACTCCTGCTGTATAACGTGATGTAATGCATCTTGAGGTATCTGTGAGCTTTGGCTTTGTATAAGACTGATCTATAAAGATTTTGCTTCCTTCGCCCTTATTAGTTGTAACTGCTGGAGCAATTCCTTCTGATGAATAAACATTTCCATTCATACCTTTGCCGCTTGAGTTAATATTACCTATACAATAAAGACCAGTTTTAGCACCAGCTCCGCCGGCACTGCTTTGAAGTGTGCAGGCTATACCTTCGGTATCATATACTCTGTATCCCTGCATGCCACTTATAATTTGCTTAAGAGCTGCTGTGTTTTCTCCTGTGATAGGTAGTATTTCTCGTCTACCTCTGGTTCTAAGATTTGCAATAATGAACACCCGCTCTCGGTTTTGGGGAACTCCGAAGTCTTTAGAGTTAAGCACCTGCCAGAGAGCATCATACCCTGCTTCATCCAGCTCAGAGAGAACGGCTGCAAAGTCCCATCCGTTATTAATTGACAGCAGGTTTTTAACGTTCTCAATAAGAAGGTATGAGGGTTTATCTTTTTCTTCTTTGCCTTTGATAAGGTCAATAATTCTAAAATATAAGCCGCTTCTTTCTCCACTGAGTCCTCTTTGTTTTCCTGCAACTGAGATATCTTGACATGGGAATCCAAAACACCAGATATCTGCATAGGGTATGTCTTCTGATTTAAGTTTTGTAACGTCATCTGCATACCACTCTCCTTCCTTATCAAACATAGCTCTATAGCTTTTTACTGCAAATTTATCTTTTTCACAAAATCCGATACATTTATGTCCTGCAAGTTCTAAGCCTAATCGAAATCCGCCGATTCCTGCAAAGAAATCAAGGAAGGTCATATTAATCACAACCTTCCTTTTTTATATCAGCATATTTAATTTTAACTCCATCTCTAACTAAAAATACTTCTTCATCAGTTCCAGCCTGCTCTATATATCTTTTTACTGCAACATCCACAAACTTTTCATCTAGTTCAATGGCATAACAAATCCTATCTGTCTGCTCGCAGGCAACCATTGTAGTTCCGCTTCCTGAGAACGGCTCAAGAATTATACAGTTTGTAAGGCTTGAATTTTTAATTGGATACGCTATTAAAGCTACTGGCTTCATTGTGCTATGAAGCTTACTCTTTGAAGGTTTATCAAATTCCCATACAGTAGTTTCTTTTCTACCTGCATACCAATTATGCCTGCCTTTTTTCTTCCACCCAAATAGGCAGGGTTCATGTTTCCATTGATATGGACTGCGTCCTAATACCAAGGATTGCTTTACCCACTGGCACACCCCTGAAAGATAAAAGTTAGCATCCTGAAAAGCATTTCTAAAAATATGTCCTTTAGTATCTGCGTGGAATACATATATTGAAGCATCATCTGCCATATTGTTTTCCATATTTTTAAATGCATCTAAAAGAAATTTATAAAACTCGTCATCCTTTAAATTATCATTTTTAATTGTGCCTTGGCTTCCATCATAGCATACACCGTACGGAGGATCTGTAACCACTAAATTAGCTTTTTTACCATCCATTAACTTTTCATATGTTTCAGCTTTTGTACTGTCCCCGCAAATCAGTCTGTGCCTTCCAAGCAGCCACAAATCTCCCTGCTTTGAAATTACAGGTTCTTTTAAAGCATCTTCAACATCAAAATCATCTTCTTTTATTTCCTTGTCATGAACATTGCTAAACAGTTCTTCTATCTCCGGCGGTTCAAAACCTGTAAAGGAAACATCATAATCTATACTCTGCAAATCCTTAATAAGCTCAGCAAGAAGTGCTTCATTCCACTCTCCGCTTATCTTATTAAGTGCCACATTCAAAGCCTTTTCTTTTGTTTTATCTATATCAATAACAACACAATCAACTTCTGTATAGCCTAAGCTTTTTAAAACCTTCCATCTTTGATGACCGCCAATAATTGTAAGGTCTGAATTTACAATAATGGGATCTACATATCCAAATTCAGTTAAACTGTTTTTTATCTTTTCATATTCCTTATCACCCGGCTTTAAATCTTTTCTCGGATTATATTTAGCAGGTATAAGGCTGTCTATTTTTAACTTCCTAAACTGCATCTTCTTAAACCTCCCCAAACCTTGATTTTATATAGCAGCTGTGACTGCAGTATTTTCTGTTTTTATTTCCATAAGAGCTGAACTCTTTCTGGCAATAGGCACAGGTATATTTATAAACAGCTGTATCCTTTCTGTTTCTTTTATCTTGATTATTTTTCCACCAGATTCTCCTGCATTCTTCACAGCAGAATTTCCTTACTCTCCCTTTTTTCTTTTGTTTTAATTTCTTACCACAGTGAAGGCATACAAGACTCTGCTTTTTCATCTCTTCAATGTTCAAACTTACTACAGAAACATCACCGCAAAGACCATTCCTTTTACAGTAGCTTTTTACTGAATCTCTTGATAAACCAAGAACTGCAGCTATTGCTTTATATCCTAAACCTTTAAGCCTTAGTTCATGAATCTGCTGTTTTTCCACCTTAGTCAATTTCTTTATGCCTCCTTTCCTTTTTGCGATAAGATTAATGCAAAATCTTTAGAAAATGCCATAAAAACATTTAAAAATCACTCATTGAACTTGATTTTTGAATAGTTTTTATATAAACATCAAAAGCCTATAAATCCTTGTATTTTTAAGGTTTACAGGCTTTTACTTCTGATTTTTTACAGATACTTATCTGCAAAATATAAAACAGCTTGATTGCTGATTTTCCAATGGCTACATCTGATTTTATATGAAATATATGCTACCCCCCTTATCAAATTCTGCGAAATTTCGTGCGAAGGGAGCCGCCCGACGTAGGGGGGTTCAAGTGGTGAGGAAATATACCCCCCTACCCTTTCTCGAAGAATTATCAACAGATTATCAACAAGTTATTAACACAGCATTGTTGATAACTTTAATAAGAGTAGACTCTTCCCTTCTTTCCCCATCTACCATCTTCCTTAGCGGTCTTCCTATCATGACATCTTTTGCATAAACTCTGCCAATTGCTCTCATCCCAGAACAGCCTTTCATCACCTTGATGAGGTTTAATATGATCCACTACAGTTGCGGCAGTAACAATCCCCTTTCTTTTACACTCTTTACACAGTGGGTGTTTATGCAGAAACTGTTTCCTAAGTCTTCTCCATCTACTACTATTATAAAGGTAGCCGTAAGGTCTGCAGGTTTTATTGTAGTTTTTATCTATCTCCTTTTGATGTTTCTCACAGTATCTGCTACAGGTAAGTTCAGGACAGGCAGGATAACTGCAGGGTCGTTTAGGTTTTACTGGCATATACATCAGTCCTCCCAAGTTATGTTTTTGCATAAGAAAAACCACCACAGTTTTTTCTGTGATGGCTTTTTGCTAATATCTCTCTATTTTATATAAGACAACATTTAATACTCTAATTCAATCAACTTTACTCTACTTTTTTGTTTTTAATTTAAAAATCCCTGTTTTCATAAGAGTATTTTTAAGCTTGCGGCAATCAGAACAGATGTAATTATAGTGTTGAATATAATTATATGACTTTACTTCCGTGCCGCAAAAGATACAGCGGGGATAATATCTGCTTTGTCTGCCACACTTTTCAATTCTAATACCATCTTGTAAAGCTTCTTTATAACTCATCTTTCTAATCCTCCAATTATAACTAAATCATATTTTTATACTCTACTTCTATCAACTTTACTCTACTCTTTTCAAAGCTGCTATATTTTCAATTGCTCTATCATGAACTTTATAAGCATTTTGAATACTGTACCCCATCTCTACTGCTATTTGCTCCCAAGATTTAAAGCAGAGATATCTAAGTTCTAAAAGGGTTTGTTGTTCTGGATTATTAATTTTTTTAATAACATCCATAATATCTCGCTTTAAATCAACTAATGTATCAATATCTCTATTTATTTCATTTTCCAAATCAACTATTTTTACAATTATATCCTCCATAGAATGCACATTACGAGTTCCACTTGGAGGTGTATCACTTAAAGTAGATGTAGCTTTAGTAGCTAATGCTCTTAAAGATACTATCTGCTCCAATTTACTATTAATTCTTTGGTCTATACGATATGCCTGTGATAAATATTCTTTGGATGTCATACTAAATCTCCTCCTTTAACCAAGGCATTTTGCCACCATAAAAACTTTCTGAAATTTTAAATTGTTTATCTTTATCTAAAGTTTTTATTCTCTTAAAAGTCAAATGCTTTTCCTTCTGAAGCTGCTGCTTAGTTTTATAAAAGCTGCAACTTAGCTCATCACATTTTTTAACATTTAGCACACTGCATTTCCCTTTTCTTAAGGCAAAACAACTATTTATTACTTTTTTCTTTTTAAATTCCTTTATTCCATTCCCAACAGCCTTTGCAGCTGTAGGATCTGAGTATGCTTGTCTATCGGCCATTTACAATTCCCCCTTACTCAGGGAGTACATGATACCTAGTTATATATATATATTTCTTTTTTATATAATAATATTTTTATATATACTATATTTTGTTATATAAAAGGTATATACATCTTAGACATCTTGTACCCCGTTGATTTTACTTGCTTTTAATCTTGTACCTATGTTGAACTGATATAAAACCCATCTTGTACTTACAGTTTCACAAATATCCTGTATTTTTTACCATCAATTTTTTTATCTATAATTTTATAACCGAACCTCTTGGTAATCTGTCTTGAAAATTCTATATGACTTAAAGGCTGCAGATTATTATTCAAGCAAAACTCCAAATAATTCTTATAGACATTTTTCGTTGGCTCATTTTCCACTTGTGTTTCATATTCTTCATAAAACTCAATAATTGGATTGTTGGTCTTCTCATATTCTTTAAGCTCATGCTCCACTTGTATGGATTTTGTGAACTTTTTATTTTGTAGGATTCTTTTAAGCCCCTTTAAACCCAATAAAATCAAATATTCCATGGACTCTTTTGTCCTTAATTCATATTTAATATCTGGTCTGAAATCAGGATCATCTGCTGTAAACTTTGCCTTAAACGGAATTATAAGAAGTCTTCTTTGGACAGCTCCTGTTTTATCCTTAACCCTTGGAACATTATTGGCTGAAAATAAAAGCTTGGAGTAATTATTAAAATCAAAAGGGTCTTTGCCTTTCCTCTCTGCATTAACTCTATCCCCTGTAACAAGCTTCTTAAACATTGAAGGCTCTGCAATAAATTCATCTCCAATATCGTCACCAATATTTGCAAGCTTTCCAAATAATTCTGCTGTTTTAAATCGCTCTCCCAACTCCTTTAAATCAAGAGCAGCAATATTAGAAATACCTATAAGAGTAGTTACCATATCCAAAAATGTTGATTTCCCATTTTGTTTTTCACCAGTTAAAATGAAAGCTTTTCCAATTTCATTTCTTCTATAAAATGTGTATCCTATAAGTTCTTCAAGTACACTTCTAATTTCAGCATCATTGCAGCTGATTTTATCTAAGGTTTTATCTGCTAATTCGAAATAAGCATTTGGGTTATAATCCCATGGAATTTTGTTAGTGATGATAAAATCTGGAGAATGTTCTGTAAAAGAATCATCTATTATGTTATAAATTCCATTGTTAAATGCTATGCGATTATAATCTTCAAAGCTTGGAATGACGTTATTAGTAATAAGTTCTAGGTAATTTATAGTTTCATTCCTCTTTGCTTTATTAAGCTCTGATAAATGTTTAATCATAGCTGATTCAATTTCCAAAGTACTATTTTTATAAATTCCGTCCTTATAAACGTGGAGCTGGTTATTAATTTTAATAATGTGCTCTTCTTCTTTTAAGAATTTTGCAAACTGGTCATGAAGAAATTTTGATTTCTTATAAAAAGACTGTTTAAGAAAAGCTCCATCACGAAGAATAGTATCTAACTCCCTTTGATCCACTGGTGTCTTTAAAACATATCTATTAATCAATGTAATGATGTTTCTAATACTGTCCTTACTAAAACCTTCTGATTGTAAAGTAAGAATATAATTAAAAAGTTCTTGGTTTCTCCCATCTCCTTCATCTAAATTAGAAAAGTCAGGTGCGAATTTTATTGGTTTTAGCCATTCTGGAAGAAAATCAACTTCGTCAGTTTTATTTAACCATCTTCGTGTTTTGCCACCAACTTTTAATGGAACAACTGCATTTTTCAAGCCAAGGCCTACATCAACTGTTAACCCTATAGGTGTTTTAACTTTTACTTTTCTTGTTTTTAAATCTGTATTTTTAAAATAAAAATGCATACCTCTGTCGGTTTTTAAAATACTGCACTTAACATTTAAATCTATAATCATAGCTTTAATAATTTCAGCCTCTTCCATAGAATCCAAATCTATCTGGACAATATCATCTTTTAATATGCCGCCATAATCATTTCTTGTTTTCCTTATATAATCATAGTTGTAAAATTCTTTTCTATTTTTATATTCTTCAATAGGTTTCTTACCCTTAAGTGGAATATACCCTTTGAAAATTTCCACTTTAATATTCACCACCTTTTTGCTTTATAATTTGGAAGGTTTTTATACCAAATTGCCATATATTTTGGGAGGTTTTTATACCAAATTACATATGAAATATCCCAAATAATATTAAATTCAGCCTGTTTTTTTACTTTTCTTGTACTGAAACTAGCCAATTTTTAATGTATTTTGGGATATACCTCCCAAATTCCTATTAATTTTTATATGATTTCACCAACAAAATCTTCAATTCTTTTCTTTGCTAAATTTATATACCACTCCTTATCAAGGCGTCTTGGGACTCTTTTTTCTATAACACTGTCATTTACTATAAAACATCTATCAGGTGTATTTGCTATTTTTTCAACTCTGCCACTAGGCTTTACTTTAAAAACTCCTTTGTCATCTTCATTCTTTGATGCAAATACTCTTAATGTCTTTTCCTTTAAAGGTTTGTCCCCATAAAGAGCATGAGAATATTTATAAGTAAGCTTTACAACCTTTTGAAACATTAAAAGCTCCTTACATTCCGTTATAGTTTTTTCTACTGGAAAACCTTCTATAAAATATTTCTTTAAAGCTAAGTTTATTATAGGCAGATCATTATCAATACTGTTTAGTTCCTTAACATAGGCACCTTTAGATTTAAAACCGCCGTCTTCTTTAATAATGATGTAGTTATTTACATCCTTTTGATATATCTTCTTAAAGATTTCAAAATCAAGCTTCATAAAAGTCCTATCTTCCCATTCCTTACAGATTTCTTTGATTTTATCTAAATCTGATTTCCTATTTATTTTTCCTATTAAACCATCAGTATTGGACTGAATTAAAGTCCAATGCGGTTCCAGCCTTTCTATTAAATCTAAAAGTAAAAGCTGTCCTGCTACGCATACATTATTAGCCTGTCTTGGGTCATAGAGGTTATTGTATTTGTATTTCATAGCACCATAGGTACTGTTTAGAACAATTTTATAAGGCTGCTGCATTGGGTTCTTTTCAGCCTTTAGCTTTATACGTTCCTTATATATTTCTTTATAAAATGCAGGGTCTTCTACATTTCTTGATAAAAATCCATACTCTATCATCAAAGACGGGTAAAAAGAAACTACATCCACATTTAAAAGAATTCCTTCACCTGTATATTTTTCTTTTGCACCATGAAGCCCACCCCATGCAAATACATGAGGTACACCACTTATATTTATTTCTAATGATTTATCATAACTGTGATTACTTGAATTTTTGTACCAATCAACAACCTCATTGTATTTATTTATTTTTAAATTATTTGGTATATTAAGTTCAAATTCATCACAGCGATTTATTTTATTGGCTTTTAAAATAACTGCTGCAAGCTGTGCCTTTGTTTTACTTATATATTTAAGCGGCAGTTTAAAAGCTTTAAGTAAAGCTATATGACTATCAAATTCCTCTTTACGATGTAAAAATATTTCTATAGTCTGCTCAACATCATGGGTACAGTATTTTACTACTTCCTCTAATTCTTCTTCTGTTAACTTTCTATCTATTGAAAAGCTTACAGTGCTTTCTCTAATATCATTTCCCATAAATCCTTCTAGTTCTTTTAAACCGTGAGTTGTTGTCATAATATCAAATTCATAAAGCTGTATCTTTTGAAATAGAGAGCTGTACTGCCATCCTTGATTTTTTTCTGCTATAATGAAGCTGGAGATACTATGTGGGTCAAAACCGCAAAGGATACCTTTTAAAATATACTGATCATAATGATGGCTGTTATAGCCAATCCAGATATGTTCTTTATGTTCTTCATAAAATGATGCTAATTTCTTAGCATCATTTATAAAGACATATTTTTGATGATTAATAGGGTCTATTACGACGAAGAGCCAATCTTGCAGGAAAACCTCTGCGTCAAAGAATAGAATCATACCTATTAAACCTCAAATACTTCAGTAATTTTAAAAGTTTTAAATCCTTTGTTGGTTTCCCCATACTCTACTGCATATTCTAAATTGCCATCAATTGCTTCATGGATATCAAGTATTAAATCGTAGTATTGTGAAAAACTTTCAAACTCTACTTCTATTCCAGCTTCAAGAGATCTTAAAAATTCATTAGCGTTATGAAGTCCGAAAGCTGTGTTTATAACTTGGTTCATAAACAATATGGAATTTTGATATTCGCCAGATAAGATTTTCATCCAGCAGGATAACATAGGTTTACCTGTCTTTGACTCTACAAGTTCCATTTTTTCAATTTTTACCTCATATGTTCCAAGGGGTACATCTTTGTATTGTCCTTCTCCTGTTCCTACATTTTTTAAGTCTTCCTTTAAACCCTTAATATCAAATTCCTTATCAAACTTAGCAAATAAATTTTTTGTTGCCATAATTATCTCCTCCTATTTTTTATTTTCTAGAGCGTCTGCTCTTTTTTACTGATTCTTCTTTAACTTCAGATGTTTCTAATACAGTTGTATTATCTACTACTGCTGTATTATCAGAAGTATCTTTTTCTGCTTTAGAATAAGTTTTTATACCTTCTTGAGCATCTTCTAAAGCTTTCATAAACTCATCTTTATCAAGCTTTACTTTTGGAACTTTGAAGTTAAATCTGCCACCACCGAAGACGTTCTCCTTTTTCTCCAGCTGCAAGAATCTTTCTTCACCATCCATATAAGCTCTTACAGTTAAATCTACTGTTCCTGCTAAAACGTTAGCTATTTTTTCATTAATATTAGGTTTAATTGTTGTAAGCTTAGCTCCATTTTTAAGAGTTATTTCTGTGGTTACTTCCTTAGAAATATATATAATTTGGTAGCCTAAGTTCTTAAGTCTTTTGATAGCTGATAAGTATTCAGTCCTTACCATATCCCATCCCTTACCAAAACCTGCATCCTGCTCATGGTCTATGCCTAATTTGTTATACATATAGAGCCTGCAGTGTTCATATAAATCCTCAACTAAATCAATGCATACTCTTTTAAATGTGTTATCTTTTTTCTCAAGCTCAGTTATAACATCTAAGAATACTTCCCAAGCCATTTTGACTTTTTTAAGTCTTCCTTCAAAAGTTACTTCATCAGCTATCCTTATAACTGGACTTGTGGTATTATCCGTATTTCCATCAGTATTTAAGAATAATAAATCATCGAACTGATCAACAAAAGTTGATTTACCAACGTAACTGTCGGCATATATCCACATATCCGGATACCTGTCTATTTGCAGTTCTCTCCTAACATTTTGCGGTAATAACATATATGTTTGTCCTCCTTCACAATAACTTTGATATTCACACCAATCGCAAAGTCTTGATGGTGTTTTTTCATATTCTTTTTCATTAATAATCTCCTGGCATCTTAGCTTAAATTCTTGAACCTTAGATTCATCATATGGAATTTGAATTACCTTAACTTCCATATCTTCTAAAGTTTCATGAAGCCTTTTTCTAAACTGATATAAATCCTCAGTCTTCCTTTGCCTTATAGCTGTTTTAGGAATAAAAATAAATCCTATTTCCGATACCTTAAAGCCGAGTTTTTCTAAGTAATACCTATATAAGTGCAGCTGTTTTGACTCCAGATAATGCTCTATATTATTGCTGTATTTAAAGTCATAAATGCTAAGACTTCCAGCCTGTGTTTGAATAATAAAGTCTACAAATCCTATAAATTCTGGAAAATCAATTTTAAATTCATATTTTTCTGTCGGCTCTTTATTATGAAGCATTGTATTTATTACAATCTGAGCCTTTTTTACTAATGATGTAAGCTTAATTACTTCATTTACATGAGCATCAGTAATAACCGGATACTGATTATAATAATATTGCTCCATTGCCTCTATCCCTTCCTCAATCCCAAGATGTAAAGCTGAACCTGCAATTAAAGCATTATCTGCTGCCGGTGAAGGTATTGTTCTTAATTTGTCTTTATATCGCAGTTTGAATTGGTACTTGCACTTTTCAAAGCATTCAACTCTGCTGTGGGAAAATTGCACATCAGCACCCCCTCTATGAGTTTTTTAAATTCTTCAAATCCTTTAGGGTATAAAATTATTCCAATGCCTCCTGCTTCATTTATATTTTTTATATTCATTTTTTGAAGTTCTGTTGGTTTTCCTTTTTCTGCTTTCAGCTCAATTGCTAGAAAAACTCCATTTATACAGCAGATTAGATCTGGAATACCGCTTCTTTGAAAGCCCCCACCCCACACCTTGAAAAACCAAGTATTAGGAAGTGATTTTAAATATCTTATAACTTTAGTTTGAAACTGTTTTTCTGTCATAACATCTCCTTTTCAAATAGCTCCACAGTAAAATCCCGCCTTTCCTTTAGTACTTCAAGTATCTTTTCTTCTATGCTGTTTTCTGTAATAAGATAGTAGTAAAAGCAGGTCCTACTTTGCCCTATCCTGTGTATTCTCTTTTTTGACTGCATCCAAAATTCACTAGATAGCGGAAGGCTGAAATAAATAATTCTATTTGACTTCTGCAGATTAACTCCAGATGCTCCTGATTGATACTGAACCAAAGTAATGCTGTTTGATTTATTTTCATAATTTTCAAGGTTTGTTCCATCTCCATTAATATAAGAAATGGGTCTATCTATCTTAAAACAGATGGTTTTTATAATCTCAAACTCTCTTTTAAAATTGTAGAAGATAACAAATCTATCATTACTGGATTCAAAGATATCTTTTAGCACCTGATGTTTATTTGAGTTGTAAATAGATGTTAACTGCCTTAGATACAATAACTTTGTAAGTGCTGTATCTCCTGCTAAGGTTTCACCATCAATCGTAATAACTCTGTCTTTTTTAAACTTTTTATATTCCTTTGTGTTCTCGATTGTTATAACCTGTTCAATCTGATCCGGCAAGTCAAATACTTCTTCTGTTTTCATAAATACTGCACCATGGGATTTTAGTTTTTCCTTTAACCTATCAACATTTTTATAGCCTTTTACAACTGGAATTTTAAATCCTCCAACATCAATCTTTTCTGTAATTGTGTAGTGATTATAAAAGGACTTTTTACTTATGCTCCATCCAAGAAGTCTAAGCTGTGACCACAGTTCCTCATATTTTCCACCTGTTGGAGTACCAGAAAGAAGAATTACATTTGCAGGATTAAGGCTTAAAATAAATTTTGCCCTGTTGGATGTTTCATTTTTGATATACTGCGATTCATCAAGTATTAATGTAAAATCCTTTAGCTTTTGTAATTGCTTCCTTCGCCATACCAAATCATAATTAATAATAATTACACTATTTTGCGGTATACTCTCTATGGATTGATTCTTAAAAATTATAACTTTTAAGTCATAGTAGTTTTTAAAATGTTCTTCCCAATCTTTGATTTTGGACTTTTGGCAGATTAGAAGATTATAAGGTGCATTTAATTGTTTCATTTTCTCTGAACCTAAAAATGTCTTGCCTAATCCCACTAGGTCACATGTCAAGATAATATGCAACCCTTCTGTAATCCTTTGACTGATTCAGTGTTCTTTCCTGATGTGGGTATAAAATTATCTTGAACATTTGGCATCACCCCCTCTTATGTTTGAAAGATTTGATACAGCGGATACATATTTACATTTATTTTTTATCACCTGCCTGAACAACATTTCTATCAACTAATCCTTTAATTAATAATCTAAATGTTTCTCTACCTTTAGGTGTAATTAACGTTTGTGTTCCTACCCAGCCGGTTTTATCATTCTTCGATTCTTTTATTTCAAACAAACCGTTATTTTTATCAGCATATGGTTTTAAATTTCCCTTCTTATCTCGATAAATATATTTATTATCAATTAGAAATTTTATAAAGACTTTCTCCTTTATATTTAGTTCTTTTGCTGTATCTCTAAAATTAGTAAGCAAATTCCTGTCTACCAGTTCATCAAAATACTCTGCCTTTGGTCTCATAATTTCATTTTCAACGCTTAATTTAGAATTTATTAGCTTTAGAGATTGAATTTGATTCTCCGCCATTTTCAAAGCTCTTGACATTACCATTTCAGGTGTATTCCATGCCTTTTCAATAGAAAGAAAATACTGCCTTGCCATTTTCCCTTTTTCAGTCCTTTGAATCATACATATTTCTTTTGCCATAGGTATTGTTAAACAATAGTCCCTTATTGGCTGATGGTTTTGGGGGTGGTCAAAAATGACCGGGGTATAATCTATTCCTTCTTTAAACCCGTATTCACACATCCTTGGAAACCAATGCCTGAACTCTGTTGCTATTTCTAAAAACTTATGAAGTTCTCTTGCTGATACTGTTGGTTCTTCTGTACTGTAATTTACTTTAATTAATTCATTCATAACTTTTTCCTCCCTTATATTTTTTTAGCATCTTCAAAAATATCAGCATAATCTTCAAGTTTAACTTCAATTAGCTTTTCTGCACCATATTTTCTTAATAGTGCTTTAATTTCTGCTATTTTACCTTTTTTTATTTTCTCTGTTAGCACCATGCTTATATCTTGAATGCTTATTTGATCATTCATTGTATAGTTCTTTGCTTTTGCTCGATATTCTGCTGCAAGTCTTTCCAGTTCTTCTGCAAGAACTAAATTTATATCAGTCATAAATTCCACCTCCTTCACCCTTATGCTTTTAGAGCAAAGTCTTTGATAATGCTATTCATTACGGCAAGGTCGTCACCTGACAGCATGATACTTAATCTTTTTAATAATTCCACTTGTTCTGGCTTTAAATATTTTTGATTTAACTTATAACCATCTGCAATCTTGATACCTCCACCATGTCGTCCTCGAATAGTTTCTATCGGGTAAGAAAGCGATAGGATATCAATATCATTTTTAATGGTTCTAATACTAACCCCAAACTCATTTGCTAAGTTAGCCATTGTGTCTTGCCTTCTATAACATAATCTTTCTATGATTTCTATGCGTCTTTCATTTGGTCCCATCGCTTTCTCACCCCCTTTCCTTTGCTCTGTGATATAAGAATAAAAGTTAAATATGCAGACTTTTTGCTTATTTAAAAAAATTTTAGTTTCTGCAGCAAAAAAATAGCCGGAGAAATGTTATGTGCTAAGGAACAATCCTTAAGTGCACATTTACATTTCAATCCGGCTATCTAAGCAGCTCACAAGGGATTGGATTTTATTTGATTTTTATATTATTTAAGATGCTTCTTCTCTTTTCTTCTTATAAATAGACTTACAGACTTCTTTAATTCGTACCATTGTCGTCTTATCCACATATGGACTTATAACTGAACTAATATCAATTAAAACAGGTTCCTTATGCTCTCTGCATTTTATTGATATTAAGAAAGCATCTTCTTCAATAAGAATTTTAAATAATAGCTTTTTATGTTTTCCTTTGTCTCTCACTTCTTCTAATACCATAGGCACCTCCATCTTTTTTCCATTCGTGTCATGTCAGCTTTTAAGCGAACATATAACTAAAAAATTTTTCCTTGCTTTTATAACTTGTATGCATTTAACCATTAAGATAATGTAATCGTAAAATTTACACATTTGTTTTATGCACGCTCACATGCGAACACCTTGTTTTAAAATAACAACACGAGCTATAGCTCCTGCTGTCATCTTTACATTGAAATTTCCAAAGTATTTAATCTTATTCCAGCAGCCTGTTTTGATACTTCAAATGTGGATGCTAATTCATCAATTATTAAATCTTTTATTATTGATTGACTAATTCCTTTTAATCTACAATATTTTCCTCTTAACTCTTCTGCCTTTATTCTAAACATTTCTGCTGGCATTAGGATTGCTGCTGCTATGTTATCAGCCTGCCACTCTATCCACTCATCTGCTGTTTTAGGCTTGTATGCTTTTTGTTTAGGACATCTGCAGGCTTTTGCCATAGCTTTATCTTTATAGGACAGGGTCATAAATCTTAATTGATGCTTGTCCCAATGAACCATTTTATGGGTAACAGTAAACCTTTCTCTGCCTCTATTTGCTATTTCAGAAAGATCGCTTTCAACTAGAAGAGTTCCTTTTTTATATTGTCTTACAATATTTTGCTGAGTATCCTTATCATAAAGTTCCACACATCCATCAGAAAATATCATCATCCCTAAAGTATCACAGTTTCTATCGATATTTACATAGTCTATTTCAAGTCCCATTTTAAGCTCTGCAATATCTTCTACTGGTATTGCCATTGGTTCTTTCAAACCTTGTGGATAGTATTTTTGCAAAAATTTAGCTGCTTCTTTATCTATACCCCCTTTTCTGATGATGGGAACTAAATCATTATTCAAATTCATTATACCCCCATCCCCTTTATTTATTGTAAGCTTCTATGTCATTTATAACAAAATCACTTAATGAAGCATTATCTAATACTGCACTGCAGCTTAATTTAAACCATTGGCGTATTGACTCTGAAATATTTTCTTTAGCAAAATAATCCCCTATTTCTATATCGCAATTAACAAGTATATCAAAACTTACTTCTTCATCATCTTGCTTGATGTTATTGACCCTTAGTATTTCTATATTATCCAATTCAGCTTCTAAAACTTCTATTACATCTCTAGCTCTTAATGTTAAGTCATACTCAGAATAGTTATTCATTATTTCATCTTGTAAAGTATCAAAAATTTGTTGGTAAAACTGTTCTTCTATCATACATTTAAAATAATCATTCATGAGTATCCCCCTCTCTACTCTTTCTCATCTAAGGCTTTAATAAATTCAAGCCAAGCCTTTTCTGTAATATCACTTTTCCCCTCACTTTCGATTTTACGTGCTTTTCTAAGGGCAGTTCTAGCCAAACCACTTTCTTTGATATAATCAGGTAAGTCCATAGGGATTTCATCCCTATCTTCAGATGCTATATCAATCATATAATCTGTTTCTTCTGGTGTTAGCCCTAATATTTTTGCTATTTCCTCCATCTTATTTATATTAGGTGGATTTCTTCTCCCTTTTTCAATATCACTCCAATATGCTGGAGAGATATCTAGCAAATCTGCCATCTTTCTTAGACTTATATCCTTTTGTTTTCTCTTTTCTGCAATAAAATCCCCAAACTTACTACTCATAATATACACCTCCTTCCACTGTCAAATTTATTTAATATTGAGTTTTGAACACTTAAATAATAGAAAACTGCTTATATTCCTGTTTTTCCTTAATGAAATTCAAATTTTTAAGTCTTATTTTTGCAGCTGTTAAAGATACGTCAAATATATCTGCAATTTCACGGCTTAAGACATCTGCCCATAAATCTTTTTCAAAATCAGTTCCCATTTCATAACACATTCCCACCATACCTGCTGACTTAAATTTAGCTGTTACATATCTGTTAAAGATTTTCTTAGGCATCAATAATGCTGAAGCCATATAATCCGCCTGCCATTCAATCCAATCATCATCAGTTACAAGCTGCCTTTTCCCTGTACTTTCAATATCAGTTGTACGACACTTTATCACCGGCTCGTTTTGGGGTTCACTATCAAATAATGTCATCTGCATTTTATTAATTGTGTAAATATGTCTGTGTAAAAGCCAATGTGCTATCTCGTGTGCATGGGTAAAACGGCCTCTTCTTAATTGTTCTTCATTCAGAAGACTATTGTCTATTAATATAGTCCCTTCATTTACTGGTATTCTTTTCGCTTTATTATTATCTGCATCATATACAGGAATATAACAATCATTAAATACTGTCATTCCTAATATGGATTGATTATGTGTTAAATCTTGATAGTCCATTTCCAATCCTGCATAGCATTCTGAAAAATGCTCAACATCTAAACTGCATGGTTCCTGAAGAACCTTTGAATTATAATCCTGTAAAACTCTTTCTGCTAAATCATCTATCTCTGCTCTTTTAAGAACAGGAGTCCCATTATTTTTAGTTTTAAAATCCAATTGAATCAATCTACCATCCCTCTCATAAATGCATGTATGCTTTATTGCTAACATCATTATAATATGGCATATTATTCCTTGTCAATCCAAAAATCAAATATTCATATTCAACACCAATGTTACTTATTGTATGTAGACTTATTGTATGTGTTTTTTATAAAATTAATTTGGAGGGAATTTTATGGATAATATATGCAAAAGATTTGGTCTAAACGTTAAAAAATTTAGACAAGCCAAGGGATACTCTCAAGAAAAATTAGCTGAACTTACTGGACTTCATAGAACTTATATAAGTTCAGTCGAAAGGGGGACAAGAAGTATATCACTAAACAATATTGAAAAAATAGCTATAGCTTTAGATATTCAAATATATGAACTTTTTAAATTTTAAGGGGGATTTTGTATGACAAATTGGGAAATTTTCGAAAATGAATGTGTAAATTTTCTAAACAGCAATTTTGGAAACAATGATATAAAATTCATAGGAAAAGGCAAAAGTGATTCTACCACATCTGATATTGAAGTCATGGTAAATAATAGAGTTAAATTCTTAATTGAATCTAAAATGCCAAAAGCACAAAGTGGTCAATTTGTTCTTTTGATAGAAGGCGATAAATTCATTTATAGTCCTGAAAATAAAACTCCTGAAAATGAATATGCCCACTTAATAAAGGATTATATTAACAATAATTTCAATTTATATAAAGATGTTAGTACAAGAGCTTTAGAAATCGACCTACCAATATCCTACTTTACAGAATGGATTAAAAATCATTATATAAAAAAAGGCGTTAGATTTGTTATAACTTACTATAAAAATGAATTTGTTATATTCCCAATAGAAAAATATGGTGATTACTTTAATGTTACTGCAAATTTTAGAAGAAAAAAAAGTGGTTCTAGTGAACTACCACAAAAATATTTTAATGATGTAAAAGAATACTTTGAAAACAAACACCCAAATCCTTTTTATTTAACTCAAAAAGGCAAAAAAATATTTCTTCAATCAGATGCCCAACTTAACAAATATCAATTTTCTATAACTGATATCAATTGTCAACTGACATTTAAAGAAGATGAAGGTATGTACGAAATTAGAAAATTAGGAAGTACTAATAATCCTAATGTTATTTTTTCAGTTGAATGTATTAAACCTCAAGATAACCGTGACTTAATACTATTTATCAATTCATTAAAATAAGTTGTACAAGTTAGAAGTAGCTATACTACTTCTAACTTTTTTTGTATATCTGTTCAACTTGTGTAATTTTATTTACGATTTCTTTTAAAACTGGAACTGCTACAGAATTTCCAAACTGCTTCCATGCTTGACTATCTGACACTGGTATTATAAATTTTTCTGGAAACCCTTGCACGGCTCTACATTCTTTAGGTGCAAGTTTTCTTACTTTTCCATTAACTAAATATGCACCAGTTTTTGCCCCAGCTCCACCACCTTCTGCTGATAAAGTTATTGCATGACCTTTAGGACTATATATTCTATCCCCTTGACCTCCTTTATTTATAGTACCTATTCTTATTGGCTTTAGCTGTCTTTTCTCAACAACTATATCTTTCATTACAATATCATCTCTAATTATTAAATAATCCTTCGTTTCTTCATCTGGAAGCAAAATATCCTCTAACGCAACGTCTTTATAAGATGGCTTAGGAAACTCAAATTTGGTTACTTCTAAGTCCTTTCTAAATCCAATTATATATACTCTTTTCCTAGATTGAGGTACTCCATACTCACTTGCATTTAATGTTGAATAGAAAACATTATAGCCGATTTCCTCTAAAATACTAATCATGCGGCTAATAGTAGCCCCATCTGAATGCTTTTCTAAATTAGCAACATTTTCTAAAAATAAAACCTTAGGTTTGTGATAAGCTGCAATTCTCGCAATTTCAAAAAAAAGTGTACCTCTTGAATCTTCAAATCCTCTTTGCAAACCACTAATACTAAAAGGTTGACATGGAAATCCCCCACAAAGTATATCATGACTTGGTATATCTTTTGCATCTATTTTAGTTATATCACCATGTGGCATATCACCGAAGTTAGCTCTGTAGGTCATGCAGGCATACTTATCAATTTCTGAAGAAAAAATACATTTTCCACCAAAATGTTCCAATGCAATTCTAAACCCTCCGATTCCTGCAAATAAATCTATAAATGTAACTGAATCTTTAAACACTAAGATATACCCTCCCTTCCTCAAATTTTACCAACATTACTCTTATAAAACTCAATATAATCAGCTTCACTTATAACATAATAACTTCTTCTATTCAATAAGTAAAGCTATTTAATTCTATATCTAATATAAATTTCTCAAATGTATTATAACATTTAATAATATTAAAATTGTATATCTATTTTCCCTTTATCCATACAAACAAATACATAAACTCCTATACCTTCCCGCAAATATCCGTCCAACTGCTATCTCTCAATTTATATTTGCGAAAAAGTGAACCCCCGGGGTTCAAATCCCTTCAAAACCTTAGTCTACGGAAACATAAAACACACATGAAAAAAAGGGGCAAATTGCCCCAAGCCTTTGATTTCAAGCTATTTCTTCTCTATCAATACGACCGTCTCAACGTGGCTAGTGTGTGGAAACATATCTACAGGCTGAACTTCCTTAACTTCATAGCCCTTTTCTGTTAATATTTTTAAATCTCTAGCTAAAGTACTTGGATCACAGGAAACATAAACTATTCTTTCTGGTTTTGCTTCCCCAATTGCATCTAATAATTTTATATCACATCCCTTTCTCGGTGGATCTACTACTATTACTTCTGGTCTTATTCCCTCATTTATTAAGTTTGGAATTACTTCTTCAGATTTACCAACAAAGAACTCTGCATTATCCACAGAATTACTGTTAGCATTTTTCCTTGCATTGTGAATAGCTTCTTCTATTATTTCTACGCCATAAACTTTTTTTGCTTTTTGAGATAAAAATAATGTTATTGTACCTGTTCCACAGTAGGCATCAAATACTGTTTCTTCTCCAGTTAATCCTGCGTATTCTAAAGCCTTTCTATATAAAACTTCTGTTTGTTTAGGATTAACTTGAAAAAAGGATAATGGTGATATATTAAATTTAAATTCTCCAATGTAATCAGTTATTGTATCTTCTCCATATAAGCTAATACACTTTTGTCCTAATATTACATTAGTTTCTGCCTTGTTTATATTTAAAACTATACTCTTTAAACCATCTATATTTTCTTTTAGTTCCTCTATTAACTCATTAATATATGGAACTTTTTCATCTGTAGAAACTAAAACTACCATGACTTCATTCGTTTTAAACCCTCTACGAATCATAATATGTCTTATAAGTCCCTTTTTATTAAATATTCCATCTATGCTGGCAGGATCTATATTATATTTTTCCATCCATTCTCTAACTATCTTTGTAACTATATCTGCAACTTTATCTTGTATTAGGCAGCTATCTAAATCTATTATATTATGACTTCTTGGAGCATAAAAACCTATTGATAGTTTCCCTTTCACAATGCCTACTGGAAGCTGAACTTTATTTCTATATCTTTCAGGCTTCTCCATTCCAATAGGAAACTTAACTAAGTTTTCATCTAAGCCCCCAATTTTAGATATACAGTCTTTAACTCTTTCATGCTTATATTTCAATTGTTTATTATAATTCATATGTTGAACAGAACATCCGCCACATCTCTTATAATATTGGCATTTTGGCTCAACTCTATCTTCTGATGCTTCTATAACTTCAATTAATTTTCCATAAGCAAAATTCTTTTTAACCTTTACTATTAATGCTCTTACTTTTTCTCCCTCGATAGCTCCATCTATGAATATTGGATATCCTTTTATTTTAGCTATACCTTCTCCTTCATATCCCGTTCCAACTATATCTAATATATATTCTTTATTTTTTTCCACCAAACCTATCACCTCAAATAGATTATTTCATAATATCATAATTCTAAAATTCACCTAATAATATCATATATAATAATGAAATACAAAAAAAAATGGCACCATGCGATGCCGTGTTCAGAATTAGTTGCCATTTAATTCCTATTTTTTATTATATCATATTTCTTAGATATTATACATTATACTGTAAATTATATAAATATAAATATTAATTTTTTGTAAACTTTCTTATTTTTTATTATTTTTATACTAATTTAATACTATAAAAATACAAAATATATACTTTTGTTATATATATATGATAATCATTTTCATTTTCATTTTAATTTTATTTCTTTATAAACATTTTTCCTCATTTCCAAATGAAAGAAAACTCCTCTTTATTGTTTTAGCTTATCATATTTGTTATAATTTTTTTATATAATAGGAGGTAAAATTGCAATGAAAAAAACTGAACATAGACCTACTGAAAGAGTTCTTGATATATTAGAATTATTATCTTCACATCCAGAAGGACTAACCCTTACTGAAATTTCTGATAAGATTAAATCTCCTATAAGTACTATTTACCCTATAGTTCATACAATGTCTGAAAGAAAGTTTTTATACGCAGATAAAAACACTTCAAGATACAGTATAGGTATATCCTCCTATAGTGTTGGTATCTCTTATGCTAATAACACAAATGTATTTAAATTTATAAAGATGCAAATGCAGTACATTGTAAATCAAGCTAAGGAAATATGTCAATTGGGAGTCTTAGATAAAAATGAAGTTTTTTATATTGCAAAAGTAGAATCAGATGAACCTATTAGACTTGTCTCTTCTATAGGAAAGAAGTTTCCTGCATATTGTACAGCAATGGGTAAATCTTTATTATGTAATAAAAATTTAGATGAATTAAAAGAATTATATCCTGAGGGATTAAAAGCATATACAAAAAATACAGTAACAAATTTTGATGAATTATATAAACAGACTGCTAAAATAAAAATTGATGGATTTGCTTCAGAGTTTGGCGAACTTAATGATTATCAGCATTGTGTAGCCGTGCCTCTATTTAATAACGAAAAGATTGTTGCAGCTCTTAGCGTTAGCATTCCTGCTTTTAGGGCAAGCTCAGAAAAAATTGAATTAACAAAAAAACTATTGTTAGAAGTTCGTTCAGAAATAGAAAAATACCTTACTGAAAATCATGTAAATACAGATATGCTGCTTTATGGTGATTATTAAAGAATAAACCTTGGGGCTGTCGCATTAGCGGGTGAAAAAACGCTAGCGACAGCTCCTATTTTTCAATAAAAAGAGAAGATTCGAATCTTTGCTGACAAAATAAAATTATTTCTTAAAAAAGGCGCACTTTAATAAGCCTAAGAAAAAAGACTTTTTTAAAATTAATTATGCAGTTTTCTTTATTTCAAATAAATGTTGTCCAGTTCGGCCTGCTTGGATTTTTCTATGAATTTTATTTATATTATGCGCCATTGCAAGCAATGTACTTTCGGCTAAAACATTTCTTTGTCCACGACACATGAACCTTCTAAAATTCATATCTTGTTTAACTTGCGCAAAGGAACCTTCTGCTTGAATACTCCTATTCATTCTTAGCAAGCAACCTTCATCACTAATTATTCTGTCTAAGGCTTCTTTTCTTTGACGATTAAATTTTTTTGAGGT
>NZ_JAHLPS010000039.1 GCF_018918055.1 Caproiciproducens sp. MSJ-32
AATCCATCTCCTCTACAAACTGGCTTAGTAATCGCACAGAATCATTACTTGGAATTATGCAATCAATATCAAAAGGAAGTTTTAGTTGATAAACCTTTTGATTTAAAGTATAATTTTTTCGTAAGATTTTTTTTATAGTCATGAAAAATATTTTACCATAAATCCTAGACTTTTAAAGTCTGGGATTTATTTTTTTCATCAAAAAGGAGCTTCACACTAATTATTTAGTGCGACAGCCCCTTTTTTTTATAAAGTATTTAAAAAGAATCTTAAATAATGTAAAATTTATCTAATGATATAAGTATGGAGGTATATATTAATGAAAAATACTCTGAAGTTAATTATTATATTAGCAGCTATAATAGGAATTGGTGTTTTTGGAATAAATAAAATTATACTAAATAAAGAAGGGTTTATAGAAAAAGAAAGGGAAGTTGAGAGTAATGATGAAGAAAAGAATGAAGATATTAGTAATATAAAAGAAATAAATATAACTGCAGTAGGGGACTTTTTAATACATAAGGAGATTTTGGAAACTCAATATAACCCTGAAACTGATAGTTATGATTTTAAAAATACAATTCAATATGTAAAAAAATATTTAGAAGAAGCAGATCTAACTATTGCTAATATGGAAGGAGCCTTGGCAGGGATTGATAATTATGGCTATTCAGGTTATCCTTCCTTTAATACGCCTGATGAATTGGCTGATGCTATGAAATGGGCAGGAATAGATGTAGTTAATAATATGAATAATCATTCTTTAGATAGGGATGTTAGGGGATTTTTTAGGACAAGGGAATTTTTAGAAAGTAAGGGTTTTGATGTTATAGGAACTAGGGGAAGCAGTTCAGAAAATAGATATATAATTAAGAATGTAGAAGGAATAAAGGTTGGAATTATTTCCTATAGTTATACTATGACGGCAGAAGGTGGAGTAAGAGGATTAAATGGAATTCCAATATCAACTGAAGTTTATGATTTAATGAATACCTTTAGGGAAGATAGTTTAGATTTAGACCTTCAAAATATGAAGGAAGAAATAGAAAAAATGAGGGCAGATGGAGCAGAAGTTATAATATTTTATATGCACTGGGGAGATGAGTATGCCTTAGAGCCAAATGAAACACAAATTAAAATAGCTCAATTTTTAACTGATGAAAAAGTTGATATAATATTTGCAACTCATCCTCATTCTATTCAACCTATTGATATTTTAAAATCCAGTGATGGAAGTTCTGAGACTCCTGTTATATATTCAATGGGGAATTTTTTGTCAAGTCAGAGAACAGAAAGAATACAAAATCCATATACAGAAGATGGAGTAATAGTTTCAGTTAAGATTAAAAAAGATTTTAATTCAGGTGAAATCAAAGTAAATTATCCTACATATCTTCCAACTTGGGTTAATTGGTATGAAAAGAATGGAAAACTATTTTATGAGGTAGTTCCAGCCACTGTAAGTGATGCAGAATATTTAACTGAGGAAGGAAAAATAAGAGTTGTAGAATCTTTTAATAGAACTAAAGGTATAATAGAAAGTTATAATGATAAAATAGTTTTGGAAGAAAATTAAGGGGGATTCTATATGAAAAAAACTATAAGACTTTCAGGAATAGCTTATGAAAGTTTAGTGAATGGTCCTGGTATTAGAAGAGTATTCTTTTCTCAAGGCTGTAAGCATAACTGTAAGGGTTGCTTTAATCCAGATACTCATGACTTTAATGGCGGAGAAGAGAAAGATATGGATGAGCTTGTTAAAGATACTCTAAGTAATCCAATGATTAAGGGGGTTACTTTCAGTGGGGGAGATCCTTTTGAAAGAGCAGAGGAATTTTCTTACATGGCAAAAAGATTTAAAGAAAATAATTTAAATATATGGTGTTATACAGGGTATACCTTTGAAGAAATATTAGAAAATAAGGATAAAAGAAAGGGATTTAAGGAATTGTTAGATAATATTGATGTATTAGTAGATGGAAGGTTTGTTATAGAAGAAAAGGCGAACAATATAAAATATAGAGGTTCAAAGAATCAAAGGATAATAGATGTTCAAAAAAGCCTAACAGAAAATAGAATAGTTAGAATAGAAGACAAATATGATAAAAAATAAATTTGTTCCTATGGAATTTAATTAAGGCTAGTGATATAATAAAAACACGAAATAAAATAATGAAAAATAAAATAGTATTCGTATATGCTTGATAATATGGTTCAAGTGTTTCTACTAGGAAACCGTAAATATCCTAACTACGAAGAATAATTATTGATATATAATTATAGCTTTATTACATGATATCTAAGGACAAGCTAAATTAGAATACTATTAAAATGTAATAAGGAGATATTTATATGGAAAAACTTAAAGAAAAAATATTAAATGAAGGCAAGGTTAGAGAAGGGAATATCCTAAAGGTTGATTGCTTCTTAAATCATCAAATGGATATTAAATTTTTAAACGAAGTTGGACAAGAATTTAGGGAAAGGTTTAAAGATGTGAAAATAGATAAGATTCTAACCATTGAGGCTTCAGGGATTGGAATAGCAGCAATAGCTGCTCAATATTTTGATTATGTTCCAGTAGTATTCGCTAAGAAGACAGAAAGCTTAAACTTAGATAAGGAAGTTTATGAAGCAGAAGTAAATTCCTTTACAAAGAAGAAAACTTATAAGGTCAGAGTTGGAAAACAATTCATAAAGAAAGGCGAAAATATATTAATAATAGATGATTTTTTAGCTAAAGGTTGTGCTGCTAAAGGAATGATAGAACTGATTAAGCAGGCAGAAGCGAATTTAGTTGGAATTGGAATAGTTATAGAAAAAGGCTTTCAAGAAGGCAGACAAGTACTTGAAGGAATGGGAGCAAGAGTAGAATCTTTAGCTATAATAGATAGTTTTGAAAATGGAAAAGTAAATTTTAGAAAATAAAAAGACTTAGTGAAGGCTAAGTCTCTTAATTTTTATAAATAATGATTAAAAAGCTTTAAGCATAAATCGTAATAATAGTGTAGATACTATTATTAGTTTTTTACTTTGTATGAAAAAGTATTAATTTCTTATTAATATAAATTATACATCAAAAAAGAAAATATACTTATTATAATAGTAAAAAAAGCGCCTTAGCGCTTTTATTATAAATATATGGGGGATTTTCCTGTCTATGCAGGTTACATCTATATTATTTACATAATTTCTAAATTTATACATAAAAATAAAATTTTTTTATTTTACATACATAACTAATAATTCTTGTTAGTTGAATATATTTATCAACAATGTTATCATAAGAAAAAGAAAATATTTTTATAGAGGTGGTAATATAATGAAGGTATCATATAGAGTTTTTGCTTGTTCTGAAGTAGAAGTAAGAGTTATATATTTACTTGAAAATAAGCTTACTTTACCTAAAGAAGAATTAAATAAAAACATAACTTATGCGCAAAGCAGAAATTTATTTAATGGGAAAAATGGTGAGTTATATACTTTTACAATGGAGCTGATGGGAAATTATCAAAATGTTGTATTAGTAGGACTAGGTAAGGAAGAAGAATTAAATCTTGATAAAATTAGAAAGGCAACTGCTAAGGCAATAAGAAAGGCAAAGGAATTAAAAGCAAATAAAATATTTTTAAGGCTTCCAATTAATAATAAATTATCTATTGAAGAAATGGCTAAAAATGTTACCATTGCTGCTCATTTAGCTGATTATACATTTAATAAGTATAAAACAGATAAAGAAAAAGAAAATGATATTATGGTATCAATAGGAGTACATGGAGTAAAAGAAGCAAGTTCAGAAATACTTAATGCAATTGAAGAAGGAAATTCAATAGCTAAGGGAATAATATTAGCTAGAGATTTAGTTAATGAACCTGCAAATGTTATTTATCCTGAAACTTTAGCTCAAGCAGCTATTGATGCTGGAAAAGAAAATGGATTTGAAGTAGAAGTTTTTGGAGTGGAAAAAATTAAAGAATTAAAAATGGAAGCTTTCTATAGTGTAGCTAAGGCTTCTGAAAAAGAACCTAAACTTATAGTTATGAGATATTTTGGAAATCCTGAGGAAAAAGAAGAAATCATGGGCCTTGTTGGAAAAGGCTTAACTTATGATTCTGGCGGATATTCACTTAAGCCAACTTCAGGAATGGTTGATATGAAGTCTGATATGGGTGGAGCAGCATCAGTTATAGGTTCAATGTCTATTATTGCAAGTAGAAAATTAAAGGTTAATGTTGTTGGTGTAATAGCAGCCTGTGAAAATATGATTTCTGGAGGAGCCTATAAGCCTGGAGATATAATAGGAAGTATGGCAGGAAAAACTATTGAAATAAGAAATACAGATGCTGAAGGAAGATTAACTTTAGTAGATGCAGTAACATATATTATAGAAAAAGAAAATGCTAGTGCAGTTATTGATTTAGCAACATTAACTGGTGCTGCTTTAGTTGCTCTTGGAGATACTACAACAGCAGTTGTTACAAATAATGATAAGTTCTATGAAGAACTTAAAGAAGTATCAGCCTATACTGGAGAAAAGTTCTGGCAGCTTCCAGCTTTTGATGAATATAGGGAAATGTTAAAATCAGAAGTTGCTGATTTAAATAATAGTCCAGGAAGAAATGCTGGTACTATAACAGCAGGCTTATTTATAGGAGAATTTGTTAAAGATAAACCATGGTTACATTTAGATATAGCTGGAACAGCTTGGGCAGATAAGAAAACAGATTTAACTATAAAAGGTGGAACAGGAAGTCCAGTTTATACATTGTATGAATTAGTTAAGAATAAAAGCAAATAATAATTTGTATTTTTAACTTGACAGAAATTATAACAGCTTGTAGAATTTAGAATAAAAAAGGCTTTGAATGGGAAGAGTAAATTCATCAAGGTCAGCAGAGAGAGAAGTTCACCGGCTGAAAGACTTCTTTGATACAATGAATTGAAAACCACCCAGGAGCCCGGTTCTGAAATTGAGTAGGAATTTGCGTGAGGCAAGCGTTAATGCCAGTTTGCTGTAATAGGTGGATGCGAGATATAACACTCGTCCTTTTTAGGATGAGTGTTTTTTTATACAAATAATTATCAAAAATAATTAATAATCAAAAGGGGGCAAATATGGATAATATTATTGTTGTAAAATTTGGGGGAAGCTCCTTGGCAAATGGAGCTCAATTTAAAAAAGTAAAGGAAATAATAACAGCTGATAAGAGAAGGAGATTTATTATACCATCTGCACCTGGAAAGCGGAATGGTAAAGATCATAAGGTAACAGACCTTTTGTATATGTGTCATCAACTTGCATCTCACGGTCTTAATTTTGAAGAAGTATTTAAAATAATAAAGGATAGATATGTAGAGATATGTAGAGAGCTTAATCTAGAAATAGATATTGAAGGTTATTTAAATGAAATTAAAAACAATATAAGAGATGGTGCATCTAGGGATTATACAGCTAGTAGAGGGGAGTACCTTAATGGGATTATTCTTGCAAATTATTTGGGGTTTAAGTTTATTGATGCAAAAGAAATAATTTCCTTTAATAATGATGGTATTTTCAATGAAGCTGACACAGAAAAAAAGGTTAGAGAAAGGCTTAAAGATATAGATTATGCAGTTATTCCTGGTTTTTATGGAGCAAATAAAAATGATGAAATAGTAACTTTTTCAAGGGGAGGTTCGGATATTACTGGTTCAATTATTGCTAATGGAGTAAAAGCTGATATTTATGAGAATTGGACAGATGTTTCAGGTTTTTTAGTAGCAGATCCTAACATTATAAAAAATCCTAATCCAATGGAGATTGTGACATATAAGGAATTAAGGGAGTTATCATATATGGGAGCATCTGTGCTTCATGAGGAGGCAATTTTTCCAGTTAGAAAATATGGTATTCCAATAAATATAAGAAATACTAATATCCCAGGGGATAAAGGAACCATGATAGTCAATGATGCAACACCAGTAAATTTTAAAGGAATTACAGGAATATCGGGGAAAAAGGATTTTACAGTAATATCTATTGAAAAAACATTAATGACTTCAGAAAAAGACTTTTTTAGAAAGGTTATATCTGTATTTGAAACAAATGATATATCAATTGAGCATATGCCTTCAAGTATAGATTCTATTTCTGTGGTAGTCCCTACTCCTGAAATAGGTTCTAAATTAAAAAAAGTAATAGAAGAAATTCGCATATTATGTAACCCTGATAATATAGAAGCTTATTCAGATATGGCTTTAATAGCTGTGGTAGGAAGAGGAATGATTAGAACAAAGGGAATTTCAGCTAGAATATTTACAGCTTTAGGAAAGGCTGAAATTAACACAAGGATGATAATTCAAGGATCTAGTGAACTAAATATAATCATTGGTGTAGAAAATGAGGATTTTGAAAAAGCAATAGAAGCAATTTATAGAGCATTTTACTAGAAGTGAAAAGAAAAATAGGAGGGAGCAGTATGGTTAATATAGGTTTATTAGGTCTTGGAACAGTAGGTACAGGAATAGTAGAAATATTGAATGATAGGAAAGAGCAATTAAAGGTTTTAACAGGAAAGGAGATTAATATAAAAAAAATTCTTGTAAGAAATTTAAAGAAGGAAAGAGGAGTTAAGCTTGAGGAAGGCATTTTGACTATGGACTTTAATGAAATTTTGAGAGATAAGGAAATAAATATCATAGTCGAAGTTACCGGCGATTTAGAATGCAGCTATGAGTATATTACTGAAGCTTTAAAGTCAGGAAAGAATGTGGTTACAGCTAATAAGGCAGTGGTATCTAAGTATTTTGAAGAATTATCATCTTTAGCTAGTGAAAAAAATCTTGCTTTTTTATATGAGGGAAGTGTTGGTGGTGGAATACCAGTAATTAAGGCTTTAAGAGAACAGCTTTCTCTTAATAAAATATCAGAAGTACAAGGTATTCTTAATGGAACTTGTAATTATATTTTAACAAGCATGATAGATGAAGGTAAAAGTTATGATGAAGCTTTAAAAATAGCCCAAGAACTTGGATATGCTGAATCGGATCCAACTGATGACCTAGAAGGTTATGATACTTTAAGAAAGCTTAGAATATTAGCGACCCTGTCATTACAAGGGAAGATTACTGAAGAAGATATAGTTCTTAATGGGATAAGTTCAATTAAATCTTTTGATATAAATAATATAAAAGCTATGGATTCAACAATAAAGTTAATTGGGGAAGTAAAGGTTTGCGAATATGGTTTTACTGCAGTAGTACAGCCGGTTGTAGTTAAAAATAACAGCCATTTTGCTAATGTAAATAATGCTTTTAATTCAGTTTTATTTAAAGGAGACCATATTGGGGAACTAAAATTTTATGGAGCCGGTGCAGGTAAGCTGGCTACTGCAAATGCAGTTTTAAGTGATGTGTTAGATATCATTTTAGATAGCTGCAGAAAAGGAAATCCATTAGGGAAAAATAATTTAAAAAATAATAATGATAAATTGAAGGGAAATTATTATTTAAGGATTTCTAATTCAAATAAAGATACAATAGGTGCTCTAAGGGATATTTCAAATAAGATACTGAGAGAAGGAAGCAATATAGCAATAATAACAAAAGAATTAGAAATAGCTAAAATAAATAATCTTATATCTTCATTAAGAATAGATAAAAAAGATTATTTCTTAGCAAGAATACTTCTATAGAAGGGGGAGGGTTAAATGAGATATATAAGCACTAGAAATGAAAATATATCGGTAAGTCCTAGTCAGGCTATTATTCAGGGAATATCAAGGGATGGAGGGCTTTTTGTTCCTCTTAATATTCCCAAGATATCCTTAGATGAATTAAAGAATTTAAATTATAAGGATCTTGCTTTTGAAATTATGAGTAAGTTTTTTACAGATTTTGAGGAAAGGGAGCTTAGGGAATGTATTAAAAAGGCCTACGATGATAAGTTTGATACAGAGCTTATAGCACCATTAGTAAAGCTTGGGGAAGATTATTGCCTTGAATTATATCATGGACCTACCTTAGCTTTTAAAGATATGGCCTTATCTATACTGCCATATTTATTAAAGCAGTCTTTAAAAATCAATGGAGAAAACAAAGAAGTAGTTATTCTTACTGCTACCTCAGGAGATACAGGAAAGGCTGCCTTAGAAGGATTTGCAAAGGTAGATGGGATAAAAATTATAGTATTTTTCCCAGAAGAAGGAGTAAGTAAAATTCAAAAGCTTCAAATGAGAACTCAAGAGGGAGAAAATACTTATGTTGTAGGTATAAATGGAAATTTTGATGATGCCCAAGGTGGAGTAAAAGCTGTTTTTAATGATAAGGAGTTTGTAGAATTTTTAAATAAAAATAACTATATATTATCTTCAGCAAATTCTATAAATATAGGAAGACTAATTCCACAAGTAGTTTATTATTTTTACAGTTACCTTTTATTAGTTAGAGATAATCAAATTAAACTAGGAGATAAAATTAACTTTGTAGTTCCTACAGGTAACTTTGGAAATATTCTTGCTGCATACTATGCAAAGAAAATGGGACTACCTATAAATAAGTTAATATGTGCTTCAAATGAAAATAAGGTTTTAACAGATTTCTTTGATACAGGAATATATGATAAAAGAAGGGAACTTATATTAACTAGTTCGCCATCTATGGATATATTGATTTCAAGTAACCTTGAAAGGCTTCTTTATCATTTAGATGAGGAAAGGGAAAAGCTAACAGCTTTATGTATGGAGCAGTTATCAGAAATGGGCTTCTATAAAATAGATAAGGATATATTAGGAGACTTTTATGGGGGATATTCTAGTGAAGAAGAAGTAGCAGATACTATAAAGAAGGTATATAAGAGATTTAATTATTTATTAGATACTCATACAGCAGTAGCCTATAATGTAAGTGAAAAGTATAAAAAAGAATATAAGGAAGAAGATATAAAAACAATTATTATTTCTACTGCAAGCCCTTATAAATTCCCGGCCTCTGTTGCTTCCTCAATAGGTCTTGATATAAGAGATAGAGATGAATTTGAACTTATAGATATTTTATCTAAAGAGACTAATATGGCTATTCCTAAAACTATAAAAAATCTTAAGGAGAAAAAAAACATTCATAATCATAATTGCAATAAGGAAGATATGAGAAAAATGATAGAAAAGTTTTTAAAAGTAGGTGGGAATAATGATTAAAATAAGAGTTCCAGCTACTAGTGCAAATTTAGGACCTGGCTTTGATGCCATAGGTATTGCCCTAAATTTATATAATAATTTTACCTTTGAAGAAATCCCTGAAGGTTTAGAAATTGTAGGTTGTGATGATTTTAATGATGAAAATAATTTAGTTTATTTGTCTATGAAAAAAGCTCTTTCTAAAATAGATTATGAGATAAAGGGAATTAAAATAACAATGGAAACTAATATTCCTGTTTCCAGGGGGCTTGGAAGTAGTGCAGCCTGCATAGTAGCAGGTATATTAGGAGCTAATGAGCTGGTGGGAAGACCTTTATCAAAGTATGATTTATTAAAGATTGCAACAGAGATAGAGGGACATCCTGATAATGTTGCACCAGCATTGCTTGGAGGTTTAGTAACCTCAATAGTAGAGAGAGAAAATGTATTTTATAATAAAATACATGTGGCTAAGGGAATTAAATTTATTGCATTAATTCCTGAATTTACTCTATCTACTAGAGAGGCCAGAGGGGTTTTGCCGAGGGAAATATCTTTTAGAGATGCAGTATTTAATGTAGGTAGAGTAGCTTTATTAATTTCATCTCTTTCTAATGGGAAATTTGAATTATTAAAATACGGTGTAGAAGACAGGCTTCATCAAAATTATAGAAGTAAACTTATACCTGATTTTGATAAGCTAAAGAGTATCTGTGATAATAATAATGCTTTAGGCACCTTCATAAGCGGAGCAGGACCAACTATTATAACTATTGTAGATGAAAAAAATAAAGAATTTATATCTAACCTTAGTAAAGAATTAACTTTATTAAGTAATAATTGGTTAGTTAAGGAATTGGAAATAGATTTAGAAGGAGCAGTTGTATTAGGACAAGAATAATATAATAGATTAATAAAGGGCTGTCGTAAGGTTAATTGACTTATAAGGCGACAGCCTTTACTTTATTAGATTATAATTTTTTATTTTATCAAATAATATCTTAAACCAATATGTATAAGCTTCAGGATTTTTTTCTATATCTCTTTTAAGCTCTTCTATATTAACCCATTTATAATCTTCAACTTCATCTTTATTAGGAATAACATTACCATTGTATTTTCCAATAAAAACATGGTCAAATTCATGTTCAAAAAGTCCATCCTCAAATTCTACTTTATAAACAAAGCTGAAAGCCTCTTTAAGTTCGCAAATAAACCCCATTTCCTCCTTAAGTCTCCTATAAATTGCATCTTTTAATTTTTCACCAAACCTTGGGTGGCTGCAGCAGGTATTAGTCCAAAGTCTGGGAGAATGATATTTATTTAAAGCTCTTTTTTGTAGTAATAATTCATTATTAGAATTAAAGATTAATATAGAAAAGGCTCTATGTAAAATTCCATTATGATGAGCTTCCATTTTTTCGATAGGGCCTATTTCCTTATCCTCTTTATTTACAGCAGTTATAATTTCAGACACCTGTTTCACTCCTATTATAATTTATTAAATGTATGGAAAACTATAAGATCGTTTTAATATAATCAATTAATAAATTATTAATTGATTGTAATACTTATAAATATATTATATATAATAAATTATAAAATAAACCTTTATTAAAAATGTAGAGGAGATATGTTATGAAGAAAATAATTAGTATTATATTATTAGTCTTAATGATATTTATAGGATGTGAGAAGAAAATAGAAAAATCTATTGAAGTAGTAAGCAGAGAATATAGGGCAATATGGAGTGAAGATTATAATTTTGACACACCGATATTAATTGATAATTTATCTGACTTGAAAAATTTTATTGAAGAACATCCAGAGCAGTTTGCTAATGAGAATAAATTTTTAGAGGACTATAATGAAGAATTTTTTAAAAGTAAGTTAATATATATTTTTATAAAAAGTGAAAGCAGTGGTTCAAATAATATTAGTGCAAAGGGAGTTAAAATAGAGGGAGATAAATTAACTCTTATTATTAATAGGGAAGTTTCTGAAATTGGAACAGCTGATATGGCAGCTTGGATTTGCTTATTTGAAGTTAATAGAAGCGATATAAAGGATATAAAGACTGTAGGTTATGAAATAATAGAAAAAAATTAACTAGGCAGTATTGACAGTTAAATTAGTTGTTAATATAATACAAGTGACTATAATAATAAAATTTTAAGAAAGGGCAAGGTATTTGCAGAAATGAGAATGTAATCCACTATTAATAATTATTTAAAATTGAAATTTTAATAAGGTCTTAAGAGGGGCTTTATTGTTTCGCATTTTATTTAATTTGGAAGTGGATAGTATTTTTATAACTGTAGATAGTTTGTCATATTTTTATATTTATAGTCTATATAATTCTTATTGTGTATACTAGTTTTATGCATAATAGGCTTTCATTTGATATATAAAATTTGACATATAGATATATAGTTAGAATGCTATCCTCTCCAAATTAGAAGGAGGGGATTTTTTGTTATTAATTGAAGCAAATAATATAAAAAAGAGTTTTGCAGATAGACTAATATTAGATGTTGAAAGTTTAAAAATTTATTCTGAAGATAGAATAGGAATTGTAGGTGTAAATGGAGTTGGTAAAACCACACTAATTAATATTCTTTCTAAAAGGTTAGAAGCTGATGAAGGATATGTTAAGATATATAGCAATTATTCTTATATATCCCAATTAGAAGGACCGGAGTGTTTAAAAATAAGTAAAGAAATGGCTTCTAAATTTAATATAAGAGATACTTGGTATGACAATATGAGTGGGGGAGAAAAGACTAGATTTAAGCTTGCACAAGCATTAAGTGAAAATAGTCCGTTAGTATTTGCTGATGAACCAACAAGTAATATTGATATTGAAGGTATTGAGCTATTAGAAAGAAGCTTTCAAGAGTATAAGGGAGCTTTGGTTCTTATATCTCATGATAGAAGCTTTTTAGATAAGCTATGTAATAAGATTATAGAATTAGAAGGTGGAAAAATAAAAATATATAAGGGAAACTATAGTGATTATATTGAGCAAAAAGCTAAGGCAAGGGAAAGAGCTAAATTTGAGTATGAGGAATATATAAAAGAAAAAAAGAGGCTTCAGCAAGTAATTATAGATACTAAGCAAAAAATAAAAAGTATGAGGAAAACTCCAAAAAGAATGGGAAATTCGGAAGCTAGACTTCATAAGATGGGAAACCAAAAAGCAAAGGCAAATCTTGATAAGAATGTAAAGGCTGTTGAAAAAAGAATAGAACATCTTGAATCTAAGGAAAAGCCAAAGGAACAAGAGTTAATTAAATTAGATATTAAGGAATCAAACAAGCTTTTTAGCAAAATAGTAATAGAAGGAAAAAATATATCTAAAAGGTTTGGAGATAAAGTAATATTCAATGATACTGAATTTAGTATATTTAATGGTTCAAAGGTTGCTCTTATTGGTCCTAATGGCTGTGGTAAAAGTACTTTAATAAAAATGATAATGAATAATGAGGATTTTATAAATCTTTCAAAGGGAGCTAAGATAGGTTATTTTAGTCAAGATATGAGCATTTTAAATGATGATTTAACTATAATAGAAAATGTAATGGAAGAAAGTATTTATGATGAAACCTTTGCTAGAATACTTTTAGCTGGCTTATTTATAAAAAAAGAAGATATCTATAAAAAAGTAGGAGTATTAAGTGGGGGAGAGAAGGTTAAGGTATCCTTTGCGAAAATGCTGCTTAAGGACATAAACCTTCTTATCCTAGATGAACCTACAAATTACATTGATATAAATTCTCTTGAAGTGGTAGAAAAGGTTCTTAAGGATTATGAAGGAACAATATTATTTGTTTCCCATGATAGAAGGTTTATAGAAGCTGTTGCCGATACTATAATGACTATAGAAAATCATAAGATTAATATTTTTAGAGGAAACTATAAAGAATATCTAGCAAGTAAAAGGAAGGTCAAAAAAGATTCGAAGCAGGATATAAAAAATCAAATCTTCATATTACAAAATAGAATTACAGAAGTTATAGGAAGATTATCAATACCATCAAAAAATGATAATTTAGAAGAGTTAGATAAAGAATATAAAGAATTGCTTGCTAAATTGAAAGAATTAAAAAGTAAAGTGTAGAAGATAATTTTAAGGGAACAATAGTATATTTAATCTATTGCTCCCTTTATTTTTTAATACTAGGTATATTTTGTTAATAAAAATTAGAGTTTAAAATATAGGTAAGATTATATCTTAAATAATTTTATATTATTTTTAAAATCTATATTTTTATGTGAACATTTTAAATTGAAAATAATAAAAATTCTTTATATAGAGTAGCCTTAAGTATGCTTTCAGAAAAAGAAGACATAGAAGATGCAATTCAAAATACAATAATAAAGTCATATGAAGGAATAATTTATTTAAGGAAAAATGAATTCTTTAAAACATGGCTTATAAGAATATTGATAAATGAATGCAAACGCATAATTAAGAACAATAAGAGGACTATTCCTATAGAGGAAGTTAATTATAATGTGGGAGTTTCAGATAACTATAATAATCTTGAACTTACAAATGCAGTAAACTTACTTGAAAAAGATTTAAAAGTCGTTACTACCTTATTCTACTTTGAAGATATACCACAAAAGGAAATAGCTAAACTTTTAAATATTCCAGAAGGAACTGTAAGGTCTAGATTATCTAGAGCAAGAAAAAGATTATATGAAATTCTTAAAGAAAGGTAGGTATATATTGTGGATAATGATTTATTATTTGATGACGTTTTAAAAGAAAAAGCAAGAAACGAAAATTTAAAATTACCTAAAGAAATAGATTTAAAAATAAAAGAAACTATCTCAAATTTACCAGACAGAAAAAAGTCTAAAAAAAGATTTGCTAAAAGGGCTGGTATAGCTGCAGCAATAGCATTAATTACAATAACTACCTTAAGTGCTGCCTTTCCAGCTTATGCTAGAAACCTACCAATAATAGGCTCAGTATTTGATTTTCTAAGTGAAAAAAATATTATTTACAGAGATTATGTAGAATATAGTTCAGATTTAAATCTATCCAAGGTTTCTAATGGAGTAAAAGTAACAATCAATGAAATAGTCTATGACGGAATTGATTTAAGTATTGCTTATACAGTTGAAAGTAAAGAAAAGATGAATAGCGAACCACATATAATGGATAAGAATATTAGAATAAATGGAAAAGAAGTTACTTTTGCATCCGGGGGTACAGGAAAGTTTATAGATGAAAATACTTATATAGGGATAGATAGTTTTAGTGTAGATAGGAGCTATATTTCTAAGGAAATGAGAAAGAATTTTATTGGGGGAGATGTAGAAGTACCTGATAACTTTACAATGGATTTAGATATAAGTGAGTTTTCAAATGGGATATATGGAAAGTGGGATTTTAAGTTTAAGGTATCTAATGATAAGCTAGAAGGAAAGATAGTACAAATTGATACATCTATAGATTTATCAGAAATAAGGCCTAGTCTAGAAGTTACTGAAGTTATTTTTACACCAATTAATACTGTATTAAGAACAGTAGAGGATAATTCAAGTATAGATTTTATAGATAATTTTATTGTACTAGATGATAAAGGGAGATTACTAGAATTTAAGAGTAGTGAGGGAAATGGATCAACTAAATTAAATAAAACCTTTTTTGAACATACATTTAAAAATATCTATGAGGATACTAATTCCGTAACCTTTATTCCCGTTAAGTATAGAGAAGAGCTTTCACAAAATAACTATGATGAAAAAGAAGTATTGCTAAATAATTATGGTACCACTATTTTATCACAAGGAGAAATTGGAGAATATAAAGTGACGGAAGTAGAATTTTTAGAGGATAAGACCTTAATTCATTATGAATGCACGAACTTTCTGGCAACTAAATATCCATATAGCTTAAAAATAGTAGATAGTAAAGTCAAGGAATATAAGATTAGAAATTTTAAAGAAAAAGATGATGGAAGTTTTATAGGTGAAATAGGGGGTTTATCCAAGGAGGAACAATACAAACTAGTGGCTACAGATTTCGAAGATATATATGAGATAAGGGAAGATTTAAAGTTTACAATTGAAGTTAAATAGATTTGAGTATATATACAAAGTTATTTCAAGAAAAATCTAAGATGAAAAAGGGATAAAAACAAAATGATTTATAAACTCCAAAGGAGCTTATAAATCATTTTTTATAATTCAGCAAAGCTGAATTATTTCCTCAACTGTGCACTGTGAATTGTTAACTGTGAACTGTTTTTAGAATTCTGCAGTTCCAGTAGTTCTTGGGAATGGAATTACATCTCTTATATTGCTCATGCCAGTAATGTACATTATAAGTCTTTCGAAACCTAAACCAAATCCAGAATGTTTAGTTTCTCCATATTTTCTTAGTTCTAAGTACCACCAGTAATCTTCTTCTTTAAGACCTAATTCTGCCATTCTACTCTTTAATACATCTAATCTTTCTTCTCTTTGGCTTCCACCAATAAGTTCTCCTACTCCAGGAACTAGAAGATCCATTGCAGCAACTGTTTTTCCGTCATCATTAATTCTCATGTAGAAGGCCTTAATATCCTTTGGATAGTCAGTTACGAATACAGGCTTTTTAAAGTATTCTTCTGTTAAATATCTTTCATGTTCAGTTTGAAGATCTACACCCCATTCAACTGGGTATTCAAATTTCTTATCTGCCTTTTTCAATATTTCTATAGCATCTGTATAAGTAACTCTGCCAAAGTCAGAAGTCATAACATGATTTAATCTATCTAGGATTCCCTTATCAATAAATTGATTGAAGAAAGCCATTTCTTCAGGGCATTCAGTTAAAACATATTCTAATATATATTTAAGCATATCTTCAGCAAGTTCCATATCATCTTCTAGGTCAGCAAAAGCTATTTCAGGTTCTACCATCCAGAATTCTGCAGCATGTCTTGCAGTATTTGAATTTTCTGCTCTAAATGTTGGACCAAAAGTATAGATGTTTCTAAAGGCTAATGCATAGCATTCTCCATTTAATTGGCCTGATACTGTAAGATTTGCTTCCTTTCCAAAGAAATCTTCTTTATAGTTTATTTTTCCATCTTCAGTTCTTGGTACATTGTCAAGATCTAAAGTTGTAACTCTAAACATTTCTCCAGCACCTTCAGCATCACTTCCAGTTATGATTGGAGTGTTAGTGTAAACAAAGCCTCTTTCTTGGAAGAATTTGTGTATAGCATACGCTGCTACTGAACGAACTCTAAATACTGCAGAAAAAGCATTACTTCTTGGTCTTAAATGAGCTATTGTTCTTAAGTATTCAAAAGTATGTCTTTTCTTTTGAAGAGGATAATCTGAACTAGACATACCTTCAACAATTACTTCTTTTGCCTGAATTTCAAAAGGCTGTTTAGCTTGAGGTGTAGCAACTAAAGTACCTATTACTGATATTGATGAGCTTATAGGTAATTTTGAAATTTGAGCAAAGTTTGGCAGCTCATTTGAAATTACAATTTGAATGTTCTTAAAAAAGCTTCCGTCATTAACTTCAATAAAACCAAAGGCATTTGAAGCTCTTAAAGTTCTTATCCATCCAGAAATCTTTACTTCTTTATCTAAATATTCTTCTTGATTTCTATAAAGTGATTTAACCAAAACAACTTTATTCATGATTATTCCTCCTAAATAATATTATTAACAATTATATAATAAAAAAACCTTTCATCCCAAAACAAAGGGACGAAAGGATAAATTTCGCGGTACCACCCAAATTGCTATAAAAATAGCCACTCTACTGACATAATAATGTCATTTCAAAGATATCGGTTTGAAGCCGTCTAAGTCTACTAAAGTGATAAAAGCACTTGTTCGGTTAGATGCTCAGAGATGTTCTTCACTAATTGCTTCGTATAAGGCTCACACCATCCCTTACTCGCTTGAACTACCTCAAATTAGCTACTCTTCTCGTCATCGCATTTATTTATATTTATTTTGCGAGATTAATTTTGATTTTACACTAATTTACTAACATTTGCAACTTAAAATCATATTATAGTTACAGGAAATATTTTAGGGGGATTTTATGGGAAGGGAAGATTTTTTAGAAAAGAAGTTTATAGAGTTAAATGAATTGAAAGCAAGGCTAATAACATATCCGAAAGATTATAGAGAAAATATAATTGAAACAATTAAAAAAGTTTGTAATCAGATAGAAATATATTTAGAAAAATCAACTTTTGAAAGATATCATAAAATAAGTGAATTTATTAATTTGTCAAGGGAAGAGTTAAAGATATATGATGGAGAAGAGGGAAGGCCAGCCTATATTGTGGTGGATGGAATAGTATATGATGTAACAGAGTCAGAAGAATGGAAATATGCAAAATATTTAGGTGCAAGGGCTGGAAAGGATTATACAGAATTATTTAAGAAAGGTAAGGAAGAATGTATGCCTATGTTATCAAATTTTAAGGTTATTGGTGTAATTAAAGAAAACATGAAATAAAAGTGGAGCTGAATTATTCAGTTCCACTTTCATAAGAAGCAACTAAGGAATTTGGAAAATTAAGCATTTTTGTATCTTTAACAATTTTTTTATAATCATATTCTATTTCTCTAAATTTAACATCTATATTTTTATTTTCATCAATATTAAGAATTACATAAGTTATATTAGGCCTACCTATTTTAGGTTTACCAACACTGCCGGGATTTATAAATAGCTTGTCATTAAACTTTTTATAGGAAGGTATATGTGTATGACCACAAACAAGAACATCTTCTTTTAAATTTTCCATAATACTTTTAGTATTTTCTTTATCTTCATATAAGTATTCGTTTATTGCATTTGGACTTCCATGAGTAAATTTTATTTTAACTCCGTTTATATCGTAATCTAAAAAGGTTGGTAAGGTTGATAGATAGTATTTGTTTGAAGTTCTAACTTCATTAGAAGCCCATGGAAGAGCAAAGGAATTAACACTATTATTTCTTATAAAGGTGAAATCACCATCAACTACGGAGGCATCATAGTTGCCTTTTAAACAAGGTATGTCCCTTCTTTTAATTAAGGCTATAACTTCATTTGGATGAGGTCCGTATCCTACTAAATCTCCAAGACAAATAGTCATATCTACTTTTTGTAAGTCTATATCTTCAAAGGTTTTCATTAGTGCGTAAATATTTCCGTGTATATCCGAAATAACTGCTATTTTCATAGTTGGCCCTCCTAAAAATTTCTAATTAAGATTATACCATTTTAGTTATTTTATATAAATAATTTTATATTAGGAAATAGATATTATTTTTTTGTTGAGTTATATTAAGTATATAATCAATTTTAGGAGGAAAAAAATGAAGGAAAGTAGAATTAAAAAACTTTTGAGCTTGATGAAAGAACAAAAATTAGAGCAGATTATTGTAACTTCTTCACCTGATTTATTTTACTTAACAGGTAAATGGTTTTCTACAGGTGAAAGAATGATTGCTTTATATTTAAATATAGATGGAAATCATAAGTTTATAGTAAATAAATTGTTCCCGATATATGAAGATTTAGGGGTTGATATTATTTGGTATTCAGATAAAGAAGATCCAATAAAGTTACTATCAACAGTTGTGGACAAAACTAAAGTTTTAGGTGTGGATAAAACATGGCCAGCACATTTTCTAATTAGATTAATGGATATTAAGGGAGCAAAAACTTTTGTTAATTCTTCTTTGATTTTAGATAGATTAAGAATGATAAAAGATGAAGAAGAAATTAATTTAATGAGGAAGTCCTCAGAGATAAATGATAAGGTAATGCTTGCTTTATGGGATAATTTAAAGGAAGGGAAAACAGAAAGATACTATAGTAATCTATTAAAGGAAATCTATGAAAGCTATGGTGTAAGTAAATTTTCCTTTGATCCAATAGTCGCAGTTTCACCCAATGGGGCAGATCCTCACCACGAATGTGATAATACTAAAATTACTAAAGGAAAGAGTATAGTTTTAGATATAGGCGGAGTTTATAATTACTATTGTTCAGATATGACAAGAACTGTATTCTTTGGAGAATATCCAAGTAAAAAACATGAAGAAATTTATAATACAGTAAAGGAAGCAAATCTTAGAGCTATAAGTAAGGTAAAGGAAGGAGTTAAATTTTCAGATATAGACAAGGCTGCTAGAAACTATATTGAGGAAGCAGGTTACGGAGAATACTTTACCCATAGAACAGGACATAGTATTGGAATAGAAGATCATGATTTTGGTGATGTTAGTTCTGTAAATCATGAGGAAGTTAAAGCAGGAATGATATTTTCTATTGAACCTGGAATTTACTTAAAAGATGATATTGGAGTTAGAATAGAAGATTTAGTACTTGTTACTAAGGATGGATGTGAGCTTTTAAATAAGGTTAGTAAGGAAATAACAATAATTAAGTAAAAAGTAATAGGTAATAAGAAAGAATGCTTTAGAAGCTGAAGGTTAGATTTTTACTAACTTTCAGCTTTATTGTATTTTGAATACCACAGGTTTTACCTGTGGTTCTAAAAGGCTTTTAGCTATGAGTAGAAAAATAATACCTCCATTATAAAATAGTACTATGTTTGCCGACTAGAATTAAATATAATGGAGGTATATCCATAATGGATAATAGTAGTTTAGAGCATAGTAAATGGAATTGTAAATATCATATAGTGTTTGCACCTAAATATATAAGACAGATAATTTATGGAAAGATAAAAGCTGATATAGGAGTAATACTTAGAAAATTATGTGAGTATAAGGGAGTGGAAATAATAGAAGCTAACGCTTGTAAAGATCATATACATATGCTTGTGAGTATTCCACCGAAATTAAGCGTAGCTCAATTTATGGGATACTTAAAAGGAAAAAGCTCATTAATGATTTTTGATAGACATGCAAATTTAAAATATAGATATGGAAATAGGCAGTTTTGGTGTAAGGGATATTATGTTGATACTGTTGGGTGTAATAAAAAAGTAATAGAAGAATATATAAGAAATCAGATTCAAGAAGATTATGCTGCAATTCAAAATAAAACAGAAATTAAAAAATAAAGAAGAAGTTATTAATTTTATGGCATTAAAGTTGTTAGAAAGGGGATATATTAATTCTTCTTATTGTAAAACAGTTTTGGAACGTGAGTTAGTTTCATCTACCAGCATAGGTAATGGTGTTGCCCTTCCTCATGGTGATCCAAATAATATATTAATGTCTTCTATAAGTTTTATGACTTTGGAAAATCCTATAATATGGGGAGAGGAAGAAGTAGAATTGATTATATTAATTTCTATGAAAAAGGAAGATGTCTCAAAATATAATTTAAGAGATTTTTTTGAAATATTAAAAATTACTCATGAAAATGACTGTTTGAGATTTCTTTCTTATTTTAGTGATGCTTATAAGATTTAATTATATATTAAAGTAAAAAAGAATTCGTAATAATCATTACGAATTCCTTTTACATATTGAATTAAATTTCTTCAATAACTTTATTTATAAGTTTAGTGAAAGTTTCTTTAACCTTTGCAGAAGTTTCAACAACTTCATCATGACTTAATGGTTGATCTAGGATTCCGGCAGCCATATTAGTTAGGCATGAAATTCCTAAAACTTTCATTCCAGAATGAGCAGCAACTATTACTTCTGGAACCGTTGACATACCAACGGCGTCAGCACCAAGAATTCTAGCCATTCTTACTTCAGCAGGTGTTTCATATGTTGGACCACTAAACATCATATAGACTCCAGTTTTAATATCAATATTTAAATTGTTAGCGATTTCTTTTGTCTTTTTAATTAATTCTTTTGTATAAGCATTAGATAAATCAGGGAATCTAGGTCCAAATTCATTTAAGTTCCTTCCTATTAAAGGATTGTCTCCTGAGAAGTTAATTTGGTCAGTTATTATCATTAAATCTCCAGGCTTAAAGCTTTCGTTAACAGCACCACAAGCATTAGTTACAATAAGTGTTTCTACTCCAATTAATTTCATAACTCTAACAGGGAAGGTAACTTCATTAAAATGGTAACCTTCATAGTAGTGGAACCTTCCTTGCATTGCGACAACACATTTACCATTTAACATACCAATAACAAGTCTTCCTGCATGGCCTTCAACTGTAGAAACAGGGAAGTGAGGTAGGTCTTTATAATCGTAGAATTCAGGGTTTTCAATTGAGTCTGCAAGGGAGCCTAATCCAGAGCCTAATATAAGTCCAATCTCAGGTTTATATTTAGATTTCTCTAATATAAAATCTGCAGCGGTTTTAATCTTACTTGTTAAATCCATATAATCACCTCTCTAGATATTTAATGTACAATATAGAATTTACATTTTTCCTCATTCTATATTGTACATTATATATTATTTTTAAATAAATTCATTCATATAAATTATATCTTAAAGTTTAGTAAAAATAAACGTTTATGATATTTATTAGTTATTTAATATTAAGTCAGCAACCTTAACAACATCACCAGCACCAATTGTTAATATTAGGTCATTATTAGATACTTTTTTCATAAGGTATTCAGCAGCTTCTTTATGACTATGAACATTTATGCAGTTTACTCCGGTTTTTCTTATTGAATCTCCAAGTTCTTCAGAGCTTACTAGACCTGTATTTTTTTCCCTAGCAGCATATATATCCATAAGGATTAGTTCATCTACATTTGCAAAGCATTTTGTAAATTCATCAAATAAAGTTTTTGTTCTTGTATAAGTATGAGGTTGAAAAACAGCATAAATTTTATTGCTAGGAAGTAGTTTTGCAGTTTCTAATGTAGCCTTAATTTCAACAGGATGATGGGCGTAATCGTCAATAATAGTTGCTCCATTAAACTCACCCTTATATTCAAATCTCTTATGAGCTCCCTTACATTCAGCTAAACCTTTTGCTATAGCTTCAGCAGGAATTTCAAATATTAATGAAACACATATAGTAGCTAGAGCGTTTAAAATATTGTGTTTTCCTGTTGTCTGTAATGTTACTTCAAATAAATCTTTATTATCTTTAGAAACTGTAAAACTTGCTTGACCCTTATTGTTGAAAGATATGTTTTTAGCTCTTACATCACCTTCATTTATTCCATAAGTTATAACATTACAATCAGCTTTTTTTATTACATCTTTTACATTATCATCTTCAGCATAAGCAACTAAATGACCATCTTTTGGAATAAGATTAACAAATTTAGAAAAGGCCTCTTTTATATGATTTAAATCTTTATAATAATCTAAATGATCAGCATCTATATTTAAAATTATTCCAATAGAAGGGAAGAATTTTAAGAAGGATTCTTTATATTCACAAGCTTCAGTTATGAAGTATTCGCTATCTCCTATTCTAAAGTTACCACCTATAATATCAAGTTCTCCACCAACCAAGATTGTTGGGTCCAAATTTGCTTTTAAAGTCACATGAGATAACATAGAGGTACATGTAGTTTTTCCATGAGTTCCAGAAACAGCAACATTAAATTTATGACCTTTCATAATATAGCCTAAAAATTCAGCTCTATCCATAAGTTCAATGTTTTTTTCTTTAGCTTCTATAATTTCAGGATTATCTGATGGAATAGCAGCTGTATAGACTATTAAATCAACATCTTTTAGGTTATTTCTTTTATGTCCTATGTATACTTCTGCCCCATTAGCTTTTAATTTATCAGTAATTTTTGATTCTTTGGCATCAGAACCAGAAACTTTAAAACCTTTTTTTAACAAAAGGGCAGCAAGGCCGCTCATGCTTATTCCACCAATTCCAATAAAGTGAACTTTTTTATTTCTATCTATATCTAAATTAAAAGACAAAATATCAACTCCTTATAAATTCTTAATTATTACTAAAAATAAGGTTCACCTTATAATTATATACAAATTTAGCTAAATGAACACATAAAAAAGAAGATAAATTTTTTAGAAAAAATTCAAATAAAATAAATATTATGAATTTAAGGGCCTAAAAATGTTGATAATATATTAAATATGGAATAAAATATGAATATTAGGATAAAAAATATAATAATAATTCGGAAAAAATAATTGAGGGTGATATATTTTGGAAAAATTAACAAGAAATAATAGGGTTGTTGCTATTACAAAATTATTGACAGAAAAGCCAAATAAGATAATTGGATTGAATAGGTTTTCAGGTTTATTAAATGCAGCAAAATCAACTATAAGTGAAGATATAGTAATAGTTAGAGAAGTTTTTTCAAAGTTAAATATGGGAAAAATAGAAACAATAGCTGGAGCAGCAGGTGGAATTAAATATATTCCAAGTATAAGCAAGGAAGAAGCAAGGGAATTTGCAGAAGGTTTATGTGAATTATTAAAGGATGAAAGCAGAATAATTCCTGGTAATTTTATTTATGTTACAGATTTAATGTATGATCCAACGATAGTTAGTAAGGCTGGTCTTATATTATCAACTATATTTAGCAATAAAGAAATAGATTCTATTGTAACTGTTGAAACAAAGGGGATTCCTTTAGCTTATGAAGTGTCAAAAAACTTAGGTATTCCTCTAGTAATAATAAGAAAAGAGGGTAAGGTTACTGAAGGATCAACTATTAGTATTAATTATCTTTCAGGAACAAGTGGAAGAATACAGCAGATGTCTTTATCGAAGAAATTAATGAAACCTAATAGCAAGTGTATATTTATTGATGACTTCTTAAGAGGAGGAGGAACTGCAAAGGGAATAATAGATTTATTAAATGAATTTGATAGTGAGTTAGTAGGAATTGGAGTTTTAATAGATAATATAGGTGTTAAGAATAAACTTATTTCTGACTACATATCTATTATTGATTTAAACAATTTAGAAAAAGATAAAGAATTAGAAATAACTCCTTCTAAGATATTTGACGAAGATTATTTTAATTCATAAAAGAAATTTTTAAAATTTTAAAAAAATTCTAAATAAAAAGAGGATTTACTAAATTTTTATAGAATTCCTTAAAGTATAACATCTAACGGAGGTGTAATATAATGACAATAACTGATGTGAGAATAAGAAAGATAGCTGCAGAAGGAAAAATGAAAGCTATAGTTTCTGTTACATTTGACAATGAATTTGTGGTTCATGACATTAAAGTAATCGAAGGACAAAATGGTTTGTTTATAGCTATGCCTAGCAGAAAAACTCCAGAGGGAGAGTTTAAAGATATAGCACATCCTATTAATACAAGTGCTAGGGAAAGAGTACAAACAGCAATATTAGAAGCATATGAAAAAGCTATAGCAGAAGAAAGTGCAACTGTAATAGAGTAAATTTATGTTTTTGAAAAATAAAGGGGAAGACCCTTTATTTTTTTGTTTAGATTAAAAATTTATGAGGCAAATAAGGTTGAAAAGCATATTCTAATGCAATATAATAGAATGAGTGATTACGAACATTCTTTTCAAATGATAGGAATTTGTACTTAATGTTCTATAGTGAGGTGTTTTTTATGTATAAATGCGCTATTATCTTAGCGGCAGGCCAGGGAACAAGAATTAAATCTGACATTCCTAAGGTATTACACAAAGTATGCGGAAAAGAAATGGTTAACCATGTTATAGACACAATGAGAAAAGCTGGAATAGATGATGTTAATGTAATAGTAGGAAAGGGAGCAGAATTAGTTAAAGAAAGAACCTCTATTAAAAATGTCACATATTCTTTACAGGAAGAACAATTAGGAACAGGTCATGCTGTAAAATGTGCTATTGAATTTTTAAAAGGAAAAAAAGGTGTAGTTGGTGTTTTTGCAGGTGATGCTCCATTAATTAAGGCAGAAACAGTTGAAAAGTTATTTAATGAACATTTAGAAAAGGGGAATGCAGCTACTTTGTTAACCTCAATAGTTGAAGATCCAACAGGATATGGAAGAATAGTTAGAGATGGAGATGAAGTATTAAAAATAGTTGAACATAAGGATTGTTCGCCAGAAGAATTAAAAATTAGAGAAATGAATGCAGCAATTTATTGCTTTGACATAGAGAGCTTAGTAGCGTCCTTAGATAAATTATCAAATGATAATAATCAAGGCGAATATTATTTAACTGATGTTATTGGAATTCTTAAAAACGAAGGCAAAAAAGTAGGAGCTATTGTTATAGATTATGAAGAAACAATAGGTGTAAATTCAAGAGTGCAGCTTGCTGAAGCAGAAGAAATACTTAGAAATAGAATAAATCTAATGCATATGAATAATGGTGTAACTTTAATAGATCCTAAATCAACATATATTGGAATTGATGTTGAAATAGATAGGGATACTGTTATATATCCTAATAATGTATTAGAAGGAAACACAAAGATAGGTAAAGGTGTAACGATATATCCAAATTCAAGAATTTCAAATAGTGAGATAGATGATTTTGTTGAAATACAAGCTTCCGTTATTTTAGATAGTAAAATCGGAAAGGGGACAACAGTAGGTCCATTTGCTTATATAAGACCAGAAACTAAAATTGGAAATAATGCAAGAATTGGCGATTTTGTAGAAATTAAAAAATCTAATATTGGGAATAATACAAAGGTGTCTCATTTAACTTATATAGGTGATGCTTCTGTAGGAGAAAACTGCAACTTTGGATGTGGAACTGTAGTAGTAAATTATGACGGAAAGGTTAAGCATAAAACAGAAATAGGAAATAATAGTTTTATAGGTTGTAATACTAATTTAGTTTCACCAGTTAAAATTGCTGATAATACTTATATTGCAGCTGGCTCAACTATAACTAATGATGTAAATGAAGGTGAGCTTGCAGTTGCAAGAGCTAGACAAGTAAATATTCCAGGCTGGGTAGCTAAAAAAGGCTTAGATAAAAAATAGTATTTTAAAATAAATGCAAATTAATTGCTTAAATTTTAAGGAGGTCTCCCCAAAATGATAACCCAAGGAAAAAATATTAAAATCTTTACTGGAAACTCTCATCCAGAATTAGCAAAGGAAATTGCAGATATTCTGCAATTACCTTTAGGTAAATCAAAGGTATCAACCTTCAGTGATGGTGAAATATCAGTAGATATATTAGAATCAGTTAGAGGAACAGACGTATTCGTGGTTCAATCTACAAGTTCACCAGTTAATAATAACCTAATGGAACTTTTAATTATGATAGATGCCTTTAAGAGAGCATCAGCAGGAAGAATTAATGTTGTTATGCCATACTATGGTTATGCAAGACAAGATAGAAAGGCAAAATCTAGAGATCCAATAACAGCTAAATTAGTAGCAGACTTATTAACTGCTGCAGGAGCAGATAGAGTTTTAACAATGGATTTACATGCAGCTCAAATACAAGGATATTTTAATATACCTGTTGATCATCTATTAGGAGCTCCAATTTTAGCAAATTACTTTATAGAAAAAGGATTTGCTGATGATGAAGATGTGGTAGTTGTATCACCAGATTTAGGAAGCGTTACAAGAGCGAGAAATTTTGCTGATAAATTACATGCGCCAATAGCTATTATAGATAAGAGAAGACCAAGAGCTAATGTATCTGAAATAATGAATATTATAGGTGATGTAAAAGGTAAGAAGTGCATATTAATAGATGACATGATTGATACTGCTGGAACAATTGCTAATGCTGCCAATGCTTTAAAAGATTTAGGAGCAAAAAATGTTTATGCTTGCTGTACTCATGGAGTTTTATCAGGTCCAGCTTTTGAGAGAATAAATAACTCAGCAATAGAAGAATTAGTTATGCTAAATACAATTAAATTACCAGAAGATAAAGATGTGTTTAAGTTCAAATCATTATCAGTAGCTCCTTTATTTGCTGAAGCAATAAAGAGAATATACAATGATGAACCAATAAGTAAATTATTTGATTAGTACATATAGTCAATTAACAATGGAGAATTGACAATTTTGGAAATAATTCAGAGAGTTGAATTATGAGGAACTTATAAAAAATCCTTCGCTTTAAGCGAAGGATTTTTTATATTCCTTCTCAACTCCACATTCCAAACTATTAACTCCTCATTAATATAATTAACTTTTTGTTAAATGCTCCAATAATTCTTTAGAAAAGGTTATAATAATAGACAAAGGAGTTGATTTTTTTGGATAATAAATTAGGTAAGGTATTAATAGTTGATGATGATAAAAATATTTGCGAAGTAATAGATATATATATGCTGAATGCGGGTTATGAAACTAGGAAGTGTTATAATGGAAAAGAAGCTTTAGATATTTTTGGAGCTATAAATCCAGATTTAGTTTTATTAGATATTATGCTTCCTGGAATTGATGGTATAGAAGTATTAAAGACGATAAGGAAAAATAGCCAAGTTCCTGTAATCATGCTTACAGCTAAAGGAGATACTTTCGATAAAGTTTTAGCCTTAGAACTTGGAGCAGATGATTATATTGTTAAGCCTTTTGAGCCTAAAGAATTATTAGCTAGAGTTAAGGCCGTAATGAGAAGATACAATTTTACAGAAAAGGATCCAGAAGTATTAAGTTTTGATGATCTAACTATAGATATCAAATCATATACCGTTATATATAAGGGGGAAGAAGTTAAAATGCCTCCAAAGGAATTTGAATTACTTCATTATTTAGCAAAAAATAAAAATAAGGTGTTTACAAGAGATCAGTTACTGTGTGAAGTTTGGGGTTATGATTATCCAGGAGATTCAAGGACTGTTGATGTTCATATAAAGAGATTAAGAGAAAAAATAAAAGGTGGAATAAACTGGCAAATAGAAACAGTATGGGGAGTAGGTTATAAATTTGAGGTGAAGTAATGAAGAAAAAAAGTGTAATAAATAGATTCTTAATTGCATTTTCTTCTATTACCTTAATAATACTAATGATAATTGGGGCTATTATTTCAACTTGGTTTAGTATATGTTATTCTAATCAAAAAAAAGAACTATTAAATAAGCATATAGAGTTAATGGAAAGCTATATTGCTGAAATATTTGATGAGAATAGTGATTTTGCCTATAATAAATTAAAAAATTCCATGGAAGTATTAAGCATATCCTTAAACATGGATACAATAATATTAGACAGGCAAGCTTATGTATATGCTGTATCTAATGATGAGTTCAGTTATTTAAAATATAATAAGCTAGAATTAGAAGATATTGATTTAAAAGAATTAACTTCAGAAGAAATAGTAGAAAGTGAATTTATAGATAAAAATAAAGAAAAGAAAAAGTCATATATAAAAGCACTAGTTAATAAACAAGATTTACTTGGCTATATATATGTAATAGAAAATAATAAGCCGTTAACTTATATAAAAAATTTATATTATATAATTTGGATTTTATTAGCTATAGCCTTTATTTTGATAAGCTCGGTAAGTTTTTATATTGCTAAAAAGACTATTAAAACTCCAATAAAGAAAATTAATAATGCTGCTCAAAAAATTTCAAAGGGTGAAGTACAAAAAAGAATATATATAGATTCTAAGGATGAAATAGGAGAACTTGCAGAATCTTTTAATACTATGGCAGAATCTATAGAAAGGGCTGATATTGTAAGAAGGGATTTTATATCAAATGTATCCCATGAACTTAGGTCCCCAATAACATCCATAAAGGGATTTATAACAGGAATAATAGATGGAGTTATTCCTAAAGATAAAGAAAACTACTATTTAAATATTGTTAATGATGAAATCCAAAGATTATCAAGATTGGTAAATGACCTTCTAGATATATCTTCTTTAGAATCTGGTAAATTTAATTTAAATATTGTTTGTATAGATATTAATGAAATTATTACACTGTGTATTTTAAATTTGGAAAGAAAAATAAAAGAAAAAAATATGAATGTTGAAGTCCTATTTAGCAATAGTCATGAATATTGTATAGCTGACAGAGATAGAATAATTCAAGTTGTTACAAATCTTCTTGAAAATGCTATAAAATATGGAGATAATGATGGAAAAATAAAAATAGAAACTTATCCAAAAGGAAACTTAGTTTATGTTAGTGTATTTAATACTGGTCCTATTATAGAGAAGGAAAATTTAAATAAAATATGGGAAAGATTCTATAAAAATGATAAGTCAAGAACTAATAAAATAAGCACAGGTTTGGGACTTCCTATTGTTAGATTAATATTATCACAGCATAATCAAGATATATCTGTAGAAAATGTCGAGGATAAAGGGGTTAAATTTACTTTTACCTTGGCAAGACAAAATGATCAGTAAATAGTGTTGGAGGGTAGCATTTTGAGAGACGATATTAATAAGGAAATAAAGGATGAAGATTATTGTACATATGAAGAATTACCTTCAATACAGTTTAGAATAAGAAGAATAAGGAGAATTATTAATATATTTACTAAGTTTTGTTTATTTATTTCTGTAATTGGCATATCAACTGTCATACTTACTGGAATTTCAATGAAGTACAAATATAATGAAGTTATGAAGTTGATTGAGCAGAAAGTCCAAGGAGAAGATATGATATTTGGCTATTCAGAAATAATTAACAAGGTTAGTAATTCCTTAGTTACCATAGGGGAAAAAGAAGAGAATTTAAAAAAGGGAACTTACTTTAAAAATAATTCTACAGGTATAATAATTGATAAATATGGCAAGATATTAACCAGCTATTCAAATATAAAAAATGTTGACAATATATATGTAAAGTTACCTATTAATAATTCTGAACCTGTTGTTGGTAAAATAATTATTGGAAATGAAGATTTGGATATAGCTATAATACAGGTTAATTTTGATGAAGAATTAACTCCGATAAATTTTTCAAATTTTGAAGAAAATTTAACAGGGAAAAGAATTGCATTAATTAGCAATGCTGTTGGAGACGACTATATAGATAGTATAATTCCTGGAATAGTAACTTCTACAAATAGAAGTTTAACAATAAAAAACAATATAATTCCTCTTTTAGAGCTTAATACAAATATAAATGAAATTAATTCTAGTGGAGCAATAGTTAATAATAAGGGAGAACTTATTGGTATTGCTAGTTATAAAATTACTAAAGAAATAAATCGAGATGGCTTATATTATGGTTTAGGCCTAGATGTAGTTAAGAAAATAATTAATTCAGTAAATGAAATTAAAGATATGTTAGGAATAATAGATGGTGGATTTGTTAATAATGAAAATAATTCTAATATATCAGGATTTTATGTAGAAAGAATAGATCAAAATAGCAATGCTTATAAATCAGGCTTAAGACCTACAGATATAATAACTTCAATAGAAAACACAGAAATAAAGAATATTAGTGATTTATATAGAGTATTAAATAAAAATAAAGATAAAAAAATTATTAAATGTAATGTATTAAAATATGGAGAAATAAGAGAAATAGAAATAAGAATAAATAACTAATTTTTAAAATTGCAGCTTTATTGTTAAGTTGCAATTTTATTTTAAATACTTTTATTATTGTAAAAAAATAGTATAATAATAACTATGTTATTAATCTAAGGAGGAAAAATAATGTTCTTAATAGTAGGATTAGGAAATCCGGGAAAGGAATATGATAATACTAGACATAATATTGGATTTGAAACCGTGGATTATATTGCGGATAAGTATAATATAGACATAAATAGGAAAAAATTTAAAGGTATATGTGGGGAAGGGCTAATAAATAATACAAAGGTAATTTTATTAAAACCTTCTACTTATATGAATTTAAGTGGTGAAAGCATAGTTGAAGCCATGAACTTTTATAAGCTAAAAAATGAAGAGTTAATAATAATCTATGATGATATTAGCTTAGAAGTTGGAAGATTAAGAATAAGAGAAAAAGGAAGTGCTGGTGGACATAATGGAATAAAGAGCATAATAGGCAATCTAGCTAGTGATGTATTTCCAAGAATTAAAATAGGGGTAGGACAACCTAAGGGAGAGTTAGTTTCCCATGTTTTAGGAAAATTTAATAAAGAAGAAATGGAAATTCTTAAAGAAGTTATAGAAGCAGCTTCTATTGGAGTAGAAACTATTATTAAAGATGGCACAAAAGAAGCAATGAATAAATTAAATGGGTTTAAGGCATCAAATATAGAGTAATTAGTAATTAAGGACGGTGTAGATATGAGATTAAAGGGGGTATTAGAGCCCTTAAATAGGCATAATAGTTTTAATAAAATATTAGAGAGTATAAAGGGAAAAAGATATCCTGTAAATATTAATGGAGTTTCTGAATCTGGTAAAAGTTATATTATCTATGGGATTTATGAAAATATAGATTCTTCTTTAATAATATTTACAAATAGTGATATGGAAGCAAAGAACATATATGAGGATTTAGTATTCTATACAAATGATGTATATTATTTTCCTGCTAAAGAAGTAGTATTTTATAATGTAGATGCTATTTCTGGAGATTTAAGATGGGCAAGATTAAAAGTTTTGAGGGAACTTTTAAATGATAATAAGAAGATAATAGTAACTTCAATTGATGCTTTAAGTTCTTGTTATGTACCTAAGGACTTATTTTTAAAATATAATTTTAAATTAAAGGTAGATGATGAAGTAGATTTTAAGGAACTTTCTAAAAAATTATTAGAAAGCGGTTATGAAAGAGTTGAAGCTGTAGAAAGAAAAGGTCAATTTTCCTTGCGAGGGGGGATAATGGATGTATATCCTCCAATATCAACTTATCCTTATAGAATTGAGCTTTTTGGAGATACGATAGATTCAATAAGAATCTTTAACACAGAATCTCAAAGAAGCATAGAAAAAGTAAATGAACTAGAAATCTTTCCAGCAAAAGAAATCATATTAACGGAAGAAGCAGTAAGCTTAGGGAGAAGAAATATATTAGATGAATTGGATGAGCTAAGAGACAGATTAGGTTCAAAGGATGAAAAATTTATAAAATTAGAAAGTATAGTAAGGTCTAATATAGAATCTTTAAATGAAAGCCTAACTTTTGAAACAATAGACAGTTATTTGCCTTATTTCTATAATAAGCCGGATAGCTTTTTTAACTATGTGGAAAATTATTTATTCATTGTAGATGATGTTAAAAAGACTGAAGGAAAAATAGACAGTATATACTTTGAATTTAAAGAAAACTATGAAGCCTTTTTGTTAAGGGGAGGTATATTACCTTCACAAAATAAATTGCTGATTGATAAAGGAGAATTAATAACAAAACTTGAAAAGGAAGAAGTAGTTACATTAGATGTTTTTGAAGCTAATAATAAGATTTTAAGACCTATAGATAAATATTCTATAAATCAAACAACCTTAAGCAGTTATCAAGGACAGTTAGATTATTTAATAGAGGATATAAAGGAAAAGAAGAAAAATGGATATAAAACTTTAATACTATCGGGAACCAGGGCAAGGGGAGAAAGATTAGTAAAAACCTTAAGAGAAAGAGAAATAGAAAGTTCTTATAAAGAAGATATTAAAGAAATGCAATTCGGAGAAGTAGTTATTACTTTTGGAAATTTATTAAAAGGTTTTGAATATCCAGATTTAAAATTATGCATAATTTCTGATAAGGATGTTTTTGGTGAAGCAAAAAGAAAGCTTTCAAGAAGGGTAAATAAACAAAAAGGTATAGCCAAGATAAAGAGCTTTACTGACCTTAAGCCTGGGGATTATGTAGTACATGTAAATCATGGTATTGGGGTATATAAAGGGATAAAGCAAATAGAGGTTGATGGTCATAAAAGAGATTATTTAGACATTGTTTATGATAAGGGAGATAAGCTTTATGTCCCTGTAGATCAAATGGACTTAGTTCAGAAGTTTATAGGAGCTGAAGGTAAAACACCTAAGGTAAATAAACTAGGAGGAACTGAATGGACTAAAGCTAAAACAAAGGTTAAGAATTCTATAAATGAAATAGCTCAAGACTTGGTTAAGTTATATGCAGCAAGATCGACTATTAAGGGATATAAGTTTAGCAAAGACACAGAATGGCAAAAGCAGTTTGAAGATGAGTTCCCATATGAAGAAACCCCAGACCAATTAACTTCATTAGCAGAAATCAAGGCTGATATGGAATCTGATAAGCCTATGGATAGACTTCTTTGTGGAGATGTTGGTTATGGAAAGACTGAAGTTGCCTTTAGAGCGGCTTTTAAGGCAGTTATGGATGGAAAACAGGTTGCTTTTTTAGTTCCAACCACTATTTTAGCTGAACAGCATTATAAAAATATGTTAAAGAGATTTTCTGATTTCCCAGTAAAGATTGATATGGTAAGCAGGTTTAGAAGTGCTAAGGAACAAAAGGCAACTCTTAAGGCTGTTAAGGAAGGTAATGTAGATATCCTTGTAGGAACCCATAGGTTAGTTTCTAAGGATGTTGTATTTAAAGATTTAGGTCTTTTAATAATTGATGAGGAACAAAGATTTGGAGTTTCTCAAAAGGAGAAAATAAAACAGCTTAAAAAGAATGTAGATGTGCTTACTTTAAGTGCAACACCTATTCCAAGAACTTTACATATGTCTCTAACAGGAGCTAGGGATATATCTGTAATAGAAACACCACCAGAAGAAAGGTATCCTATTCAAACATATGTTGTGGAACAAAATGATCAGCTTGTGAGAGATGCTATTTTAAGGGAAGTTAATAGAGGTGGCCAAGTTTATTATGTTTATAATAGAGTTGAAACTATAGATGATATGGCTAAGTATATTGCTGATTTAGTTCCAGAATGTAGAGTTGGTATAATTCATGGTAAAATGACAGAAAAGCAGCTTGAAAAAGAAATGATGGAATTTATGAATCAAAATTATGATATTCTTGTTTGTACTACAATAATAGAGACAGGAATAGATATACCAAATGTTAATACTATGATAGTTCATGATGCTGATAAATTAGGTTTATCTCAACTATATCAATTAAGAGGAAGAGTTGGTAGATCAAATAGAATAGCATATGCTTACTTTATGTATACAAAAGACAAGGTATTAACAGAAGTTGCAGAAAAAAGATTAAAAGCCTTAAGAGATTTTACTGAGTTAGGTTCAGGTTTTAAAATTGCTATGAGGGATCTTGAAATAAGAGGTGCTGGAAATATGATGGGATCAGCTCAGCATGGTCATATGGCAGCTATAGGATATGATTTGTATTGCAGAATGCTAGAAGATACAATAAAGCTTATTAAGGGAGAAATAGAAGAAGAACCAATTGAAACATCAGTTGAATTAAAGGTAAGTGCCTATATTCCAGGAACTTATATAGAAGATGAAATGCAGAAAATAGAAATTTATAAGAAAATAGCAGCTATTGAAAGTTTAGATGATTATATGGATATAAAAGAAGAGCTGGAAGATAGATACTCAGATATTCCAGAGCCTGTATATAATTTAATGGATATAGCTTATATAAAGAGCAAGGCTAAACTTCTTTCTATTGAAGAAATAAAAGAAACTGAAAAAGAAGTAAAGTTTATATTTAAAGATAATATTAAAAACTTAAATGAAATTTATAAATATTTACTAAAAAATTACAAGGATTTAGTGCTATTAAGCTTTGAAGAAAAACCGTATTTTTCAATTAAAACCTTAGAACTTAAAAAAGATAGTATTTTAGGCTTCTATAAGAAAATTTTAGAAGATTTAACCAAAGGCAAATAAAAATTTTAAAGATATGTAAAATATTTTATATAAATTGAATAATTGACACAGAATTGATATACTTTTTATGTATAATCGAAAAGAACTAAATTTAACGAGAAATGAGGGAAAATCATTGATTAAGATTAATAAAATTTTAGCTGCAGGAGCTTTAAGTATATTTGCTTTTTCAGCTGTAGGATGTAATATGATATCTAAAACACCAGAAGCTATAGCAAACACAGTTGTAGCTAAAGTTGGAAATTTAAAAGTAACTAAAGGAGAAGTGGAAGAAGTAGCAGGCCCAGTTTTAGAACAATACTATGGTGAAGATTATGAATCTAACACTGAGGCTGCAGAAGCAATAAAAAATTTAAGAACTCAAGCTTTAAATTTATTAGTTGAGCAAAAATTATTAGAAATAAAAGCTAATGAGTTGAATATTTTACCAACCGATGAAGAAATTAACACAGAGGTAAATGAATACCTTGAAAGCATGAAAGAAACTTATGGTGGAGAAGAAGGTTTCAATAGTGCTTTAGAAGAAGCAGGATTAACTTTAGATGAATATAAAGAAAACCTTACAAAGAATATAAGAATGCAATTAATATCAGATAAAGTTACAGAAGATATGTTTAAAGATATAACTGTAACTGATGAAGAAATTAAAACTTATTACAATGAAAACACTAATTCTTTTAAAAGTGCTACAGTATCTCATATTTTAGTTAGTGATGAAGCAAAAGCTAAAGAATTAAGGGAAAAAGCTTTAAAAGGTGAAGACTTTGCTGAATTAGCAAAGGAAAATTCAGAAGATACTGGGACTAAGGAAAAGGGTGGAAGCCTTGGTACAGTAACTTATGATTCAACACAATACGTAACTGAATTTATGACTGCTGTAAAAGCTCTTAAAGAAGGAGAAATATCTGAACCTGTAAAGAGTACTTACGGATATCATATAATAAAGGCTGAAAATATTAAGGTTGATAGTCTTGAAGATAAAAAGGAAGAAATAAAGACTACTTTAGAAAATAAAAAGAAAAATGAGCTATATACAAATAAAATGGAAGAATGGAAAGAAGAATATAAAGTTAAAACTTATGAAGCAAGACTTTAATCAGTGTATAGTATATAGTTTAGGTAGATCTTCAGATTTAATTGAAAATTGATAAAATTAAATAAAGAATTAAGATACCTTTAGTTTTAAAAACTGCTAACTATCTGTTAGCAGTTTTTTTATTTATTACTTAGGATTCATTAATTGAATAAATTTGCCTTTATGTGTATAAAATTTCTAAGAAGTCAAATAATAATAGTGCAACTAATTATTATTAAAGTAAGGAGGTATCTCATAATATGAAAGCAACAGGTATTGTAAGACGTATAGATGATTTAGGTAGAGTTGTAATACCAAAAGAAATCAGAAGAACTTTGAGAATTAGAGAAGGAGATCCGTTAGAAATTTTTACTGATAGAGAAGGTGGAGTTATTTTAAAGAAATATTCACCTATTGGAGAATTAACAGATTTTTCAAAGGAATATGCGGAAAGTTTGCATCAGTCAATAGGTCATAGTGTTTTGATAGCAGATAAAGATGCTTTTATATCAGTTAGCGGAGCACCAAAAAAGGATTATATTGAAAGAAAGGTTAGCAGCGAACTTGAAAGAATAATGGAAGAAAGAAAGGCTGTTATAATAACAGATGAAGCTAAGACTATACCTTTACATAATGATGAAGAAAAAGGTAAATATACTAGTCAAGTTATTGCACCAATAATAGCTGAAGGCGATGCTATTGGGGCTGTAATAATATTAGCCAAGCAAGACAATGAAAAGTTAGGTGAAGTTGAGCTTAAATTAGCAGAAACAGCTGCAGCTTTCTTGGGCAAGCAAATGGAACAATAAAAATTAATAAAACTAAGCTTAAAAAAATAAGTAATAATACCTCTAAACTAGCAATAGAAATTTATTAGCAAATATTTCAAGTTTGGAGGTATTTTATGAAAAAACAATCATTGCTTAAAGCGAGTTTAATTCTTGGTATTGCAGGTATTGTTGCAAAATTCTTAGGTTTATTTTTTAGATGGCCATTAATAATGTTGATAGGGGATGAGGGTGTTGGATATTATCAAATGTCTTATCCTCTATATATGTTTTTTGTAGCAATTGCCTCAGGCGTACCAGCAGCTATATCTAAAATGATATCAGAGAAAAATGCAAAAGGAGATATAAAAGGCGTATTTGAAATTTTAAAAGAATCAAAAATTTTAATGCTTTTTCTTGGAATAGGAACTTCTTTTATATTATTTTTCTTTGCTAAACCTATTATTAAATTTGTTCAGTGGGATTCAAAGGCTTATTATTCATTAATAGGAATTTCTTTTGCACCATTTATAATTTCTATTATGACAATTTATAGGGGGTTTTTTCAAGGTCTTCAAAATATGACGCCTTCAGGAATTTCTCAAGTTTTAGAACAAATAGGAAGAGTAGTAATAGGAGTTGGACTAGCTTATTTATTGCTTCCTAAGGGAATAGAATACTCAGCAGGGGGAGCAGCTTTTGGGGCAACAGCAGGCGGTTTAATGGGTTCTATATATCTTTATATAAAGTATATAAGGGTTAAGAAAAAAATGTGGAATAGGCCAATTAAAACTAATCCTAAGGTATTAAATGAAATACTAAGAGTAGCTCTTCCTATTTCAATAGGTGCTACAGTAGGAACAATTATGAGTTTAATTGATTCTATATTAGTACCTCAGAAGCTTTTACTATCAGGATTAACTTCTGAAGAAGCAACAATTTTATATGCTCAATTAACAGGAAAAGCAAGTGTTATAATAAATATTCCACTGACTTTATCAGTGGCCTTGGGAACTTCCTTAATACCTATAATAGCTGAAAATTATATTATGAGAAAAAGAAGAGCTTTAGAGGAAAAAATACAAATGTCTTTTAAATTATCCTTTTTGATTGCTTTACCTTGTACCTTTGGATTATTTTTTCTTTCGGAACCGATAATGAAAGTTATATTCCCTGGAAGATCAGAAGGGTTCTTAATATTAAAATATTTATCCATTTCAGTACCATTCATAATAATAACTCAAACAACGACATCTATTATGCAGGCCGTAGGTCATTATATAAGACCTGTAATAAATTTATTTATAGGCTGTATAGTAAAAGTTATATTAACTTATTTCCTTGTTCCTATGCCAAATATAAATATATATGGAGCTGTTATTGCTAGTATATCTGCTTATTTAGTAGCAACAATCTTAAATATGATTTCTTTAAAGATTAAAATTAAGGTTAATTTTAATTTAAGAAATACTTTTATAAAACCTTTTATGGCATCTCTTTTTATGATTATAGGAGTAATAATAAGTTATATTACTTTATTAAATAAAACTAATAGCAGTAATTTATCTTGCTTAGGCTCTATATTTATAGGTATTATTATATATATGATACTAATACTAATATTGAGGATATTTACCGTTGAAGATATAAAAAGCAGGGTAGTAAGAAATTAATTAGTAAGGAGATGACCTAATGATAAAGATAATAGGTTTGGGGCCTGGTTCTCCTGAGGCTTTAACAATTGGAGCTGCTAAGCTACTGGAAAAAGGAGAAAATATATATTTAAGAACAAAAAATCATCCTATTGTAGATTTCTTGAAAGAAAAGATAAAAAATTATAAAACTTTTGATGAATATTATGAGAACAGTGAATCTTTTGATGATATTAATGAGAAAATTGTTGATGACATATTAAAAGCTCATAAAAAGACTAAGGACATTGTATATGGGGTACCAGGAAATCCACTTACGGCAGAAAAAACAGTAGCTATTTTAATAAAAATATGCAAGGAAAAGAAAATAGATTATAAGGTTATTCCTGCAGTAAGTTTTATTGATACTCTTATAGAAACTTTAAAAATAGACCCTATTGAAGGACTAATGGTTATAGATGTCTCAGACATTAATAATCAAGTTTTAGATAAAAGAGTAGCCACTATAATTACACAAGTTTATAGTAAAGCATTAGCAGTTAAGTTAAAAGAAAAACTTTTAGATAGTTATAATAAACAAACAGAAATATATTTAATAAAAAATCCAGGGGTAAAGGAAGCTGAACTGATAAGGAAAATTCCTATATATGAATTAGATAAGCAGGAAGACCTGGATAATATGACTTTTATATATGTGCCAAAGGATAAAAATAATAAGAAGGATTTCTATGATTTAGTTGATTTAGTAAAAACTTTAAGAGGAGAAAATGGGTGCCCTTGGGATAAGGAGCAGACTCACCAAAGTATTAAAAATGAGCTTATTGAAGAAACTTATGAGCTTATTGAGGCTATAGAGCAGAATAGCATAGATGGAATGATTGAAGAGCTCGGGGATGTATTATTTCACGTAGTATTCCATGCTTGCATTGAAAATGAAAAGGGAAATTTCAATATTACAGATGTAGTTAATAGAATAATAGCTAAAATGGTTTATAGACATCCTCATGTTTTCGGAGAAAAAGAAATTAATAATACAAGGGATGTTTTAAAGAGCTGGGATGAGCTAAAGAAACAGGAAAAGAAATATGAAACTATTACTGATGAAATGAAAGCTGTTGCTAAAACATTACCGGCCTTAATAAAGGCTCATAAGGTTCAGAAAAAGGCTGCAAAAGTAGGATTTGATTGGGATAGTATTGAAGAAACTTCAAAAAAAGTAATAGAAGAATTAAATGAACTATTAGATGTATATAAAAGCAAAAATGAGGAAAAAATAAAGAAAGAAGTAGGAGATTTGTTATTCTCTTGTGTTAATTTATCCAGAAAGTTGAATGTAAATGAAGAAGAAGCATTAAATATGACTATAAATAAATTCATAAATAGATTTTCATTTATAGAAGAAATGGCTTTAAAAAATAATAAAAATCTAAATGACATGACCTTAGAAGAAATGGATAAATTATGGGAAATTGCAAAAGAAAAAGAAAAAATAAAAAAATAAAAAGGATTTTAAAATTTTATGAAGAATAATATAAACAGTTGTTGCTATACTATACATAACTTATTGTAAAAAAAAGGTTTTTTTGTTATAAAAGTAGAGAAACCTATAGACTATCAATAAAAGAGGTTATATAATAAGATAATGTAGTTATAGTACATATTAAGGAAATAATTAACTACCAAAATATTAAAACGGGTTATTTAAGGAGGATGTAATTGTGAATAAATCAGAATTAATCACTAGCATGGCAGAAAAAAGTAAATTAACAAAGAAAGATGCTGAAGCGGCTTTAAAAGCATTTATTGAAACAGTAGAAGAAACTTTAGAAAAAGGCGACAAAGTTCAATTAATTGGATTTGGTACTTTTGAAACTAGACAAAGAGCTTCAAGAGAAGGAAGAAATCCAAGAACTAAGGAAGTTATTAATATTCCAGCATCTACAGTACCAGTTTTCAAAGCAGGTAAAGAATTTAAAGACAGAGTTAATAAGTAATATTAAGAACCCGAGTTTTTCTCGGGTTCTTTTTTAGAAAGGAGTTTGATTATGAGATTAGATAAATACCTTAAAGTTTCAAGAATAATTAAGAGAAGAACTGTAGCAAAGGAAGTTTGTGAAGGGGGAAGAGTTTTTATAAATGATAAGGTGGCCAAACCGTCTACTGTTGTTAAAGAAGGAGATATTATAGAAATACAATTTGCAAATAGATCTTTAAAAGCAAAAATAACCAATATTGCAGAACATGTTAAAAAAGAGAATGCGAAAGAAATGTATGAGATTCTAGAAGGAGAAGAAGATAAAGAATAAATATAATAAATCCTTCATATATTTTATTAAGAATATTTGGAGGAGATATTATGGAGAAGAGAATAGAAAATAAAATAGAAGAAGTAAAAAGTAATATATACTTAGAAAATAGAAAAAAGTTAACCCTTACAGGAGCAGAGGAAGTAATTAGTTTTGATGATGAAAAGATATTATTAAATACAAAATTAGGTTTTTTAACAATTAAAGGTTCTGAGTTGAAAATGAATAAATTAGATGTTCAAAATGGAGATTTGATAATAATAGGAAACATAGCTTCTATAGTTTATAGTAATAAAGAAGTAAAAAAAGAAAAAGAAAGTATAATATCAAGGCTTTTTAGGTAGGTCTGTATGCCTCTGACTTTAGAAGTTCAATTTCAAACTGTATTATATTCAATTTTATCTGGAATTTTAATTGGTATTTTATTTGATTTATATAGCATGATAAGGGGAATAAAGGTACCTAAAATAATAGTAATAATTGAAGATATATTATTTTGGGTATTAACAGCCTTAATAGTTTTTACTTTTTTACTATATAAGAACTATGCTTTCCTAGGACCTTATGTTTATGTATTTATGATTTTAACATTAATTATCTATTTAAAGATTATTAGCTCAAAAGTTAGAAAGATAGAAATTTATATTATAGAAAAGGTGAGCTGGCTTTTTAGAATAATTTTTAAAACTTTATCTTATCCTGTAAAAATAATATATTATAATATTTTAGGAAAAAGGTAGGAACATAAAAAAATAGCTTGAATAAAATATTTTTAGTGATTAAAATAGATATATAATATATTTAAAGAGGGTGTTGTAAATTAAAAAACGATTAACTCTTAAAGGAATTATTATATTTTTTATTTTTGCTATTTTCATATACAATTATATAAAGCAAGGGATTACAATAAAAGAAATCCAAGAAGAAATTACTATTAGTCAGCAAGAACTAGAAGAGCTTAGAGATAAAAATGCAGAACTTCAAAAAGATTTGGAAAAAATTGGTTCTGATGAATATATTGAAAAAAGCGCTAGAGAAAGACTAGGAATGGTAAAAGAAGGAGAAAAGGTTGTAAATTCCCAAGAGCAAAATTAATCAATATGTTTTAAAATTATAAAAAGAGGTTATTATTATAATAACATATATTTATTTTTTATTTTTAAGGAGGAATCTTTGTAACATGACCTTAGCGGCAGGAAACATTTTAGAGGGTACAGTGGTTAACATCACTAATTTTGGTGCATTTGTAGAAATAGAGGGAAATAAAACAGGATTAGTTCATATCTCAGAAGTAGCAGATACTTTTGTAAAAGATATTAGAGAACATCTTAAGGAAAAAGACAAAGTTAAAGTTAAAGTGATATCAATAGATGATAATGGTAAGATTAGCCTGTCCATAAAACAAGCAAATGTACAAAAAAAGTCATCTAACCCTATAGAAATTGATTGGTCTTTAGAAAACAAGAAAAATTATAGCTCTTCAGGGAATTTTGAAGATATAATATCAAAATTTTTGAAGGATAGCGAAGAAAGAATGCAGGATATAAAAAGAAACCAAGATTTCAAATCAAAGAGTGGAAGAAGAGGTTATTAATTTTTTATTAGGTAATTATAGACATCATATAAATTTATATATAAATCTATAAGAGGACTGTCTGGGACAGTCCTTTTTTATATAAAATGTAAAATTCTTTTAAGATAATTTTAAATCTATATAAGTATAAGTCTCATTTTTAAGCTTTTAGCCATTAAGGCAGCCTTTATTACTTACTATAGAAAAGGCAAATTTTGATTTTTTTTAAAAATATGTTGACACTTATAATAACATAATATATAATTATTTTTGTCGTCGACAGGACGTAAACAATATGCTGAAGTGGCGGAACTGGCAGACGCACAGGACTTAAAATCCTGCGGTAGCGATACCGTACCGGTTCGATTCCGGTCTTCAGCACCAAAGTTGAATTTAACTTAATAATATCGCGGGGTGGAGCAGTTGGCAGCTCGTCGGGCTCATAACCCGAAGGTCGTAGGTTCGAGTCCTACCCCCGCAACCAAAACAAATGTGGCGGAATAGCTCAGCTGGCTAGAGCACTCGGTTCATACCCGAGGTGTCGTAGGTTCAAGTCCTATTTCCGCTACCATATACGCTGAAGTGGCGGAACTGGCAGACGCACAGGACTTAAAATCCTGCGGTAGCGATACCGTACCGGTTCGATTCCGGTCTTCAGCACCAAAGTCATAAAACTTATTTAAGTTTTATGACTTTTTTTATATAAATTTTTATATATTTTTTTCATCATAAATTTGTTTATAATGACAAAATAAATGCCATAGAAAAAATAAAAAAATAATGATAAAGATTAGATTTTAAGGGAATAGTTTGAATTAAACGAGGAAAATAAGAAATTTAACTATAAAAGAAATAATTCTAAAATTTTATCTATCTTTAAGAGATTATAAAATAAAATGTCCTACGAAAATTTTTTTAAAAACCATATATTGACATATCTCACCTTAACATAATGCTATAATCAAAATACATTTTAAAGAAGGTGAGGTAATAATATGCAATATGGTGTGGATATATCAACATATAAAAGAGTAAGTAATAAAAATAATAAAAGGGAAGTTAAGCTTCAGGGAGATGTTGCTAAATCTTTAATAATATTTGCTATTGGAATTTTATTAAGCAGGGTTTTATTATCAATAACAAGAGATATAGGCATAGCACCCTTTGGTATTGCATATTTAATATGTTTAAAAAGGGAAACTGTAAGGGATAAGATCCTTGCCTTATTTGGAACATCAATAGGATACCTATCAATAGCTAGTATTCTAGAAGGAGCTATTGGATATTGTGTTGTAGCATTAATAGTATTAATTTATAGTGAAATATGTAATCAAATAAATATAAAGGAAAGGGATGCTATAACCTTCTTAATCATATTTTCAGCCTTTTTAATATTTAATTTTTTAGTTTATAAGCAGCCTATTAAAATTAATTTAATATTTTCTTTTTTAAAATTATTAAGTATAGTACCTGTTAAATATATAATAAGTTATGCATTAAGTTCAGTAGATGAGTTAGATAGTAACTACCTATTTTCTACAGAAGAATTAATAAGTATAGGAATATTAGTATGTTTATTAATTACTGGAGTAGGCAGTTTTAATATTTTAGGTGTTTACTTAAGAAATATAATAGCAATTTTTGTGATTTCTCTTTTTGCTTTTATTGGCGGAAGTGGACTAGGATCAGCTATTGGAATCTCCATGGGTTTTATAATAGGAATAACAAATAATGATATAGTAACTTATATAACTATTTTCAGCTTATGTGGACTTATTATGGGAGTTTTTAAGGAAACAGGAAGAGTCTTTTCGTCATTAAGCTATATAGTTGTTCATTTTATAATATTAATGTATTCTAATTCTTTTAACATAGCAGGAATGATAGAAGTATTAATTGCCTTGACTTTATTTGTATTTATACCAGAAGCAATATTAAATAATATTGTGAATGAGTTAAATAGAGATAAAAAAATTGAAATTATTAATGAGTTTAATTTAAATGAAGTTAAAAATGAATTTTTAGATAGATTAAATTCAATGAAAGCAGTACTAGGAAGTTTATCTAATTCTATATTAAATTTAGGACAAAATGATATTTTATCTTTAAGCAATAAGGGAACTGCAATGGTTGAAAGTCTGGCTGATAGAGTTTGTTATAATTGTGAATTAAAGCAAAGATGTTGGGATAGAAACTTACGTTATACTTTTGATGGTTTTTCAGAACTTATCAGTAGTTGTGAAAAAAATGATATACATTTTCCAAAGGTTTTAGATAATAGATGTGTGAAAAAAAGCAGTTTAATAAAAAATGCTCAGGAAATTGTAAATAATTATACTGTTAATGAGGCTTTAAAAACTAAATTAACAGAAGGAAGAAAGCTTATAGCTAGTCATATTAATAATATGACTGTAACAATGGGAGATATGATTAGAGATTTTGAAAAGGATGTTTCGATATGCTCAGAAATAGATAAAATCTTAAAGAAGTCACTAAATAAGGCAAAAATAGAATATAAGAATTTATTCTGTTATTTAGATAGAAAAGGAAGAATGAAAATTAAGGTTACATTAACTAATTGTGAAGGATGTAATTATTGTGTTAAAAATATATTACCGGTAATAAATGATTTAGTAAAAGTTCCAATTTCTATATCTAAATCTGGCTGTAGAATAGATCCAGATACAGATGAGTGTTCAATTATAATTGAAGAGACCCCTAAATATCATGTAGCATCTTTTGCTGCAGTTAAATCTAAGGATGGAGAAAGTTCTATAGGAGATAGCTATAGTTTTAATACTAATGATGATGGAACTTATTTAACTATAATAAGTGATGGAATGGGTTCTGGACCAGAAGCCTCAACTGAAAGTAAGCTGGCAGTGGACTTAGTAGAAAAGTTTATTGAAGCAGGATTTACTCAAAAAACTGCTATAAATACTGTTAATTCAATAATGACAATGAAATTTAATGAGGATGAAAAATTTACAACTATGGATTTAAATTTAATTGATTTATATACAGGAGAAGCAGAATTTGTAAAAATCGGAGGGGTAGTTAGCTTTATAAAAAGAGGTGATGAGGTAAAGGTAATAAAATGCAATAGTCTTCCTTTTGGAATATTAGATTCTGTAGACATAAATTCTGAAAAAGTAAAGCTTAAACATGGAGATATTATTGTATCAATAAGTGATGGGGTTTTAGATGTGGATAAAAATAATTTAGGAAGCTATTATTGGTTAGAAGAATATTTAAAATATTCGGATAGTAATCCGTCAGAATTATCAAGGAATATATTAGATAAGGCAATTGCTTTAAGCAATGGAAGAGTAAGAGATGATATGACAGTATTAGTATCAAAAATTTATGCAACCTATTAAAATAAGGGGTTGTTAGGTAAAGTTCCTTGTTTTAATTCAAAATTTATAATTTAAGATGATTTTTAGATTTGTTGAGAATCTAATAATATATTTTTTGTAATTAGTGAAGTTAATAATTTTCTGGATTTAGAAGATATATTTATAGTAAGATCATGAATATATTTAATAAACTAGAATTATTAATTTGTAATTCACAATTTAGGAAATAATTCAGCCTTGCTAAATTATAAAAATAATATATCAGCTTTTTAGCTAAACTACCTATAATCCTAAATTGTGAATTTTGTATTGTGGATTGTGAATTGTAATAGTTGTTTACAACTATTACAATTGTGTTATTATAGATATATCAAAAAATGCTGAGGAGTTTTTTAATGTGATTAACAAGGTAAAGGCTTTTATAATTGAAAATAATCTCATTGATAAAGGTGATAAGGTATTAGTAGGTCTATCAGGTGGACCTGATTCTGTATGTTTACTTCACATATTATATAAATTAAAAGGTGACTTAGAAATAGAGCTAGGAGCAGCTCATATAAATCATATGTTAAGAGGAAATGAAGCTATTGAAGATGAAGAGTATTCTAAAAGATTATGTGAAAGTTTAAATGTTGAATTCTTTTCAACTAGAGTAAATATACATAAAATATCAAAAGAAAAAGGTATATCAGAGGAAATGGCTGGAAGAGAGGAGAGATATAGCTTTTTTGAAAAAATTAAACTAGAAGAAGGTTACAATAAAATTGCAATAGCTCATAATTTAAATGATCATGCAGAAACTGTAATACTAAATTTAATGAGAGGATCTGGTATGGAAGGACTTTGTGGTATTAGGGTAAAGAGAGAAGGGGGAATAATCAGACCGATTTTATGCCTTTCAAGAGATGAAATTGAGAATTATTGCAGAATAAATGATTTAAAGCCTAGGATTGATAAGACAAATTTAGAAAATATTTATAGTAGAAATAAGATAAGGCATGATATACTTCCATATATGAAGAAAAATTTTAATGGTGATATAATTGAAACTATCAATAGAATGAGTAAGCTTATTCAAATAGATAATGATTATTTAAGCAAAGAAGTGGATATTTACTATTCAAAGTATTGTGAGAAAAGATCCGATAGTTTAATTATTTCAAAGGAAGCCTTTTCTTTAGATTTGGCTCTTTTAACAAGGCTAATAAGGAAATCTTTATTTAACTTCTCCGAAAAATATAATAATATTGAGATGAAACATATATATGAAGTTATAGGATTATCTAAAAATACTACAAATAAAAGAATATATTTACCTAACAATATAATATGTGAAAATATATATGGAGATATTTACTTAAAAGATAAAATTAAAGTATTAAGTAAAAGGGATGGTGAAGAGGAGAAGGAAGTAATTATTAATAAAAAAGATTTAAATAATATTTCGATAGAATATAATGAATATATAGTAGAGTTTAAAATTATTAACAATTTGAAAAATAATATAGAATTTTCTAATAATGTATTAATAAAATATTTCGATTATGATAATATAAAAGAAGAATTAAAAATCAGGCAAAGAAGAAATGGGGATAAAATGATTCCTTTAGGAATGAAAAATAGTAAAAAATTAAAGGATATATTTATAAATCTAAAAATACCTGCTGAAGAAAGGAATAAAATACCCCTTGTAATCTTTGATGAAGAAATTGCCTGGATAGTGGGATATAGGGTTTCCGAAAGCTTTAAGGTAACAAATAAGACAAGTAGAATTTTAAAGATTACTTTTAGAGGAAAGGAAAAAAGAGATGCTTAAAGATATAAAAGAAATTTTATTAACTGAGGAAGTAATAAGGGAGAAAATAAAAGAACTTGGAAGTAAAATAAGCAGAGATTATAAGGATAAAAATTTATTAGTAGTTGGTATTTTAAAAGGCTCGGTAGTTTTTACTGCTGATCTTATAAAAAATATAAATATACCTTGTGAACTAGATTTTATGGCAGTATCTAGTTATGGAAATTCATATGAAACTTCTGGTATTGTAAGAATATTAAAAGATTTAGATAATGAGATAGATGATAAAGATATAATAATTGTAGAAGATATTGTTGACAGTGGAGTTACATTGGATTATCTTCAAAGATATCTTAAAGCTAGAAATGCAAAAAGTATTAAAATTGCTGCGCTACTAAGTAAACCAGCAAGAAGAAAAACAAAAATTGATGTAGATTATTTAGGGTTTGAAGTACCAGATGAATTTATAGTTGGATATGGATTAGATTATGCTGAAAAATATAGGAATTTACCTTTTATAGGTGTACTAAAAGAAGAAGTATATAAATAAAGTTTACAAAAAACTAGAAGAAAGGGGGGCCTTGAATGAAAAAATATTCAAGTGCAACGGTATGGATATTTGTAATTGTGATGCTCTTTCTATCAGCAACTTTATTATGGAATGGTGGTAATGCATCAAATAGAATAGTGTACAGTGATTTCCAACAAAAGTGGATAAATAATGAAATAGATAGTATAGTTGTTGAAAAGGAAAAAATGATTGTCTCAGGTAAGACAAGAGATAATAAGCAATTTACAACATATGCACCAAGCGAATTAATACAACAATTAATAATTCAAAATCCTAAAGATGATGTTAAGGTTGAATTTAATCAGCCTTCAAATAGTAGTTTTTGGATTAGTCTTATTCCAACATTGATGTTAATGGTATTATGCTTTATTTTCTTTTACATTATGTCCCAACAAGCCCAAGGCGGGGGTAGTGGACGAGGTGTTATGAATTTCGGTAAAAGCAGAGCTAAGATGATGTCGCCAGAAGATAAAAAAGTTACATTTGCAGATGTAGCTGGAGTAGATGAAGAAAAACAAGAATTAGAAGAAATAGTAGATTTCTTAAAGCAGCCTTCAAAATATACTGAAATGGGAGCAAGAATACCTAAGGGAGTTTTATTAGTAGGTCCGCCTGGAACAGGTAAGACTTTATTGGCAAGAGCAATAGCTGGAGAGGCTGGAGTTCCATTCTACAGCATTTCTGGATCAGATTTTGTTGAAATGTTTGTGGGTGTTGGAGCTTCTAGAGTTAGAGACTTATTTGATCAAGCTAAGAAGAATGCCCCAGCTCTAATCTTTATAGATGAAATAGATGCTGTAGGAAGACAAAGAGGTGCTGGCCTTGGCGGAGGTCATGATGAAAGAGAACAAACTTTAAATCAGCTATTAGTTGAAATGGATGGTTTTGGTACAAATGAAGGAATTATAATGATAGCTGCTACAAATAGACCTGATATACTTGACCCAGCTTTATTAAGACCTGGTAGATTTGATAGACAAATAGTTGTTGGTACACCAGATGTTAAGGGTAGAGAAGAAATATTAAGAATTCATACTAGAAAGAAACCTTTATCTGATGATGTAGAATTGAAGACTTTAGCTAAGATGATACCTGGCTTTAGTGGTGCAGATATCGAAAACTTAGCAAATGAAGCAGCTTTATTATCTGTAAGAAAGAATAAAAAAGTAATTGGTATGGAAGAATTTGAAGAAGCCATAACAAGAGTTATAGCAGGACCTGAAAAGAAGAGCAGAACTATTAATGAACATGATAGAAAATTAACTGCATATCATGAAGCAGGTCATGCAGTAGTTATGAGATCATTAGAACATTCTGATCCAGTTCATGAAATAAGTATAATTCCAAGAGGTATGGCAGGTGGATATACAATGCATCTACCAGAAGAAGATAGATCATATACATCAAAAGCAAGATTACAAGATGAAATGGCAGGGCTTCTTGGAGGTAGAATAGCAGAAAAACTTATATTAGCTGATATAAGTACTGGTGCTAAAAATGATATAGATAGAGCAAGTGCTATTGCAAGAGCAATGGTTATGGATTATGGTATGAGCGAGAAACTTGGAACTATATCTTATGGTTCAGATAATAATGAAGTATTTTTAGGTAAAAACTTAGGAAAGAATAGAAACTTTAGTGAAGAAGTTGCATCATTAATTGATAAAGAAGTTAAGAGATTTATTGATGAAGCATATAATAGAGCTGAAACTATATTAAAAGAAAATATTAATAAGTTACATGCAGTAGCTCAGGCTCTATTAGAAAAAGAAAAAATTGATGGGGAAGAATTTGAAAGAATTTATAATGAAAATTAGTTTCTAAATAAAATAGCTGCTTTGTAAATCCATTTTACAAAGCAGCTATTTTGCTTAATATTTACTGTATAACTTAAAATTATTTATATAAATTACTATTAAGTATATAATATATTAAAATGGAGTTAATAGAATAATTATTAGGAGATAATTGTTAATTGAAAAAGTGGGAGTGATGTATATGAAGAGTGATATTCAAATAGCTCAAGAAGCTAAAATGGAGCCTATAGTAAAAATTGCAGAAAAGTTAGGCCTTACTGAAGATGATATTGAGTTATATGGAAAGTATAAATGTAAGTTGTCTTTAGATATATTGAAAAAGAATAAAGATAAGAAAAATGGAAAGCTTGTATTAGTAACTGCAATTAATCCAACATCAGCTGGTGAAGGAAAATCAACAGTAACTGTTGGTCTTGGCCAAGGATTATGTAAAATGGGGAAAAATGCAGTTATAGCTTTAAGAGAACCATCTTTGGGACCTGTTTTTGGAATAAAAGGCGGTGCTGCAGGAGGCGGATATTCCCAAGTGGTTCCAATGGAAGATATAAATTTACATTTTACTGGAGATATGCATGCCATAACTTCTGCAAATAATTTATTGGCAGCAGCAATAGATAACCACCTTCATCAAGGAAATTCTTTAAGAATTGATCCAAGAAGAATATTATTTAAAAGGGTTATGGACATGAATGATAGAGCTCTAAGAAATATTGTTGTTGGACTTGGAGGTAAAATTAATGGTTTTCCTAGAGAAGACGGCTTTATGATAACAGTTGCTTCAGAAATAATGGCAATACTATGTTTATCAAATAGCTTATCTGAGCTTAAAGAAAGAATGGGAAATATATTAATTGCTTATGATTTAGATGGAAATCCTGTTTATGCAAGACAGTTGGGTGTTGAAGGAGCAATGGCATTACTAATGAAGGATGCTATAAAACCTAATTTGGTGCAAACTTTAGAAAATACACCTGCAATAATTCATGGAGGACCTTTTGCTAATATTGCTCATGGATGTAATTCTATTTTAGCTACTAAAATGGCTTTAAAGCTTGGGGATATAGTTGTAACAGAAGCAGGTTTTGGAGCAGATTTAGGAGCGGAAAAGTTTTTAGATATAAAATGCAGGTATGGAAACTTAAGTCCAGACTGTGTTGTAATAGTTGCTACAATAAGAGCATTAAAACATCATGGTGGAGCTCCTTTAGATCAATTAACTGTTCCTAATGTAGAAGTTTTAAAAGAAGGTATTTGTAATCTAGAAAAACAAATTGAAAACATAAAAAAATACAATGTTCCTGTAGTTGTAGCAATTAATAGATTCCATTCAGATAGTGAAGAGGAAATAGAATTTATAAAAGATTTTTGCAATAGTATTGGAGTAAAAGCAGCTTTAGCTGATGTTTGGAGCAAGGGCGGAGAAGGTGCTTTAGAACTTGGTGAAGCAGTATGCGATATTTTAGAAAATGAAGTAAGCAACTTTAAACCTTTGTATGAAGTTGAAGATACAATAGAAAATAAAATATTAAAAATAGCAAAAGAAATATATGGAGCAAGAGGAATAGTTATAAGTCCAAATGCTAAAAAGCAAATAAAGGAATTAGAGAAGTTTAATTTAGATAAACTTCCTATATGTATGGCAAAAACACAATATTCATTATCAGATAACCCTAATTTATTAGGAAGACCAAAAGATTTTGAGATTACTGTTAGAGAAATTAAAATATCAAACGGAGCTGGCTTTATAGTTGCCTTAAATGGTGATATTATGACAATGCCGGGATTACCAAAGGTACCTGCAGCAAATAAAATGGATATAACAGAAGATGGAGAAATAACAGGATTATTCTGATATAAATTTTCTCATCCCTTGACAAATGATATTTAATTGCTAAAATTTAAAGTGTTAAATTTACTATAAGAAGTATATTTATAAGGGCAGCTTTCAAAGCTGCTTTTAATTGTATTAAGGTGGTGTCTGTATGATTTTACTAATAGATGTTGGTAATACTAATATAGTTTTAGGTTTATATAAAGAAAAAGAACAGCTTCATTCTTGGAGAATTTCTACAGATTTAAATAAAACTTCCGATGAATTTTCTATTCAAGTTATGCAGCTTTTTACACAAAATGATTTAAATCCAAAGGAAGTTAAAGGAATAATAATTTCATCAGTTGTTCCTAATATAATGCATTCCTTAGAAAATATGGTTAGAAAAAGCTTTAAAATTGAACCTATAATTGTAGGGCCAGGAACAAAAACAGGAATAAATATAAGATATGATAATCCTAAGGAAGTTGGTGCTGACAGGATAGTAAATGCTGTAGCAGCCCATAATAAATATAAAAAAGACCTTATAATTATAGATTTTGGAACTGCTACAACATTTTGTTCTTTAACTAAGGATGCTAATTATCTTGGAGGATGTATAACTCCAGGTATAAGGATATCATCAGATGCCTTATTTGAAAAAGCAGCTAAATTACCAAGAATAGAATTGGAGAAACCTAAAAATATAATTTGTAAAAATACTGTATCAAGTATGCAGGCAGGAATAATATATGGATATATAGGTCAAGTTGAATATATTGTAAAAAAAATGAAAAAAGAAATGATGGATTTAGGTTGTGACGAACCTATGGTTTTAGCTACTGGGGGCTTAGCTAATTTAATAGCTAAAGGAACCAGAATTATAGATAAGGTTGATCCTAATTTAACATTAGAAGGGTTAATGATGATGTATGAAAAGAATAAGGAGTAGTATAATATGAAAATAGGAAGTATAGATTTAATAGGTAATGTATTTTTAGCCCCTATGGCTGGAGTTACTGATATGGCTTTTAGGGTTCTTTGCAAGGAAATGGGTTGTACATTAGTCTATACTGAAATGGTAAGTGCAAAGGCACTTTATTATGATAATGATAAAACAAAAACTCTCCTTAGAATAGCTAATGAAGAGAAACCTGTTGCTGCCCAGATATTTGGAAGTGATCCTGAAATCATGGCAGAAGTTGTTGAAAGGGAACTCAATAACAGAGAAGATATAATTATAATAGATATAAATATGGGATGTCCAGTAAATAAAATAACTAAAAATGGTGAAGGATCAGCCCTTTTAAAAAACCCATCCTTGGCAGGAAAAATAGTAGAAAGTATAAAGAAAGTATCAACTAAACCTGTAACCGTTAAAATAAGAAAGGGTTGGGACGAGGAACATATTAATGCTGTAGAGGTTGCTAAAGTACTTGAAGCAGCAGGAGCAGATGCTATTGCAGTTCATGGAAGAACTAGACAGCAAATGTACGAAGGTAAATCAGACTGGAATATAATAGCTCAGGTTAAAGAAGCTGTATCTATTCCAGTAATAGGTAATGGTGATGTGTTCACCCCAGAAGATGCTCTTGAATTAAAAAATATGACTAATTGCGATGGAATTATGATTGCAAGAGGAAGTATGGGCAATCCATGGATTTTTAAGCAGATTGAGCGTAAGTTAAAGGGCGAAGATCCATTAGAGATAACTTATGAAGATAGAATTAATATGTGTATTAGACATTATGATTTAGCAATAAATTATAATGGAGAAGACAAAGCCTTAAGAGAAATGAGAAAGCATATAGCTTGGTATTTAAAAGGAATACCGAATAGTAATGAAATAAAAAATAAAGTAAATATGCTAGAAAATAAAGAAGAAGTTATAGAACTTTTAAATAAGTATAAGGAAGAATTAATGTAGATATTTGTAACTAAAAAATGTATCATAGAATATGTATACTTAATAAGGAATAATTAATAATTTATCTAAATATTATTAAAATCAGAAGTTTCGCAGATTAAAAAATAAATAGGGCGTAGCCCCTTGATATGTCAAGGTTTAGATGAATAATAATTGAAATATGTAAATTCCGATTTTTACTGGAAAAAATTTAGGCTTTAAAAATGAAAACATCCTTTCTATAATGAATTTTGCTACAAACCCAATAGAAAGGATGTTTTGAGATGAACAAGCGTTATTTAAAACAAATGCTCACCTACTTCTCTAAGGTATACCATCTTGGAGAAAAAATCAAGGGGTTAAAAGATGGAAGAATAAATCCTCAAATTGAAACTTCAACTATTTCATTTATAGTTCTGTTCACATTTATCTGTAGACTTAAAAGTTTTAATAGACTCGAA
>NZ_JAHLPS010000037.1 GCF_018918055.1 Caproiciproducens sp. MSJ-32
CTTGAAACTCCATATTTTCTTGCTAAGTCACTATAGTTTGGTTTCATATTTAAGCACCTCAAAATGTTCAGTTCTGCCTTTATTGTTTCTATCATGCTAATTACCTCCTTACGTCGGAGATAATTATACTATTTCATTTGCAATTCTGTTAAGTTTTATATTTGTAATCTTGTTAATTTTTATTTTAGCATTAATATTCAAATTGATTATTTAATTCTTCAAATAGTTCTTTAACTACTTTTTTAAAAGACAAAGAGCATTTTACATTATCATCATTGTGTCCTTTCATAATATCCTTTCCTTTCTTTATTTTTATCTTATACAATTAATTAAAATAACAATAGAAAAGGGACTTCACAATATGTGAAATCCCCTTTAAAATTTCAATTATCTTAATAATTGAAGAACACCTTGTGGTTGTTGGTTAGCTTGTGCAAGCATTGCTTGAGCAGCTTGGCTTAGGATATTGTTCTTTGAGAATGTCATCATTTCCTTAGCCATGTCTACGTCTCTAATTCTTGATTCTGCCGCTGTTAGGTTTTCCGCTGATGTTCCAAGGTTTGCAATTGTATGCTCTAACCTGTTTTGGAATGCACCAAGCTTTGCTCTTTCAGTTGAAACTTTTTCTATAGCATTGTTTATTGTTGTTACTGCTAATTCAGCATTTGCAGCTGTTGAAACATCTATTGTAGTTAATCCATTAAAAGCATCTGCCCTCATATCTGAAATGTCAATAGTAATATTTTGTCCTTGATTTGCACCTATCATAACTTTAATAGAATTTCCTGAAGCTACTTTAAAAGTGTTATCTGTACTTATGCCTGATTTTAATCCTTCATTTATTGTTACAGTAACTCCTAGTTCTGCAAAGTTTACATCTACTGTTTCCATTGAACCTTCAGATGGAGGTGTTACCTTAATTGTCCTTGACTTTTTTAATGTATCACTGCTTAGTGTTAATTCATTATTTTCAGCATTAAATTCTAAAGTATAGTCATCTGCAGCACTTGCTCCATTTGAAGAAATTTTTGAAATACCAGCAGATGGTCCTATTCCTGATTCTACATTAGTAACACTTGAAGCTAAGTCTCCATTTAATAGTTTTTTATTATTAAATTCAGTTGTATTTCCTATTCTTGTTATTTCTGATGTTAATTGATCTATTTCCTTCTTTATCGCTTGTCTATCTACATCTACATTAGTATCACTAGCAGCTTGAACTGAAAGTTCTCTCATTCTTTGAAGTATTGCATGTGTTTCATTTAATGCACCTTCTGCTGTTTGGATAAGTGATATAGCATCTTGTGCATTTCTTCCTGCTTGCTCTAAACCTCTTATTTGACCTCTCATCTTTTCTGAGATTGCAAGTCCTGCTGCGTCATCTCCAGCTCTGTTGATTCTTAGACCTGATGATAACTTTTCCATTGACTTTCCAGCATTTACAGTGTTAAGACCCAACTGACGATGTGCGTTCATCGCATTAAGATTGTGATTAATTATCATTTTTTATTCCTCCTTGAATTTAATTTTAGACATCCTTGTCCATTTTTATAATTAAGCTATAATTAATAAGGATATTGTATATCTTAATTAATTATAAGCTTATTAGCTAAGAATAAGTTAATAAGTTAGATTACTAGTAATTTTTTATTAACTATATTATTATTATCGTAATCATTTTTTAAACTTTATAGTTATTTTTAAATTTTTTTTATATTTTTAAATTTATTTAACCTTTAATAATTTAATATTAGTTAATAAATAAGATGATTACTAGTAATTTTTATTAACCATATTATTATTATCGTAATCATTTTTTAAACTTTATAGTTATTTTTAATTTATTTTATATTTTTTTATTAAAAAAACTATTTACATTTTTATTTTTTTCATACATATTATTTGCTTTTCTTCTATTGTAAAGACTTTGTAATTCATTTCTCACACTTTTTTGCTCTTCTTTAATAACTTCTTCAAGTTCTTTATCTAATTTCATTATTCCTTTATTAATATACATTTCTTTTACTAAGGCTTTATCAAAATCACTCTCAACTATTTTTTTTATTATATATTCTCTTTTATTCATTAAATTTTCTACATCCAAACCATTTTTTAAATTTAATATTATGGCCCTTGTAATATTTTTATAATTATTAAAAATTTCTTCCATAAATCACCTTTTAACCTAAACCTAAACTTTGTGATAGATAAGTCATTTGACTATTATACTTATTCATTATATTCTCTAAACTTGCATATTTAATATATAAAGCTTGTTCCTTACTACTATATAAGCTCTCCATATCTTTAATTTTTCTTTGATATTCTTCAATAGTCTTAGTTAAAGTGTTATTATGTGCTGTTGATGTACCTTCAATCCCAGCTTTTTTTGCAAGAAGAGAACTTGTAGATATTGTTTCATTATATAAAATATCTTTTAGTCTATACATAATACCTGTTTGAGAATATTTTTCTCTATCACTCAATCCAACTGACGTCGGCTTAGTCTTAGCAAATAAGTTTTTAACATCTTCCATCTTGTTTTCTAAAGCCTCTGTCAATTTTTTCTCGTCTATTGAATAGGTTCCATTTTTAGTTCCACTGTAATCTAAAACTGCAGTTATTCCAATATCTTCTAGTCTTAACCCTGTACCATTAACAATTGTTCTCATTGATTCTTTTAAACTATTATTTATTCTCATTAAATCTGAATCTCTATATAATTGTCCTTGTTCAACCTTAGCATCCCAAAGTTCTACTTCCTTTTCTGAAAGTTCTTTTCTTTGCTCCTTAGTTAATGGTTGATAGTCCCTAGCTCTCTTTTCTGTCACTAATTTATTTAGTTTTTCTACTAATTTATTATAGTCGTTTATGAAATTAACAATTTTATCAAAAGTATCTTTTACATCAACTTTTCCTGTAACTTGAATTCCCTCAGCAGGTATTTCACCATTAAAAGTAAAAGTTACACCATCTTTGGTAAAAGTATTTGTAGGGCCAGTATGTACGTAATAGCCACCTTTAGCATCTCTTACAATTATATTTGCATCCTGGCCTGTCGTTGAATTTATTACACTTTCATCTATTACTTGATTATAAGCTTGCATCTCTATTTGATATTTATTTCCAGCATTTTTAGATGTAAAAGTTATATTATCTCCATCTATTATTACTGAAATAGCAATGCCTTGATTTGATAAAAGTTTATTAACATTCTCTACATAAGAATTTATTTCTTCACTTGTTGGATTTTTTTCTAATTGCGGAATTGATACTATATTCCCATTAATATATATTTTCTTGCCCTTAACAGCATCTAGCTTTACGGTAGTTTCTGCAAAATCTGCATCCTCACCATTCTCCAAAATAACTTCTTTAGAATTTTCTTCCGAACCTATTAAAATACTTTTACCATTATTCAAAGCTCCTAATTCTTCACTTATAAACGTAATATTATCATTTTTAATTTCTACTTTTACGTCAGAAAGCTTTTCATTTAGAAATTTCTCTAACTCACTAGCATCATCATCTACCATACCATTAATTGCTTCTTTCGAAATATCATTAATAGTTACAGTACTATCACCTATTTTAATTACTAGTTTTTTCTTCTCAGGATTATCTTCATCAGCTTCTATTGCATTTATTAAATCATTAACCTTGATTCCTGTAGCCCTCGCTGCAACAGCATCTTTACCAAGTTTTTCTTTTTCTTTTTCTATTTCAGAAAATAAAGCAATTGAATCTTTTGATAAATCTGTTTCTATTACAAAACTACTGCTTGATCCTAAAACAGTTGATTCAAATATAAGGCCTGACTTATTTTCTCCACCACCTGTAATAGGATCATAAGTTCCTGCAAAATCACTATATCTAACAGTAATATTTATTCCTGCTGTTTTTAATTGACTATTAAGATTTTTCGCCTTATCTTTTAAAGTATCGCCTTTTAAGGTAAATTCCTGTCCGTTAATTCTAATTTTATCATCTATGATTACATCTTCAGTCAAAACTGCTTTTGCTGCAGTTCCAATATTACCTGAGATAGTATAATTACTAAGAGTTGCTTCAGAACTTCCTTTTACTGTTAAAACTGCAGTATTAGATGATTCATATCTAACAGCTTGATAATTACTACTTAAAAGTAAGCTACTATTATTAGCAATGTCAAAGTATTTATTATAAAAATCCTTTGCTTCATTCATAATATCTCTATATAATTTCTGTTTAATTTCAAGAATATCCTTTTTTTGCTCTTGAACATCTATTTTTGCCCTATAGGCTTGCATTGTTTCTTTTATAACAGCATCTATATCTAATCCTGTAGCAAGGCCTGTTATTCTTATTGCCATAACTTCCCTCCTTATCTTTTAATTATTATCTTCTCATTCTCTTTGATCTTTCATAAGCTTCATGCCAGGTATTTCTCACATCTTCTATAACAGGCATAAGCTCGTCCATCATTTTTAGATCCTTCTTTAAATTTATTTCAAATAATCTATTTTTTATAAAGTCATAAACACTATAGAGCTGTTTTGCCCATTCTCCAGCACTTGTATCTAAAGTTATCATTAGTTCTGTAAAAATATCCTGCACCTTAACTAGATTTTTATGACTTTCTATAATATTTTTTTCTTCCAATGCTTGTTTAGCCATTTTGGAAAATCTCACTGCACCATCTAGCAGCATTAAGAGTAATTGTTCCTTGGAAGCAAAATTTACACTATTATTTTTATAAGCATTTAGTGCATTACTACCGTACATTCTTTCTTTCCTCCTACTTTTTAGTATCTATAAAAGTACCGTATTCTATAGATTTTAAATCTTTTTCTGCCTCTAAAATTATCTCGCCTTCTTTTTCTTTGCTAGCCTTAATTATAATTTTATTTTTCCCTTTTTTTAACTTATCTTTCTCTTCTTTAACATATTCATTAAAGCTTTTTCCCTTATTTTTTTCACTATCTTTATAAATCTTGATTTTTGCCTTCCTATGAACCTTATTATCCTTTGTTTTTTCATATAGCTCTCTTCTAATATCAGTATCAATTTTATTAAGAAAAAGATTCATGGCATTCACCTACTTTAAGCTTTTTTATCTACTATTATTCCAGCCATTTCACACATTTTAGCTACTAGGTCTAGTATTTTCTCCGGTGGATATTCCATTATAACTTCTTTTGTATCGCCATTAACTACTTTTACCATAATATCACCTAATTTTTTATGGACTGAATATTCCACAAAAGTATTTTCCACCTTTAATAAATCATTTAACTTATTTATTGCTTTATCTAAATCCTCTTTCTTAAAATCTTTATCTCTATTAATATCCTTTGCTACATCCCTGTTTTCTGAAGACTGATTTACTTCAGCTACTTTTGCTAGATTTAGGTTGACTTGTCCTCCTTGACTTTTAACCATTATATCCATTTTCGCACCCCCTTAATTACAATTCATAATTTACAATTCATAATGAATAATTAGGCTAAAACTCCTTCAAGGTCTCTAACTAAATCTTATATTATTTTTTTCCTAGCTTTTTAAGCACATCTATATTAAGTTTCATTTTCACTGCTTCTTTGTTTTCATGTTCTACTTCTTCATATAATTCTTTTCTCAGGATGGTCATTTCTCTAGGTGCATTTATAGCTAATTTTACACTGCCTTCTTCTATTTTTGATATAGATATCTCTATATTGTCACCTATTAAAATAGACTCACCTTTCTTTCTAGTTATAACTAACAAACCAACACCCCGCTTTATTAATTCAAATTGATAGTTACCTATCTAATTTTTTAATCATTTCTTTTTAAATTAGTAATAAATCCTAATTATTAAATACTTTTTCTCTTATATTATAATCTTCTTTATCTAGTATATATTGTTGCCCTTTTTTTGAATTTATATTTATTACCAAAGGTGCTTTCAGGTTTGCTGTTATATTTTCTACTTTGCTATCTAATTTTACAATTGAATAAAGTAAAACATCTTTTTGATTTTGTATATTTAAGGCCTCAATTATTTCATTGCTTAATTTTATTTGATAATCTTTTTTAATTTCAAAAGGAGATATTATTATAAAGCCAAGTTCTGCATTTTCTATTGATTGCATTATTTTAAAAGGACTTTCTTCATCAACTTCCTTAATAATATATTTTTTAAGTTCATCAAAACCTGGTATTCCCTTTTCAAAATATATAATTTCCTTTTCTTCATATATCATTTTTCCATGTACTGGTGATATTATTTCCATATTCATCTACTCCTATCTAAGGAAATCTAAAAGTGTTGGCTGAATTATTCTTGCACTAACTTGTAATGAAGCCATATATACTGTTTGAGCAACTGTTGCTTCTATAGTTTTTTCTGCAAAATCTATATCTTCCGTTTGTGACAATACATCTTTTAAATTTAAAATTTGATCTTCATTTTGCGTAGCTGCCGCTTCCATTCTATTTTGTTTTGAGCCAAGTTCAGCCATAACCTTTAATAGATTTGATATTGCTGAATCCATTTGACCTAATAGACTTCCTGTTACTTCTGAAGAATCTTCTGAATCAAGTGAATTCGTAATGTCTGTTAATAAATTCATTACATTTACTTTATTTGCTCCCTCACCAAATTCTAAAATTTCTGTTGAACTAACATTATACTTCATTGTTACACCTTGCGAAATTTCAACTATAAGACCTGAAGCAAGCATTTCCATTTCATTACTTGTAGATGGATCTGCTATTATGGTACCATCGGAAGAAGAATAATATAATTTATTATTTCCTGTTGTCCCATCAGCCTGTACTGCCACTGGTTTACTATTAACCTTTGTTCCGCCAAAAATATATTTTCCGTCAAAATTAGTATTTAAAATTTGAGCTATTTCATTCACCTTTTCATTTATTTCATCCTTAATAGCTTTTTTTTCATCAGATCCATAAGCAGCATTACCTGCAGAAACCATAAGCTCCCTAATTCTTTGAAAACTTTTTTCTAATTGTTGAAGAGCCGTATCTGTTGTATCTAGCCAGTTAGTAGTATCCTTAATATTTTCATTATATTGAATAGCCGCCTTAATATCGCTATTTAATTGCATACTTCTCGCTACTTTATAAGGATTATCAGAAGGTCTGCTTATTTCCTTTCCAGATGAAAGCTGACCATTTATCCTTTTTAAATTATTTTGATTTCTATGTAAATCCCTTAAAAAGCTTTTAGCTAACATAGAATTTGTAACTCTCACTTAATTACCTCCTATCTCCTTAATCCATTTATTACAACTTCTAATAGTTCATCTATAGTTGCAATTATCTTTGCATTAGCATTATATGCATGTTGGAATTGGATTAAGTTTGCCATTTCCTCATCTAAAGAAACACCGGAAACTGCTGCTCTAGTTTCTTCTATGCTGTATAATAGGTCCTCTTGATTAGCTACCATCCTTGAAGCTTCTTGAGCTTGAACTCCTAATCTATCTACAGTATCTTTAAAATAGGAATCAAAAGTCATTCCGCCTTCAGCATTATTTAATCCAAGTCCATCATCTTTTAAAATATTCTTCACAAAATCTTCCCTAGTATTTATTGATTCATTTATATCTTGAATTTTAAGCTTTCCGTATCTAAGCTGTGCTATAGCTAAAGCTCTTGTTCCATCCCCTTCTCCTGAATTTTCATCTTTCCCTGCATTGATCTTCATTACATCCTTTAATATTTCTTCGTTGATAGTAATATTTTTAGCAGAAATTTCTACTTCCGCATTTAAAGTATCTTCTATATTTATAAGTTTTCCTGAAGAATCATATTTTGCAGTATCCTTATTAACAAAAAAAGGAAGTGTATCTTCTGAAGCATCTTCTTTGCCGCTATGAACAGCATTTACTGCTAATGCTATTGCTTTAGCTAACTTATCTAGCTGATCCATATAATCTTGTATATCTTTTTGAACTGAATAAAGACCATTAACACTACCTGATGCTGGCTCAAACATCATTAATTCGTCAAAGCTTATTTCAGCCTTATCAGCTATAGGATGACCGTCTCCCTTAATAGCCTGCCCATTTTTATCTGCCCATATAATTCTCTTATTTAGAATTTCTTGAGCTTGTTCTTCAGTAATTCCTGTTATCTTTAAAGTTTGCTTATTACTTTCACGGCTCATATCTCCGTTTTTATAATAAGTAATAATATAAGAGCCTTCTTCAACTTTTTCTATACCAGGTATATAAGAAAATCTAGCAGCATCTCCATTTGGACTGGAATTAACTAATATGTTGGCTTTTACCTTGCCTGATTCTGTTGGCTTAATATTTATGCCATTAAATTCTTCCCTTTCAACTACAATACCAAAATTAATGCTTAACTCATCAATAAGCAAATCTCTTTTGTCCATTAAGTCATTAGGGGTATTACCTGCTACTGTTACACTTATTATTTCTTGGTTTAGCCTATCTAATTGATCTAAAAGACTATTAATATTTGTAACAGTGTGTCTCATTTGGTCTTGGGCATTTGTTTGAAGGGCTTCTAATTGTCCATAAGTTGAATTTAATGCATTTGTTAGTGCTAAAGTTTTTTGAGCAACTACAGTTCTTGAATTTGAACTATTTGGCTGCTTAGAAAGTTCTTGAAAAGCATCAAAAAAACTTCCTATTAAGCTTGATAAACCTGTTTCTGACGATTCATTCAAAATATTTTCTACTTTATATAAAAAGTTATCCCTAATTTGATACTTTCCTAAAATAGTAGTTTCATTTCTTACCTGATAATCTAAAAATGTATCTCTTATTCTTTCTATTTTACTAATTTCAGCACCTGTACCAATCTGACCAACTCCCCCTTGAACAGTATAAGGAGTTGTAGTAACAATAGTAGCTCTTTGTCTTGAATATCCTACTGTATTTGCATTCGCTATATTATGGGAAGTTACATCTATACTTTTCTGTTGTACTGACATCCCTCTCTTAGCTATATTAAATGTTGAAAATAATCCTGACACCTTTTCTCACCTGCTTATCTTCTAATATTTCCATAGGAATTATAAGTTGTTACATTTCTTTGTGGATTTATTAAACTAAGAAGCTTATTTGTAAAACTTAATTGCTGTTTTATTAATAGTTCGTTAGTATCCTTTTGAAGCTTAATTTCATTTAAAAGCCTTTGGATTCTTCTGTATATATCCTCAAGTTCCTTATCTTGGGAATTTGCAACAAGATCCTTCATGGATTGATTTCCTAATATTCTTCTTCTTTTAACTTCACTTTCTGCTAGATCCTTATTTTTTAACATTATATCTTCTACAATTGCCTCTAAGGCATAAACTTCCTTTTTAATAGTTAATTTATATTGCTTATCAAGCAGCTCTAATAAGCCTCTTAATTCTTTTTCTTCTTCAATAAGGACATTTTTTAATTCTTCTACCATATTATTCTTTTCCCCTCATAGCATCTAATAGACTTTGAGCCAAAATCCTGCTGTTTATATCATAAGTACCGTTTTGAATTCTATTTTTAATTTCTATGATCTTTTGACTATTATTAAATGCACTCTCATCTATAGCATAGTTCTTTAGCAGCTTTGCTTCTTGAGATAATTCTATCCTATCAGACACATCTCTTTTTTCTAATTTACTTATTTTATTAGAAGAAACCCTATTATATTGATTTATTCCGCTCATATATCCTATTCCTTTAATATTCATAGCTACCTCCTAATAATTTCTTCTTTATATTCTTATTTTCGTATTTTATCAATATAAGTTTATAGATTAAATAAAAAAAAGATTAAGCAATAAACTTAATCTGTTTTAATACTTAATCTTTTAAAGACTTTATTCTTTCAGCACTGCTTACAATGCTTGTTATCCTTACCCCAAAATTTTCATCTACAACCACTACTTCACCAAAAGCTATCTTTTTGCCATTAACCAGAATTTCAACTGGCTCTTCTGCTAATTTATCTAATTCAATTAATGAACCTGTGCTTAAATCTAATATTTCTTTTATACTTTTTTTAGTTCTTCCAAGTACTACAGAAATATTTAAAGCTACATCTAAGATTAGATCAAGATTTCTATGAGATTCACCAACAGGACCTTGCTTAAGTTCACCAAAACTTGCTTTATGTACTTCCACTGGTTTCTCATCTTTTCTTGAATATCTTTCTTCTCTAATCTCTTCATCAATATCAATAGGCTTTTCATAAATTTCAGCTGCTTTATTATTAACTTCAACTTTTTCTGGCTCAGTTTTAGTTTCTGAAGTTATGGCAGCTTCTTCTTGTTCCTCTCCAGTCATTATTGCCACTATTTTCTTTCCTGTTTCTATAGGTAAAATCTGCATCATACTTGAATTTAATAAGCCATCAATTGTTAAGTCAAATTTTACCTCTATAATAGGAACATCTTCTGGAATTTCCTCTGTTATGCTTTCAGTTATTGATTTCCAGATCTTTGACTTCGGAGGAGAAATATTAACTTCCCTAGAAAACATGGTTGCCATTGAGGTTGCTGCTGACCCTATCATTTGGTTCATTGCTTCTTGTACAGCACTAATTTCAAGTTCTGATAGTTCAGTACTATTTACATTGCCGTCTCCACCCATCATTAAATTGGCTATAACTGCTGCATCATTTGTTTGCATGATCAAAATATTTCGTCCCATAATACCCGAAGTATATTCAACATCTAAAATAATATTTGGACATTTAAAGCTTTCCTTAATTTCCCTTAAGGTTGTTACATTAACTCTTGGTGTTGTAATATTTACTTGCTTATTGGTAAGTTGATAAAGAGCTGTTGATGCTGATCCCATTGATATATTTCCGATTTCGCCAAGTAAATCTTTTTCTATATCTGATAATATTTCAGCTTCTTTATTATCCACATTACCTCCCACATTACCGTTTAGCAATGAATCTATTTCTTCCTGGGTTAAAAAACCGTTACTCAATCTCAATCACATCCTTATCTGTAATATCTAATATTTCTACTCCTAAGTTTTTTCCAATAATACCTGGTTTTGCAATAAAGCATTCTTCATCCTCAACAAAAACTCTAACAGGACTATCATAACGAGTGTTTAATACTAAAACATCTCCCTTAACAAGCCTTAGAAAATCATCTAAAGTAATTTCTGTTTCTCCAAGTTCAACATGAAGGTCAACCTTGGCAGGCTCAATTCCAGCCATAATCTTTTCTCTTGCATCTGTATCAAGTTCTGAAGCATCAGTTTTAAACCAATATTGAACAATTAATTTATCCACTATTTTTTCGACGCTTAAATAAGGAATACATAAATTCATATAAGTTGTACTCTTTCCTAATTCAACAGAAAAACTAAGTAAAGCAACAGCTTCATTAGGAGCCAAGGTCTGACTGGCAGATGGATTAGTTTCAAGAGCCTCAAATTGTGGTCTAACCTCTATTATATCCTCCCAAGCTAGTTTCATAGAATTTATCATTTCAGATGTAATACTAGATAAAATATTTTTATCTATTTCTGAAAAATCTTTTAATTTAACCTTTCTATTTCCTTCTCCACCTAAAAGTATATCTAATATTTGATATGAAAATTCAGGATTCATCTCAAGCAATATATTACCTTGTAACGGTGGCATACTAAATATTGTTAATACAGTAGGATTAGGGATTGAATGAATAAATTCCTCATAGGTTATCTGCTCTACAGTTTGAATTTCTATTTTTACATGTTTCCTTAATTGTCCAGATAAATAATTACTTACAATTCTGGCAAAGGAATCATGTACCATTTCTAGAGTTCTAATATGTTCTTTAGAGAATTTCTGAGGACTTCTAAAGTCATATTTTTTGACTCTATGTTTTTCTTCTTTCTCTTTAAGCTGATCCGGTTCAAAATCACCTGCAGATAAGGCAGATAATAAAGCATCTATTTCACTTTGTGATAAAACCTCTGCCATCTCTCTTCCCCTTTCCTATTGGTTTAGTAACTTTTCAATATCTATTATTGTTAATAATCTATTGTCTAATTCAATAACTCCTTTTATATAATCTTCTATATTTTGAGTTTCTAATTTTTGAAGTTTATTATCATCTATATCTACTACTTCTTCTACATCATCTACTATGATGCCAATTTCTTCTTCATTAACTTTTAATATTATTATGTTATTTTGTTTTTCACTAGGCACTATATTTAATAATAAATTAATATCAACAAGGGACTTAATGCTTCCTCTTAAATTTATTAATCCTTTAATATGAACAGGAGCCTTAGGTACTGGTGTTATCTTCATCATATCATTTATACTTAATATCTTTGATGTCTCAACTGCAAAATGCTCCTCCCCTAGTTTAAATACCACATATTGCATTCCATACTCCTCCTAAATTGTTTAACCAACAACTTTTCTTATAGCTTCTAATACTCTATCTGCTTGGAATGGCTTAACTATAAAGTCTTTTGCTCCTGATTTTATTGCATCCATAACCATTGATTGTTGTCCCATTGCTGAGCACATAATTATTTTTGCATTTGGATCAAAAGCTCTTATTTGTTTAACAGCTTCTATTCCATCCATATCTGGCATTGTTATATCCATTGTAACAACATCTGGTCTCTCTTTTTTATATAATTCTACAGCTTCTAAACCATTAGATGCTTCTGCAATAACATCAAATCCATTCTTTTGTAAAATGTCCTTTATCATCATTCTCATAAAAGATGCATCATCAACTATTAAAACTCTTGTCATTTATTATCCCTCCAAATTATTTTATTCCTAATGCTTCTAAAATTTTTTCTAATGATCCTGGAGCAGGCACGAAATAGAAATGTCCTTCTAATTTGTCCTCTCCACTACCAATAAATAATGTTTCTATATCTAAAACATATTCTTGATATTGACCTGTTTCAACAAAAGTAGTAACTAATATAGCACTAAGCATATCATTTGCTACAGCCGGTACAGAAACTGTTGCCTTTAAATTAGTAAAAGCTACAATTGAATTCATAAAAGATGAGGCAATTATATTACCTATTTCTGATATTACAGAAATCCCCATTTCTGTGAGAGCTGCTTCGTCTTTTGATATCATTTTAGATATCATTTTTAATGCTATATCTTTTTCAAACACATAAAGTATACTTCCTGGAATATCATCAAAAACTTTAACTAAAACTGCTACTACTTCATTTTCTTTATTGCTATTTAGCAGTTCTTCAAATTCTATCAAATTTACGCTTGGAACCGACATATCTATTTTGGTGCCTAAAAGCATTGATAATGATGTTGCAGAATTGCCAGCTCCTATATTGGTAACTTCCTTTAAAGCATCCAATTGGAATGAAGTTAAATTTTTATATTCCATAAAATCCTCCCTTCTAGATTAATGCTGCAACGTCAAGTATCAATGTAACTAGTCCATTTCCTAGTATTGTAGCACCTATATATTCTTTTAGTGATTTTAAGGTATCACCTAAAGGTTTAATTACAATTTCTTGTTGTCCTAATAGGGAATCTACTAATAATCCAACTACTTTGTCTCCTACTTTTACTATTATAACAAATTTCTTTTTGTTATCAGCTTTTTCAATTCCTAATCTTTCATTTAATCTGATTAAAGGTATAATAGTATCTCTATAAACTATTACTTCTTCTCCATTAGTCTTCTTAATTCTATCTTCTTTATAATCTATTACTTTATCTATGTATCCTAAAGAAATAGCAAAAGTTTGGCTTCCAACCTTAACTAATAAAGCTTGTATAATTTGAAGTGTTAAAGGTAATTTTATAATAAAGCTTGATCCTTTGCCTTCTTCACTAACTACATCTACAGTACCACCTAAAGCAGAAATCTTTGTTTTAACAACATCCATTCCTACCCCACGTCCTGATATGTCGGTAACCTCTGTATTAGTACTGAAACCCTGATTAAAAATTAAATTTCTAATATCATTATCGCTTAATCCTTCAGTATTTATACCCATTTTTTCTGCCTTAGCCTTAACCTTTGCAAGATTAATTCCAGCACCATCATCTTCAACTTTTATTAAAGCCTTAGTTCCTTCTTGATAAGCAACTAATTTAATAGTACCTACTGGATCTTTACCTGCAGCTATTCTTTCTTCTCTGCTTTCTATACCATGATCAGCAGCATTTCTTAAAAGGTGGATTAATGGTTCTCCAATTTCATCAATTACAGTTCTATCTAATTCAGTTTCTGAACCTTCAATGATAAAATTTATTTCCTTATTAAGATCAACTGATATATCTCGAATTAATCTTGGGAATCTGTTAAATACAACCTCTAAAGGTAACATTCTTATTTTCATTACCAAATCTTGCAGATCAGAAGTTGTCCTTTCTACTTGTTCAATAGTTTCAACTAATTCTTGGGATTTATTATCAATTACAATCTGCTCTAATCTTGTTCTATATATTACAAGCTCAGATACCATATTCATTAATTTATCTATTCTATCTAGATCTACTCTAACAGATTGATGTACCCTTTTACTGCTTTTTTCTTTCTTAGCTATATTCTTTACTGAATTAGTATTTTTATTATTTACTATTGTTTTCTTCTCTATTTCCTTAGCCTTTGGAATTTCCGGAAGCTTATTTATATCCTCTTTTAATTCTACATACTTTGTTACTACCTTCTCAACTTCAGAAATATTTTTAACTATTTCTTCAATTTCTTCTTTTGTCTTAACTGTTACAAGAACGAAATATAATTCTGTATCAAATTGTTCATTTTCTATATCCTCAGTTGATGGATATGATTTGATAATCTCTCCTTGAGTTTCTAGTTCCTGTACGATTAGAAAAGCTCTTGCAGATTTTAACAAAATATCTTCTCTTAGTGTTATTTTAATGTCTATACCATTAAAACCATTTTCTTTACCTTGTTTTAATACTGATATATCATATTCATTTAACAGGGTATTAGTTGTTTCTTCATTATTTTCTGCAGGTTCTGCTTTAGCATCCCCTTCAGTTTCCACAATAATATTTTCCTCATTAGCTACACTTTCTAAATTTCTCATTACTTCTGTAATATCTATTGTTTCATCAGAGCCTTGTTCGATATTGCTTACCATTCTTTCTAGTGTATCTAAGCATTCAAATAATATTGTTACTACATTGCTTGTTACTTCTAGCTTTCCTTCTCTGAACTCAGATAAAACATCTTCCATCTTATGTGTTAGTTCAGCTATATCACTAAATCCCATGGTTGCAGCCATTCCCTTAATAGTATGCGCAACTCTAAAGATTTCATTTAATTTATCTTTATTTTTAGGATTTTGCTCCAAATCTAATAGCGCTTCATTTAAAGTTTGTAAATTTTCCATTGATTCTTCAAGAAACATCCCCATATATTGAGATACGTCCATACATTTTCACCCCTTATGCTTTTCTGTAAATAAATGTAGATACTTTTTCTAATCCAAAGTCTTTATAATTGTAAATACTTTCAGTTGCACCAACAAAAAGTAATCCACCCTTTTTTAAAGAATCTACAAATTTTTCAAATATTTCTTTTTTGGTTTCATTTTTAAAGTATATAATAACATTTCTACATACTATCAAATCAAATCCTTTTTCATAATCATCTAAAATTAAATCATGTCGTTTAAATTTTACCATGGATTTTATCTTATTATCTATAATAAATTTATTGTTAACCTCTTTAAAATATTTCTTCAAATAGAAGTTACTAACATTTTTCATTTCAGTTAATTGATATTCGCCAAGCATGGCTTTTTTTAATATTGTTGTATCAATATCAGTAGCAATAATATCATTTCTACCTAAGGGGTTTATTTCATTAAGAATCATTGCTATACTATAAGGCTCACAACCTATAGAACAAGCAGCGCTCCACACCTTCAGATTTTTATTTGACTGTATGTATATTTTCAAAGTGCTTTCTAATTCCTTAAATAATTCCGCATTTCTAAAAAATTCAGTTACATTTATAGTTATAAAATTAAAAAATCGTTGTCTTTCATTTTCATTATTAAGGAGCAGTTTTTTATATTCTTCTAAGCTTTTAACACCTATTCTAGACATTAAACTTCTTATTCTTCTGTTTAATTGTTCAGGCTTATAGGCATGTAAATTTATTTTAAACTCCCCATACACCCAATTGTGAAAATCATTAAAATCCATATTTCCTCCTATTAATTGTTAATTAAACTCTGTATTTTTGAGGCAATTTTATCAACTGGAACTACATAATCTACATATCCAGTTTCAAGGGCTACCTTAGGCATTCCATAAATCACACATGTTTCTTCATCCTGAACAATAGTTATTCCATTATTTTTCTTCACTTCAACAGTACCTTTTGCTCCATCTTTACCCATACCTGTTAATACTACAGATATTATTCTATTGGTATATACTAAAGAAGCAGAAATAAATAGTTGGTCCACTGCTGGCCTTACTCCCCATAGGGGTGGCTCTTGATTTAATCTTATAATACCAGGTTCTTTCACCACCATATGATATCCTCCTGGTGCAACATAAACTTTATTTTTTTCTATCTTATATCCATCTCTTGCCTCAAGAACTTCTAACCTGCATTTTTTATTTAATCTTTCCGCAAAAGCTTTAGTAAAACCACTAGGCATATGTTGAACAACTAATACTGCTGCATTAATATCCTGAGTAAACCCTGTAATTACTTTTTCTATTGCATTAGGGCCACCTGTTGATGCTCCTATTAAAATTATATCACGTATCACTTTTTTATTTTTATTTTCCAATAGTGCATCCCCCTTATAGTTTCTTTAAGTCATTTCCTACAGTCTTTATGATAACCGATCCATTTTCGCTATCAACTATCATAGTTCTTCCCTTATTGCCACCAACATCCTCAGCAATTATCGGTATAGCAAACTTCCTTATGGCCTCTCTTGTAGCTAAAACATTTCTTTGTCCAATATCACTAATAATTCTTTTATCACTAAAATTAAACATAGATGCTCCGCCAGCTATTTTAGCTGTAATACACTCTCTATTACCACCCAAGCTTAGCATTTTTAAGAGCAATTTTTCTATACCTAAATCTGCATATTTATAAGGATTGACAATATCTTTAAATTGTTTGCTATCTGGCAGCATTATATGTACTAATCCTGCAAGTTTTTTTTCTCTATCATATAAAGCAACTCCTACACAAGATCCAAGACCCATAGTAATTAATGTATCCGGGGAAGATACAACAGCAGCATCAGCTATTCCAACTCTAACCTCTCTTTTTTCCTGCAACTTTTTCACCCCTGAAATATTATTTCTTCCTCTTCTAAAGTTAAAATTTTATCTAAATTTAACAGCATAATTATGTTATTATCTTTTTTAACTATGCCCGTTATATATCTAACAGATATTAAGCTTGAAATTTCTTTAGATGCATTTATATCATCTTCAGATATACTTAAAACTTCACTAACACTGTCTACTAATATTCCAAACTTATTTCTTTCTTTTTTAACAACAATTATCTTTTTATCATCTGAAATATTTTCTTTGAACTTAAATTTTTTTGCAAGATTTATTATTGGTAATACTCCTGCTTCATAATTAATTACCCCTTCAAAAAATTCAGGAACATCCGGAAGAGCTGTAGGCTTATCATACCCTAGAATTCTCTCAACTTCCATAATATCTGTAGCAAAAAATTCATCATCTAATTTAAAAACTAATATTTTTATCTCTTTCATTTCTTTCCTCCTATAGAAGCAATTTATCAATAACTATAGTGCCATCCTTATCTAAATATGCATGAATATCCTTAGATGGCTTATCCAAAATATATTTTCTATTAGCTACAATAAAAATAGTGTTAGGATAAGCAATATTAACTTTTATCTCACCTTTTTTATCAACTTCTAATTTTGTAACCACTCCTGATTCATTTCCTACAATTGAAGCATAAATAGCTTTTCCAGCTTTTAAATGGCCACCTCTGCAGACAGCTTCTTTACTAGTAAACTTAATACTTTCCTTTGCATAAAGTTCACTTGTAAATAATCCCTTTCCATTAATAATAATATTTCCGGCTGCCTTTATATCTGACTCTTGTCCATAATCCATAATTAAATCTATGCTTATCTTAGCTTCCTCATTTAATTCATTTAATTCATCATTAACTTTTTCTAAAAGTTCTTCTAATTCTTTAATACTATTAATATTAGCTATGCTTGTCCCTAATAATTTATTTCTTACTATTTTAACAATATCTGATTTGTTATAATCTCTAGAAAAATTAGAAATTATTTTCACAGAAAGCTTAGATATGTCCTTATATTTTGTTTCTATTAACAATCTAATCATCATTTTTTCTGACACATCTGCTTTTATTAAATTATTATTCTTTAAATATTCAAAATTAGCTAATATAGATTCAATTTTATCTTTTAACTCATTTAATAAATCAATTCTCTCTTGCCTAATTAAATCAATTCCTCCTATTTCTATAGTTGAGCCTATAATATTGCCTTCTATTTTAGAGCTATTATTTGCCTTAATAACTGCATTAAAAGCTCCATTACTAACAAAAAGGGAATTCCCGCAGTTTACCTTCATTCCATCAGTTATTTTTCCATTTATTTTAACATTAGCAGGAAAATTGATATTTCCACTCTTTAAATTTACATCATTATTAAGAACATACATAGGCTCAACCCATACAGAGCTTTTATTATAATTTGGCTTACCGGCCATAGTTGAAATAAATTTATTATCTACAAGCTTACAAGCTTGGCCTGCTTTATATTCAACTATCTTTTTGGGCCTGCTAGGTATAACCTCTGAAAATACATTAACTCCATTTACGCCATCTTCTCCAATAATAATTTCGGCAAGAACTTCATTTTCTTTAACACTTATTATATTATTGATATTTTTATAATCTATTTTGTATATATTTTCGTCTATCTCTATTTTTTTATTAGTACCAAATAATATATTAAGTTTATCTTCTATAGGAGGCCTTGCTTTTTCTCCCTTTGCAATCAATAACTCCTTAACTTCTTTATTGCTTTTTATATATTCAATTGAGGATTGTAAAATACCATATTTAATTCCATAACTATTTAAATATTGAATTATTTCATCTTCTGATATTAATTCTGGAAGATTTTTATTACTTAAATCCTCACCCTCATCCTGATAAGTAATGGTTATATAAGCTTCTGTTTTATCAGAATTAAATTTAATATTAATATTTTTCTTAACTTCACTACTTTTCTCAGGAACTCTCTCTTCCATAATTATCGCCTCCGATAAACCTACCATTAATATAATAATATGATAATTAAATAAATTTTTAAATATTATTTAAATTTATAGTAAAATTTTATATTATCTATAATTTTCAATATATTTTTTTATTTCTTCATCAAACTTTTTCATCAAATATCTCAAAACTTTATTATCTACATCTAAAACTTTATTATCAACTGATGAAATAGGAAGAATGTTAGGAGATGTTCCTGAAATAAACATGGCATCAATATTTTCTATTTTATCAAATTTAATTGACTTTTCTTCAAAATCTAGCCCTATTTTTTTACTTAAGGCAATTATCCTTCCTCTTGTTACTCCAGGAAGCACATCTTCTAAAGGAGAAGTATAAAGTTTATCCTTTTCAATCATAAATATATTTGATTTGCTGCCTTCTGTAATATACCCAGCCTTATTAACTAGAATAGCTTCATAAGCATTATTTTTATTTATTTCTTCAGTAACTTTAGCCCTAAAATCATTATCAACTACTTTTGCGTTTGGGTTTGTTCTTTCTCCATGATAAAATATAGTCTTAACTCCCTTTTCATACATTTCTTTTGAAGGATAAGAATGTTTTATGCTAAAAATCTTCATTGTATCCGTCTTTATATCAAAAGTTATCTTTATATTTCCACAGTTAATTTTATTAGCCTCTATAAGCCTATCTATGTATTCCTTGATTTTATCATATTTATAAGAAAAAACCTTATTAGTTAAATTAAAGGAGGACTCAAACCTTTTTATATGATCTTCGTAAAATAGAGGAACTCCCTGTATCACCTTAATAACTTCATAAATAATCCTTCCTTTTTCTGTTGCATCACTTGTGTAATTAATAATTTTTTCAATATGTCCATCTTCTAAATAATATTCTAAAATTGCCTCCACTTTAATGCCTCCTTATAATTATCCCCTATCTAGAATAACTTAAATGAGTGCTTTTTATTTCTACAAGTTCTTCTAAATATTTCATTTGTTATATTTATTATATAATTTATCTATAAAATTATCCATAATAAAACAAAAATGGTATAACATTAAGGATAATATTTTATATGTTTATTATATAATAAAAAACTTTTATCTTAAATAATTAATAAATTAATTAAATTTATAACAAAAAGGTAATAGGCTTAAAACCAAACTTTCACCTATCACCCTTTACTTAAGACTTATTAACTATCAATATTATTTCAATTTATTTAGGAAATTTTCAAGCCTATCTAACCCTTTGCTTATCACTTCCATGGAAGTCGCATAGGATAATCTAATGTAATTATCCAACCCAAAAGCAATTCCCGGGATAACCGCTAGCTTTTCCTCCTCTAATAATTTTTTTGAAAAATCTAAAGAAGATTTTATTTTATATCCATTTAGTTCTTTATTATAGTAATAACCTACATTAACCATAATATAAAATGCACCCATTGGCTTAATAAAAGAAACATTTTTTATCTCAGCTAATCTATCAGCCATATAATTTCTTCTGCTTTCAAATTCTTTTATCATTTTATTTACGCTATCCTGACTGCCTTCTAAAGCTTCAAGGGCAGCATATTGACTTATTGAACTTGCATTTGATGTCATATGACTTTGTATACTTCCCATAAGACTGGCAATTTTTTTTGAAGAAGCTGAGTATCCTATTCTCCATCCAGTCATTGCATAGGATTTTGAAAAGCCATTTATTACTATCGTTCTATTATAAGCATCTTCTGAAAGGGAAGCTATGCTTATGTGCTTTTTGTTATCATATATAAGTTTTTCATATATTTCATCTGAAATTATTATAAGATCATTTTCTTTTGCAAATTCTGCTATAGCTTTAAGCTCTTCTTCATTATATATACTGCCGGTAGGATTATTGGGACTATTTAATATTATTGCTTTTGTCTTTTTTGTTAATACTTTTTTCAAAGAAGCTATTGTATATTTAAAGTCATTACTTTCTTCTGTATTACAAAATACGGGTACTCCATCAGCCATTTTTACTAATTCTGGATAACTTACCCAATATGGAGTTGGAATTATTACTTCATCCCCCGGATTTAATATAGCCATAAAAATATTTGATAAACATTGTTTTGCACCTGTAGAAACTATAATTTGTTCAGGAAAATAATTAAGATTATTTTCTTTTTTTAATTTATCACATATAGCTTTTCTTAATTCTATAATTCCGCTTGTTTTTGTATATTTTGTTTTTCCTTCCTTCATAGCTTTATAAGCTGCTTCAATTATATTATTTGGAGTATTAAAATCTGGTTCTCCAGCACCAAAACTCAATACATCTATTCCCTGGGCTTTCAACTCTGCAGCCTTAGCTGTAATTTCTAATGTAATTGACGGATTAATTTGTAAAACTTTCTTAGATAGTTCCATTTTGTACCTCACTTGCTCTTAAATTTAATTAATTTATTTAATAACTCTTCTTTTATTCCATAACTTCCAATCAGATTCTCACTATAACACCCTTTACCATGATAGTCACTTCCCCCTGTAATAATAAGTTTATGTTTTTTTGCAAGATTATAAAATTTATTAGTATCTTCTCTTAAATGAGAAGGATGATACACTTCTAAACCCATTAATCCAAAAAACTTTAACTCTTTTATTAAATTCTCCATGGCTAAACCTCTATACACTTGACCAGGATGAGCCAGAACTGGAATTCCTCCAGCTTCTCTAATGACTTTAATGGCTTCCCTATAATTTAATTTATACCCCTTAACATAAGCAGGTTTATCTTTAACCAAAAAGCTCATAAAGGCAGTTTTATAATTATCATAATATCCCTTTTTAACCATAGCATTTGCTATATGACTTCTACCTATTGAATTGCTTAATTCAATATCTTCCATTGATAGGTCTATTCCATTTTCATTGAGCTTCATAATGATCTTTTCTACTCTTTTTATTCTTTCTTTCGCCAATTTATTGACAATATTAATTAAATGAGCATTCTTATAATCTATAAAATATCCTAATATATGTATTTCTAAATTATCAATTTCTGAACTTAATTCAATCCCTGGTATTATTTCTATATCATTATATTTCTTTTCTACAATATATTGTGAAGATATACAATCATGATCTGTTATAGAAATAGCTTTTAGTCCATTTTGCCTAGCTATTTCAACTATTTCTTCAGGAGACAAAGTTCCATCAGAATAATTTGAATGTATATGTAAATCTGCACATTTCATTCTTTAGCACCTTTTTCTAACTTTTTATTATTTCTTTCTACATTATAAAAATAATATCACTATTAAAATAAAATGACAATTAAAAAAAGTGCTATATCAGCACTTTTTTATTATTAATCTTCTAGTTCTTCACTATAAAATTTTGATACTCTATCAAATTCATCTTCTTCAGGAACTTCTAATTCACCATTTTCAGCTGCTCTAAATAAGTAAACTGAATCTTCATTTGGATCTTGAGCTAGTATGTATTCCTTATCTTCAAATTCAAAAGCATCAATAATAGGACATGAAATTACATTTCCATTATCATCTTCTAGATCTACAACAAAATGTTCATGTTCATGATCGTGTCCGCATCCACAATCTTCTCCATGTTCATGATGATGTAATTCATTTTTTTCTTTATCCATAATATAATCCTCCTTTAAAGGCATTCTTCTATTTAATTCTACCCTTTATTTATAAAAATTAAAAGCAAAAAATTTAATTATTTTTTATAAAGCATAAAAAAATAAGGAGCAAAAAGCTCCTTATTTAAAATTATTCTTGTTCTGCTAATCTCTTATAAGTTGCTAATCTTTCCATAGCATCTTGTTCTGTCTTAGCAAATAATTCTTCAGCTTGTTCTGGGAATACTTTTGCTAATGAAGCATATCTAACTTCTCCCATTAAGAAGTCTCTGAAGCTACCCTTTGGTTCCTTAGAATCTAAGCTAAATGGATTCTTAGTTCCCTTTAAGCTTGGATTGTATCTATATAGAGCCCAATATCCACATTCAACAGCTTTCTTAGCTTCATCTTGGCTGTTTGACATACCAGCTTTAATTCCGTGGCTGATACATGGAGCATATGCAATGATTAATGATGGACCTGGATAAGCTTCAGCTTCAGCTATAGCCTTAAGAGCTTGGTTCTTATCTGCACCCATAGAAATTTGTGCTACATATACATATCCGTATGTCATAGCCATCATTCCTAGGTCTTTCTTCTTAGTCTTCTTACCTGATGCAGCAAATTTAGCTATTGCAGCAGTTGGTGTAGATTTAGAAGATTGTCCACCTGTATTTGAGTAAATTTCTGTATCTAATACAAGAACATTAACATCTTCTCCAGAAGCAAGAACGTGATCTAATCCACCGTATCCGATGTCATAAGCCCAACCGTCTCCTCCGAAGATCCATTGTGATCTCTTAACTAGATAATCTTTTTCTTTTAAGATTTCTCTAGCATAATCAGCATCAACATTTTGTAGAGCTGCAATTACTCTATTAGCTCTATCTCTTGTTCCTTCACCACTGTTCATATGATCTAACCAGTCTTGAAGTACTGCTTTAACTTCTTCAGAACTTTCAACTTCTAGACCTTTTCTCATATTTTCAGCAATTCTTTCTCTTATAGCCTTAACTCCTAAGAACATACCTAAACCAAATTCAGCGTTATCTTCGAATAATGAGTTAGCCCATGCTGGTCCATGTCCATCTTTATTTACAGTGTATGGAGTTGCAGGAACTGAACCACCCCAGATTGATGAACATCCTGTAGCGTTAGCTATCATCATTCTATCACCGAATAATTGAGTTACAAGCTTAACGTATGGAGTTTCTCCACAACCTGCGCAAGCACCTGAGAATTCAAGTAATGGTTGTTCGAATTGGCTACCCTTAACTGTGTTCTTATTCATAGGGTTTTTCTTAGGTTTAATGTCATTTACTGCATAATCCCATGGTTCAATTTGATCATGTTGTGATTCTTGTGGCTTCATAATTAATGCCTTACCAGGAGCTGGACATACTTGAGCACAGTTTCCACAGCCTGTACAATCTAAAGGTGAAACCCCAATTGTATAGAACATTGGTTCTTCAGTCTTTAATGCCTTAGCTGGAACTGACTTCATTCCTTCTGGAGCATTATTCTTTTCTTCTTCAGTTAATAAGAATGGTCTAATTGTAGCATGTGGACAAACAAATGCACATTGATTACATTGAATACATTTATCTTCTTGCCATTCAGGAACGTTAATAGCAATTCCTCTCTTTTCATAAGCAGCAGTACCCGGCATGAATGTACCATCAGCTAAATCTGCTAATTGAGAAACTGTTAAATCAAATCCTTTTTGAGCATTTATAGGCTCAACTATATTCTTAATGAAGTCTGGTTTCTTTCTCTTATCTTCCTTAACTTCATCAACAGCATCTTTCCAATCAGCCGGAACGTCTATCTTAACTATAGCTTCAATTCCCTTATCTATAGCAGCATGGTTCATATCAACAACATTTTGTCCTTTTTTACCATATGAAGTAACAACTGCTTCTTTTAAGTATTTAACTGCATCTTCAACTGGAATAATATTTGCAATCTTGAAGAATGCTGATTGCATTATCATGTTAATTCTTCCGCCAAGACCAACTTCTTGAGCTATCTTAACAGCATTTAATGTATAGAATTCAATATTATTGTTAGCAATGTATCTCTTCATTGAAGCTGGTAATTTTTCATCAAGTTCTTCTGTTGTCCAAACAGTGTTAAGTAAGAACTTACCACCCTTCTTTAATCCTTCTAATACATCATATTTATATACATATGCTTGATTGTGACATGCTACGAAATCAGCCTTATCTATTAAATATGGAGACTTAATTGGAGAATTACCAAATCTTAAGTGAGATACTGTTATACCACCTGACTTCTTAGAGTCATATGAGAAGTATCCTTGAGCATACATGTTAGTTTTATCTCCAATGATCTTAATAGCACTCTTGTTAGCACCAACAGTACCATCTGATCCTAATCCCCAGAACTTACATGCTTTAGTTCCAGCTGGTGTAGCATCTATATCTTCAACAATTTCTAATGAAGTATTTGTTACATCATCAACTATACCTATAGTAAATCCGTTCTTTGGATTATCTAAAGCTAGGTTTGCAAATACTGCAGCTATGTGTGATGGATTTGGATCCTTTGAACCTAATCCATATCTACCTCCAACTATGATAGGAGCATTTTCTTTTCCATAGAAAGCACTCTTAACATCTAGATATAAAGGTTCTCCAATTGATCCTGGTTCCTTTGTTCTATCTAATACAGCAATTTTCTTTACTGTGCTTGGTATTACTTTTAATAATTTTTCTACAGAGAATGGTCTAAATAATCTAACTTTAACTAAACCTACTTTTTCTCCTCTTGCGTTTAAGAAGTCAACAGTTTCTTCAACAACGTCGATTGATGAACCCATAGAAATAATAATTCTATCAGCATCAGGAGCTCCGTAATAATCGAAGCAGTGATATTCTCTACCTGTTAATTTAGTTATTTCAGCCATGTAACTTTCAACAATGTCTGGAACTTGTTCATAATATCTATTTACTGATTCTCTAGTTTGGAAATAGATATCTGGGTTTTGAGCAGTTCCTCTTGTTACTGGATGATTTGGACTTAAAGCTCTTGCTCTAAATTCTTCTAAAGCTTCTTGATCAACTAACTTAGCTAATTCATCATATTCTAAAACTTCTATCTTTTGTATTTCGTGGGATGTTCTAAATCCATCAAAGAAGTTTAAGAATGGAATTCTACTTTTAATTGCTGATAAGTGTGCAACAGCAGCTAAGTCCATTACTTCTTGAACTGAGCCTTCAGCTAACATTGCAAAACCAGTTTGTCTTGCAGCCATAACGTCTTGGTGGTCACCAAATATACTTAATGAAGATGTAGCTAAAGCTCTAGCTGATACATGGAATACTGCTGGTAACATTTCTCCTGCAATCTTATACATATTAGGAATCATTAATAATAAACCTTGTGATGCAGTATATGTTGTAGTTAAAGCACCAGCTTGTAAAGATCCATGAACTGCACCAGCTGCACCAGCTTCTGATTGCATTTCCATAACCTTTACAGGTTGTCCAAATATGTTCTTTCTTCCTTGAGCAGCCCATTCATCAACGTGTTCAGCCATTGGTGAAGATGGTGTGATTGGGAATATAGCAGCTACTTCTGTGAAAGCATAAGATATATGAGCAGCGGCTGTATTACCATCCATAGTTTTCATTTTTCTCATCTTTTTGACCTCTCTTCCTTTATATAAAAATTTATAAATACGGCTAATACAGAAAATCTATTAAACTGTATTTAATTATTATATTTAGAAATAAATTTAGGGAAATTAATTTATAATACCCCCCCAATTTTACTTACTATTTTATTATATAACACTATTTTTATTTTGCAAGGTTTTACTAGAATAGCTTGTTAAAAAGATAACCTTTTCATGCTATTATTTTTATTGTTTATTTAATAGTAATATTTGTTTTTTTAATAATTTTTATTCCTTTAAATTGTTGAGAATAACTTCGATTATAGCATTTACTCCATTTGATACCTGACTATTTTTCATATTTTCAAGCAAATAACTCTTTTTTTCTTTTAATTCTTTTATTTTTTCTAAAATAAGCCCTTCCTTTTCTAACATTTCATCTTCATCTAAAACTATAGAGTATCCTTCTTTTTCAAAAGAGTTAGCATTGAGTATCTGATCTCCCCTGCTTATTTTTTTAGACAGAGGTATTAATAAAGTTGGTTTTCTTAAAGCTAACAATTCAAAAATAACATTTGCACCTGCTCTAGAAATAACATAATCTGCTGCCTTTAATAAATGAGGCAATTCTTCCTTTACATATTCAAATTGAACATAACCTTTTCTATTTTTAAGTTCCTCAGCTAAATTTCCCTTTCCACAAATATGAATAATATTAAAATCCTCTAATAATTTATCAATATTCTTTCGAATTTCTTCATTTATGCTTTTAGCTCCAAGACTTCCACCTATAATAAAGAGAATCTCTTTATTGTCTTTAAAAGCACATATCTTTTTGCCTTCCATTGCATTTCCATTTAAAATTTCTTTTCTAATTGGAGTTCCAGTTAAAACTCCTTTCCCATCCTTAATGTATTTTAAACTTTCCCTAAAGGTAACACATAATTTAGATGAAAATGGAGCTGCTAATTTATTTGCTAATCCAGGAGTTAAATCTGATTCATGAGAAACTACTGGTATCTTCCTCAAATATGCTGCTATTACTACTGGTACAGCAACAAATCCCCCTTTTGAAAAAACTATATTCGGTTTTTCCTTCTTTAAAATTTTATTAGCTTCACTTATCCCTTTTATAACTTTAAAGGGGTCTGTAAAATTTTTAATATCAAAATATCTTCTAAATTTTCCTGAAGAAATTTCATAATAAGGTATTTTTGCATCTTTTATTATTTCTTTTTCTATACCATTTTTGCTTCCTATATATTTTATTTCAAAGCCCTTTTCCCTTAAGGCTGGTACTAAAGCCAAATTAGGAGTAACATGACCTGCAGTTCCCCCACCAGTCATTATTATTTTATATTTACTCATTAAAACACCACCCGAATTCAGTTTTCAGTTTTCAGTTTTCAGTTTTCAATTTTCAGTTTTCAGCAAGGCTAAAAATTTTCCTTCATTGTACATTTTACACCATCTATGCTGATTGTTAATTATTTATTCTCACTTACTTATTACCTTTTACTTCTTACCATTGCTTCTTCACTGAGTCTAGAGCTATGAACTCTGAGTTGTGCAGCAAACTAAAACCTAAAAACCAACTCCACACTCCACACTCAGCACTCCACACTACCAATGCTCCACACTCCTAACTCCACACTCCTAACTACTAACTAGTTATTACTAACTCCACACTCCTAACTACTAACTAGTTATTACTAACTCCACACTCCACACTCAGCACTCCACACTACCAATGCTCCACACTCCTAACCACTAACTAGTTATTACTAACTCCACACTCCACACTCAGCACTCCACACTACCAATGCTCCACACTCCTAACTAGTTATTCCCAACTCCTATTATACCCTATTTTTGCTAAGATTTTAACTAAGTCTTAAATGTTTTATCATTAGCTGAATGTTTTTAACTCCATTAAACTCATTAATAGCTGGATAATATACTATATCTAAATTTTTATTTAAATAACTGCTTTCAACAGCCTCAATAAATTCCTTCTCTCCATATTTAGTTATTATCTCTTCTTTTAAATCATCTAGCTTATCAAAACTTACTCCATCTATGTATACACTTCTGCCATTAAATTCAAATCTAAATCTTAATTTCAAATAATTTCTTTCTTTTCCAATAAGCCAAATTCTTTCAGCAAATAAATTTCTTACCGCAAATAAAGGACTTGGATTTCCCTTGCCATAAGGTTTTAACTTACTTATTGTATTTATAAGTTCTTCATTTAAATAATTGACTTTTAGCTCTGAATCTATTCTAACTATAGGTATAATATCTTCATCTGTTAATTTGCATATAGAATTAATTTTCCTTCTTAATGCTTCTATATTTTCCTCTTTAATAGAAAGCCCTGCCGCCATAGGGTGTCCCCCAAATTTTTCTAAAAGCCCACTACATTTAGTTAACTCTTCAGTAATATTATAATTTTCAATCGATCTCGCTGATCCCTTAGGCATTTCTTTTCCTCTTGTAATAACAATAGCAGGCTTATTAAATTTCTCCCTAATCCTTCCAGCTATTATTCCAGCAATACTTTCATGAATTTCTTTATCATATACAACAATTACTTTATCCTTTAAATTTTCTTTTTCTATTTTTTCTATAATTCTATTAGCTCCTTCTTGAGTTAAATCTTGTCTTTCTAGATTTAATTTGTAAAGGGTATTGGCTAAATATTTTGCCCTTTCAATATCCTCTGTAATTAATAGTTCTACAGATAAGGCTGCTGTTTCTAATCTACCAGTAGAATTAACGCAAGGTCCTATTATAAAACCTAAATGATATTCTTCTATTTCTCTTCCTTCCAAAGCAGTTACTTTATACAATTCCCTTAATCCAATATTCTCTGTTTTATTTAATAATTCTAAGCCTTTTTGTACAATAATTCTATTTTCGTCAACTAAGTCTACTACATCACAAACTGTTGCAATAGCTGCATACTGTATAAGCTTATAAAACTTACTTTCATCTATATTAAATTCCCTAAATAAACATTGGGAGAATTTTAAAGCAATACCTGCTCCACATAATAATTTAAAGGGATATTTACAATCTGGCCTTTTGGGATTAATAACTGCATCAGCCCTAGGAATAGCAGGAACAAACTCTCCCTTTTCCTTTTCTATTAAAGGGATATCGTGATGATCTGTAACTATAACATCCATTCCTAATTCTTTTGCTAAATCTATTTGATCAAATCCTGATATTCCATTATCGCAGGTTAAAATGACTTCATATCCTTCCTCTTTAAGCTTTTTAATTCTATCACTATTTAAACCATAGCCTTCATCTTCTCTATGGGGAATATGATATCCAAAATTTGCTCCAATATCTTTTAAGGCATAATAAAGTATGGTTGTACTTATTACGCCGTCACAATCATAATCTCCGTAAATAATAATTTTCTTATTCTCTAATACAGCTTTTTTAATTATCTCTACTCCCTTATCCATATCTTTCATAAGGTATCCATCATAAAGATCTTTGATAGTTCCATATAAAAACTTTTTTGCAAGTTCTACATCATCAATAGATCTATTTGCTAAGAGCCTTAGTAATAATACATTTTCTTCTATAGAATTAGAGAGCTTTAAAAAGCTCTCTCTTTTATTTGTCATTATCCATTTTTCCTTCATATTTCAACACCTATTTAAACAGCATTGCCTTTTTTATTTCATCAACCTTTGCTTCTGAAATATGAGATAAAATTTCAAAGGCAAAAGGAATAGCAGCTGCAGGTCCCCTTCCTGTAATTATATTTTTGTCTGTAACTACTAAATCTTCTTTATAATTACACCCCTTAATTTCTTCCTCAAAGCCAGGATAACATGTCATATTAACCCCCTCAGTTATCTTAGCTTTTCCAAGGGAAATTGGGCCCGCACATATTGCACAAACATATCTATTTTCCCTGTTAAATTTTTTTACAAGCGCTATTACTCTTTCATCATCTCTTAAATTAGTTGCCCCTGGCATTCCACCAGGTAATACAAGAAAATCGTAATCTTCTATCTCTTTATCATTAATATTTTTGTCTGCCTTTACTTTAATATTATGTGATGATATTACCTCTTCTCCTTCAAGAGCAAAAGTATTACAAGTTACCTTTGCTCTCCTTAAAATATCAACAACTGTTAAAGCTTCTAAAGTTTCAAAGCCATTTGCAAGTAAAACTGCAACCTTTGCCATATAAATAACCTCCTTAATATATAATTTCTTTTATTTCATCCCCTAAATCTATAGTCATAAGACTGCTTCCCTTACCAGCTCTATTTTGAAGTTTTATTGCATCAACTTCTATTTCTTTACGTTTTTTATTTTTTGTTATCAATTCAACCTTATTATAATTTCCAATGGCAAGCTCAATATCTAAATAACTACTTTCTACAGATACTATATTACCATAAATAACTTCATCATTTTCTTTTAAACTTATTCCTGTTACACCAGCAGCAATTCTTCCCATTGGATTTATATTATCTGATAAGAACTTAATTCCCATCCCTTTTTTTGTTATCATTAAAATCTCAGCTGTATCATCAGTATGAAGACTTACAGATATAACTTCATCCTTTTCAAATTTAAATTTATAAGCTATTTGAGAAAGATAATTTCCTTCAAATTCTGAAAGATAAGTTTTCTTTACCATACCCTTTTTAGTAAATTGATATATAAACTTTTTATCACTATAATCCTTAAGAGATATCAGTTTTATTATATTTTCATTTTTTTCTAAATTATCAACCATTGTATTTATTGATATTTCTTTCTCAAGTAGCCCTTTAAGCATATAAGCTGGTATTTTTATTACATTACCCTTATTAGTGAAGAATAAAATCTCACTTAAGCTATCTGTCTTTACTTTTAAATTATCATTGTTTTTTATATTATTATAAGCCTTTAGTATTCCTTTATTATTTACCCCAATATTAAATTCTATATATTCTAATTTATCAATATATTCAACTTCTATAACTTCATCTTTTTCTGATAGATTAAATAATGAAATGGCTAATATATTTCTAGGTTGATTTTCTATTTTTGGAATTTCCAAATCAAAGCTTAATCCCAATTTAGTTGTGAATTTTACAAATTCCTTTTCTTCATCTTCATTAAGCATTATAACACTAACCACTTTATCGTCAGCTTTAAGCTTTAGAGCTTGAAGCTTACTATAATTAGTTTGGAAATTATCAAGAGAGCTTTTCTTTATTCCACCCTTTGAAGTTATAAATTGTAAGTACTTATTTGGCATAAAATTATCTATGGAAAAGGCTTCTACTATTTTTTCCTCTTCAAGATTAAGAGTTTTAATTAACTCCTCTATTCTTTCCCCTTTTTCCTTCCATTTTCCTTCTACTATATTTACAACCTTTGTTTGATACATATTTCCTTTATCTGTAAATAACACTAAGTTATGAGTTGTATTAGACTCTATTAAAAACTTTAACTCGTCTCCCTCTCTATATTCAATAGCTTCTACATCTGAATTTGCTCTATTATAAGCCTTTGTTGATATTCTCTTTATAAAACCTTCCTTGGAAAGAGTAATCATTACATCTTCTACAACTATAAGTTCTTCAACATCTATCTTAGCTTCTTCATCATCCTCAACAATAGCTGTTTTTCTGTCACTGCCATACTTTTCTGCTATTTCTTTTAATTCAGTTTTTATAACTTTGAGAAGTTCCCTTTCATCTGATAATATTTTCTTTAATTTTTTTATAAGTTTTTCTAATTCATTATATTCCTTCTTAAAAACTTTTATTTCCAAGCCAGTTAATTTATAAAGCATAAGTTCAAGGATAGCTTCTGTTTGAATTTCAGTAAAATCAAACTTATTCATTAAGTTAATTCCTGCATCTTTTTTAGACTTAGACTCCCTAATAGTTTTTATTACCTCATCTAAAACATCTATTGCTTTAATAAAACCTTCAACAATATGAAATCTTCTTTCTGCATTTTCAAGTTCTTTTCTTGTTCTTCTTGTTATAATTTCCTTTTGATGATTAACATAATGATGAATTATTGTTTTAAGACCCATTGTCTGTGGTTTTCCATTTGCTAAAGCTACCATATTAAAGCTTAAATTGCATTGCAAATCGGATTTTTTAAATAAATATTTCAATACCTTATCGGCTGTTTCTTTATCTGCAGATTTTCTTAACTCAATTACTGCCCTTATTCCATTTCTATCTGTTTCATCTCTTATATCAACTATTGCTTCTAAGGCTTTAGAATGCTTTTTATCCCCAGTCATTTCAGAAATAGTTTGAAGAAGTTTGGCCTTATTTCTTCTAAATGGGAATTCCGTTATTACTATTCCCCATCTTCCATTCTCTAATTTCTCTATACTGGTTTTTGCTCTAAGAGTAACCTTTCCTTCTCCCGTTTCATAGGCAGATAATAATGAATGCTTACCAATTAAAATTCCTCCTGTTGGTAAATCAGGTCCTTTAATATATCTCATTAATTCTTTTGTAGTTATTTCATTATTATCGATATAAGCTAATACTCCATCTATTACTTCCTTCAAATTATGAGGTGGAATATTAGTTGCTAATCCAACGGCAATTCCAAAAGAACCATTTACCAATAAATTTGGATACCTGCTTGGTAGAACAGTAGGTTCCATTTCTGTATCCGAATAATTTGGAATCATATCCACGACGTCTTTTTCTATATCCCTTAGCATTTCAAGGGCTATTGGTGATAACCTTGCTTCTGTATATCTCATTGCTGCAGCTCCATCACCATCCATAGAACCCCAGTTACCATGACCATCTATAAGAGGCTCTTTTGTAGAGAAATCTTGCGATAAAATAACCATAGCATCATAAACTGATGTATCACCATGAGGGTGATATTTACCTAAGATATCTCCAACAATTCTTGCTGATTTATAATAAGGTTTATCAGGAAAAGCCTTTAATTTATAAGCACCATATAATATTCTTCTATGAACAGGCTTAAGTCCATCTCTTACATCTGGCAATGCTCTATCCTTTGCAACTTCAATAGCATAAGGCAAATAGTTATCTGGCATTGCTTCTTCTAAAAGGATCTTTATTATATTATTATCCTTTGGTATATTATTAACTTTCTTCGCCATAACATTTCTCCATTCTAACTATTTTAAAATTCACCATACTTAGATATATAAGCTTTTCTTGGACCAACAACATCTCCCATTAATAAAGAAACCATTTTTTCTGCCTTAGCAGCATCTTCTACAGTTACTTGAAGAAGGGTTCTTGTTTCTGGATTTAATGTTGTTTCCCAAAGCTGATCTGGATTCATTTCTCCAAGACCTTTATATCTTTGTATAAGGGCACCTTTACCTATTTCCTTTTTAACAGCTTCTAACTCATCATCACTATAAGCATATTTGTAAATTTCTTTTCCTTTTACATTTTTATATACCTTATACAAAGGAGGCTGTGCTAAGTATAAATGACCATTAGTAATAAGAGATCTCATATATCTGTAAATATAAGTCATCCATAAAGTTCTAATATGATACCCATCAACATCAGCATCACTTAAAATTATTATTTTATCATATTTTAAGTCCTCTTCCCTATAATTTTCTAAGGTACCAGTTCCAATTGCCGTATTAAATATTTTTAACTCTTCAGAAGCCAATACATTTTCTAATTTTTGCTTTTCTGTATTCATGATTTTACCCTTAGAAGGCATTATTGTTTGGAAACGCCTATCTCTAGCCTGCTTTGCAGAACCACCAGCCGAATCCCCTTCCACTACAATAAATTCTGTCACTGAACTATCTCTTAAAGAGCATACTGCTACTTTCCCAACTAATGGCGCAGCTCCCTTACCTATTTTTCTTTTTTCAGCTTCATTTATTTTTTTAATTTTTTCTCTTCTTTGAGCTGCTTGTAGGGCATTGTTTATTAACATGGCAGCTGTATCCTTATTATCTTCTATCCATTCACTAAATTTTAAATAGGATAATTCATTCATCATAGTATAGGCTTCACTGCTTCCTAGTTTAGTTTTGGTTTGACCTTCAAAGATAGGATTACTTATCTTAATCCTAATAATAGCAGTCATTCCTTCTCTTAAATCATCCCCCTCAAATTCCTTATCCTTTTCTTTTATAAGACCAAGTTTTCTAGCACCCTCTTTAAAAGCCCTGGTCATTCCTGTTTTAAATCCTGTTTCATGAGTTCCAGCTTCTGTTGTGGGAATATTATTTACATAGCTGGCTATATGCTCAGTTGTTGAGTCTGTAAATTGCACACATACTTCTCCAAACATGCTTATATCATTTATAACTCTTTCTCCTTCAAAAAATATCGGCTGCTGATGTATAGGGCTTTTACTTTCATTTAGGTATTCTATAAAATCTAAAAGCCCATTTTCAGAGTAATAAGTTTTTCTAAACTCCTCTTCTTTTCTTAAGTCTACCAACTCTAAATGTATTCCTTTATTTTGGAATGCTAATTCTTGTAATCTTTCATCTATTACATCAACATTAAAATCTATAGTAGAAAAAACATCTTTGTCAGGCATAAAGGTAACTTTAGTACCTGTTTCGCTTGTTTTTCCTACAATTTCAAGTTTTGTGACTGGTGTTCCTGGCATATTCCTTTTTAATTCTTGATCATAAGCATAAGCAAATCTTTGTCTATATATATTCCCATTTTGATATACTTCTACTTCAAGCCATGTAGATAAGGCATTAACTACAGCTGCCCCAACACCATGAAGTCCTCCAGAGGTTTTATAATTTTTATTATTAAATTTACCACCAGTATGTAATTCAGTAAAAACCATTTCTACTCCTGATTTCTTTTTTACAGGATGTATCCCAGTAGGAATTCCCCTACCGTTGTCTCTTATAGTTATACTTTTGTCTTTATTAATAATTACACATGCTTTATCTCCATAGCCATTAGATATTTCATCTATAGCATTATCTAGTATTTCCCATACACAATGATGTAAGCCTTTTGTACCTGTTGAGCCTATATACATCCCAGGTCTTACTCTTACTGGTTCCAACTTTTCAAGAGAAGTTAAATCCGTGACATCATAAATTTTCTTTATCTCATCGCTCATACAAACCTCCAAATACTTTTACATCTTTTTCTACAACATAAATATAATAATTTTTATTTTAACATAATTAAATCCTAAATAAAAATATAAAACATTTTAAGAAATAAATCAAACATAAGTTCGCTAAGACCCAAAATAAAAGTGAGGGGTCACCCTCACTTTTATTGCATATCAAGAATCTCTACATTTCTAATATGTTTAGTTGGATTCCATTCCTTATTATTTTTCTTAATTATACCTTCTAAGGTTATTGGTACCCATGTTAATGTATAGAAGGAATATAAAAGAAATCTTATAAAGAACTTTAATTTTTCTTTTCCTAATATAGTAAAGATTGAAATTAAAAATAACAAATTAAATAATAACTCTATTAAAAATACCTCTCCTTTGTAATTTAATCTTTTTACTAATATAGGAAGGAAAATTGTACTTATTGCATAAAATGCAAACATTGTAAAGAATCCAATTGATATCTTTCTATCTAATTTTAGTATTAATGGTGTCATTAAAAATTGTATTAATGTAATAACCATTATTACTTTATTTCCCAATAAATAGTTCATCATAAATATATCTTCACCAATCGGCAAATAACTGCCAGCAAAACTTAATAAAGCTGAAATTGCCATTGCTATAGTGATAAAAGGTTGAATAACATATAATGCACAATCCAAAACGTATAATCTTCTCTCTTTAATGCCTTTTTTTACTAACTTGGTGAAATATCTAGAAGCTACATCAGCAAATCCCTGCATCCATCTTCTTCTTTGCACCCAAGATTGTTTTAAAGTAAGTGGTTTTTCATCATAAATTATAGCATCATGAGCCCAACCTACTTTTTCTCCGTTTAATATCATCTTGCAGGTAAATTCTAAATCCTCAGTTAAACATTTAGCTCCCCAGCCATGTTCTTTTAAAAGTCTAGTATCAATAGCAAATCCAGTTCCACCTATTTGATTAGATAATCCTAAATTAGCTCTTGCTAATTGATACATTCTATTTTGTGTCCAAAAAGCTATAGAATAAGAAGAAGTAATCCAAGAATCATTTGGATTTTTGCTATCAATATATCCTTGTACAACTTTATAGCCTTCTTGCATTTTTGAATTTATTTCTTTACACCAATTTCTTGAAACTATATTATCTGCATCAAAAATAGCTACAACATCATATTTTTTTTGCATTTTAAATAATTTGTTAAACATCCATTCTAAAGCAACGCCCTTACCTTTTTCTACCTTGTTAAATCTCTCATAAACTTTTACTCCATACTGCCTAGCAACCTTAGCAGTATTATCAGTACAGTTATCAGCTATAACAAAGACATCAAAAAGTTCCCTTGGATAATCTTGATTTAATAAACTCTCTATTAATTTTCCAATTACAATTTCTTCATTATGAGCTGCAACTATGAGGGCAAACTTATTTTTAGGCATGTAATTCTTTTTTTCTGCTTTCCTATGTAATCCAAAAAAAGATAAAATAAAATAATACATCATTATTAAAAAAACAAGAATTTGGAATATACCAGTAACAGAAAAAACTAACTTTTCCATCATATCAACTCCTATATAAAATGCGAAATTTGCTTTAAACAAATTTACTTCACACCTTTATCTAATATATTCCTATATCTATAAAAAATCAAGTATATAAATCTTAATTTTTGCTTAATTATCTCTTAATAAATTAGAAGATTTTGACATAATGGAAAAGTTTATTATTAAAAAGTTTTATCATTTAAAATCTATACAATTCCTTGAGCATACATAGCTTCTGCAACCTTAAGAAAACCTGCAATATTTGCTCCCATTAAAATATTTCCTTCATCACCATATTCCTTAGCTGCATTTTTTGCATTTAAATAAATGTCTTTCATGATATTTTTTAACTTATTATCTACTTCTTCAAAGGACCAAGAAACTCTAACACTATTTTGACTCATTTCAAGGGCTGAAACAGCTACGCCACCTGCATTAGCTGCCTTAGCAGGACCAAATAAAACTCCTGCCTTTTGGAATACTTCTATTGCATCTAGATCTGTTGGCATATTAGCTCCTTCTGATACTGCTTTAACTCCATTTTTTACAAGTGTTTCTGCTGCTTCTTTATTTATTTCTCCTTGAGTTGCACATGGCAAAGCAATGTCGCATTTAATTTCCCAAATCTTTCTATGATCTTCTACATATTTTGCAGTTGGAACTTTTTCTAAATATTCTTTTATTCTTCCTCTTTTAACTTCCTTAATTTCTTTTATAATATCAAGATTTATTCCTTTTTCATCATAAATATAGCCGTTTGAATCACTCATAGCAACTACTTTAGCACCAAATTGATGAGCTTTTTCTAAAGCGTGTATTGCTACATTTCCTGATCCTGAAATAACAACAGTACTATCTTTAAAGCTTAAATTTTTATCCTTTAACATCTCTTCAGTAAAATATACTAATCCATAACCTGTAGCTTCTGTTCTAACTAAGCTGCCACCATAAGATAATCCTTTTCCTGTCAATACACCTTCATAAGCATTTTTTATTTTTTTATAATATCCAAACATATAACCTATTTCCCTTGCTCCTACTCCTATATCGCCAGCAGGAACATCAGTGTCTGCTCCTATATGCTTACATAATTCTGCCATAAAACTTTGGCAAAATCTCATTATTTCTCTATCAGATTTACCCTTAGGATCAAAATCTGATCCACCTTTCCCTCCACCTATAGGAAGACCTGTTAGGGAATTTTTAAAAATTTGCTCAAAACCTAAAAACTTTATTATACTTTGATTTACTGTTTTATGAAATCTTAAACCACCCTTATAAGGACCAATGGCACTATTAAATTGTACTCTATATCCCCTATTTACTCTTACCTTTCCTTCATCATCTACCCATGGAACTCTAAAGAAAATTTGTCTTTCAGGCTCAACAATTCTCTCTAATAATCCTTCCTTAATATATTCTGGATGCTTATCAAATACAGGTGCTAATGAAGTTAATACTTCTTTAACTGCATTTAAAAACTCCACTTCTCCCTTGTTTCTTTCTTCTACTTCTTTAATAACCTTTTCTACATATTCCTTACCTAACATACTAAATTCATCTCCCTATTTATTAGATTTGCTCATTATAGGATTTTTAAGCCAGCAATGAACCAAATTAATAATTTATCAACATTATATATCTCAAAGTATATTTTTGTAAATATTTTTTATTTTTTTAGTATTTAATTACTTTAAACCCAATATAATTAATAAATTATTAATTTTTAAATAATATTAAGGATATTATAAATCCAAATATAAGTCCCCCCATGTGAGCAAAATTATCAATATTTGAAATAGTAATTCCTATTATTATATTTAAAATTATAGTTTCAATTATGTTTTTAATATAAGCTCTGCCTATCTTCTTTCTGTTTTTTAGCCCAAAGGCAAGCATGGCTCCCAATAGTCCAAAAATTGCTCCTGAAGCTCCAACAGATATACCCTCAGAAAATATATAACTAAAAACGGAAGCCCCTAATAAGGAGAAAATATAAATAAAAATATATTTCTTAGTCCCATACACCTCTTCAACTTCTTTACCAATAATATTTAAGGCACTCATATTAAAAAATAAATGCATTATACCTCCATGTAAAAAACCTGCTGTAATAAGCCTATAAAATTCTCCATTTTCTATTAAAATATTATATTTAGCTCCCATTTCAACTAAAGTATAAATGTCTATACTAAAAAAATTTCTAGAATTTATTACTTCTAATAAATATATAAGAATATTTATTAGCATAATACTATAAGTAATTTTATATTTTTTTAAATCTAAGCTTCTTTTAGGCATATTTTTATTAGCAATTAAATTTATTATTGATACATAAGGTTTTGTTCCTTCCCCAAAATAAAGTATATTATTACTTTCTAAAGAGAAAATAAGTTTATTATAATCAGTTTCAATAAAATTTAATTCCCTTTTTTTAGTCAATACAATATTATTTAAAATAAAAGGTTTATTTAAACTTTTTGATAAAAAATCATAGCATTCATAATAACTTGTTAGGTCTTCCTCTTGAGTAACTATTACAGCAGTATAATTTTCACCAAGATCAAGTACTGCTAGCCATTTATTTGTATTTAAACTATAGCTATAATAATCCTTAATAAAAAAATGTAATTCCTTTGTTAAAATATTGAAAAAATCCCTTTCAAACTGCTCCAAAAAAACACCCCACCTTTCAGTTTGGAGTGTGGAGTGTTGAGTTTAACTCCAAACTCCACGCTAATCTACACTCCGCACTAGTTTAAAGTTTCTATAAAAATTGGGACTTTCTAAATGTATTTCTTAGAAGTCCCTTAAATTTCTTATTGAATTTCTTTTTCTAGCATATCCAATAATTCATTAAATCTTGAAATTGTAGCCTCTAACGGCTTTGAAGTTGTCATATCCACCCCTGCTTTTTTAAGTATTTCTATTGGATAATCACTTCCGCCACTCTTTAAGAAACCAATATACTTAGATACTGCATCTTTTTCCTTATCTAAAATTGATTTTGCAAAGGCAGATGCTGCTGCATATCCAGTAGCATATTGATATACATAGAAATCAGAATAGAAATGAGGTATTCTTGCCCATTCACTATCTATTTCTTCATCAACTACCATAGATGGTCCAAAATATTTAACATTTAAGTCATGCCAAGCTTTATTATAATCACTTGCAGTTAATGATTCTCCTTTTTCCATACTTTCATGAGTAAATAATTCAAATTCTGCAAACATCAATTGTCTAAATACTGTAGTTCTAATTTGTTCTAGTTCTTGATTTATTAAGAATAGCTTTTTCTTTTTATCCTCTTCCTTATTTATTAAATGATGAATTAATAAAGCCTCATTTGTTGTTGAGGCAACTTCTGCGCAGAACAAGGTATATCCAGCATAAATATATGGCTGCTCTTTTCTAGAATAATAAGAGTGGATTGAGTGCCCCATTTCATGAGCTAAGGTTGATACATCATTTAATGTATAATTATAATTTAAAAGTACATATGGCATGGTATTATACCCCCCCCAGGAATAAGCGCCGCCTCTTTTTCCTTTATTTTGGTATATGTCTATCCAACCATTATTTATTCCCTCTTTAAATATATTTAAATATTCTTCTCCAAGGGGAGCTAAACCTTCTAGAATTATATTTACAGCATCATCAAATTCTATATGCTCCTTTGGCATTTCAATAACAGGTACATATAAATCATACATATGAATTTCATCTAGGCCTAAAAGCTTCTTTTTTAAATCTACATATCTATGAAGAGATTTAATATTTTCATTAATAGTTTTTATAGAATTTGTATATACTTCAACAGGAATTTCGTTAGGTTTCAATGACGCTTCTAAAGCCGAGTTATATTTTCTTATTTTAGCGCTAAAATTAAAGTTTTTTATTGAACTTGTTAATGAAGTAGCTAAAGTATTTTCTAGCTTCTTATATTCTCCAAATAAAGCTTTAAAGGCGTCCTTTCTTACTCTTCTATCCTTGCTTTTAATGAAAGTAGAATAATTTGCTTCAGTTAATTCTACCTTTTCTCCCTCTTCATCAACTATAGTTGGAAATTTCATATCTGCATTAGTTAACATATTATATATTGTACTTGGTGCATCAAGACAATCTGAAACTTTTGCTAAAAGCTCCTCCTCTTTTTTACTTAATACATGAGGCTTTTCTTTTAAGATATCCTTAAACATAAATTCATACATTTTAAATTCTTCATTATTATTAATAATACTTTCAATATATCCATCTTCAAAGGATAAAATTTCTGGTACAAAATAGGATGTATAAGATGAAAATTCTGCTAAATATGCATCTATTCTATTCATCATTGCTTGGTATTTTGTATTTGAAGTATCCTCATCACTTTTTAAATGGGCATAAATATATACATTTTCTACTTTTATGCCAAGTTCTTCACTCTTTTTTAAATATTCAAGCAGACGCTTCTCATCTTTTAATTTCCCTTCAAAGCTTTTTAGTATTGGTGCTTCTTCCTTTACTTCTTTAAAAGCCTTTTCCCAGGCTTCATCATCTGGAAAAATTTTATTTACTTTCCACTTAAATTTTTCATCTATTTCTTCTCTGCTTTTAAGCTTTTTTATATCACTCATAATATTGCCTAAATACTTAGGCCCTCCCTTCTACATATATTCTTCTTCTTTGCCCTTAATATCATTAAAGACCTTTTCCATAGTTAAATCAATTAAACCTAAAGCTTTTTCTATTTTTTCCTTCATAATATTATAATCCTCAACATAGTTAAATTTTATTAAAAATGTTGGATTATATTCATCTAAGACATCTTCTATTTCAAAATCATTTTCTTTAAAAATATCATAATTAAAAAGATCGTATATAGCAGAGTATTCCCATTCTTCAACATCTTTATTTGTATCAAAGTATAAATTTACAATTCCATTTAAAACAAAAAATTTTTTTACATATTCAGCCCCTTCTGAGACTTGAAAACTTCCTAATTCTTTTGTTATGAATCCTGTTTCATTATCCTTTTCCATTAATACTAAACTTGAAAAATCCATATTTCTTCCTCCAATATACTTACTTTAGTTTTTCAACTTATCTATATTATATGTTTTATTCAGAATATAAATCAACCTATAAAAGTGCATAGAACTTATATTTAATGCATAGTTCACAAGTTTAATATTAAAAATTTTCTAAATTTAAAAAACTAGGAAATAATTTCATTCTAAGCTGTGAATTATGCACTATAATCAAAAAAATTGCTTTTCAATATCTAAATATGGCAATACTATTGATAATAAAATAAAGTGTATATTATAAAGTTATTCTTGCAAGTCATTTGCATTTTCATATATAATAGTAAAAGAAATTTTAGGAGATGATTATTAAATGATTAATATAAAAAACCTGAGTTTTTCATATTCTAATAAACCACCATATATTTTAAATAATATAAATCTTACCATTCCTGATGGTGCTTACTTATCTATTGTTGGTGAAAATGGAAGCTGTAAAACTACACTTATAAAATTAATTTTAGGAATTTTAAAACCTAATTTAGGTTCTATTGAGATAAATTCAAATAAAATTGGCTATGTACCTCAAAGACTCGATTCTTTTAATTCTCAATTCCCGATAACAGTTAAGGAAGTCTTATCATGCCATAAAAAATCCTTAAAAAATAAAGATATCAATATTTTAGAGATGCTTAAAATTGTTAATATGCAGGAATATAAAAATCAACTATTAGGAATGTTATCAGGCGGGCAACAGCAAAGAGTATTAATCGCCAGGGCTTTAATGGGCAACCCTGATATAATAATTTTAGATGAGCCTTCTACAGGAGTTGATGAAGTAAATCAAAAAGAAATTTATAGTATATTAAAAAGACTAAATAAGGAAAACAAAAAAACTATTATTTCTATTGAACATAATATTAATATTGCTTTAGAAAATTCAACTCACATATTAAGAATAGATAATGGGAAATTAAAGCTTTTTACTGTTGATGAATATAAAAAATTTAGAAATAATAATTTAGACTTAGATAATGTTATTTAATTTCTTTGTCTTGGAAAGGTAGATTTTATGTTTCAATTAGATTTTATGCAAAATGCATTTATTGCAGGACTAATTATTTCAATACTTTGTCCTTTTATAGGACTTTTTTTGGTCCTTAGAAGATATTCTACTATAGGTGATACCCTATCCCACTCTTCCTTTGCAGGTGTAGCAATAGGTCTTGTTATAGGAATCAACCCTATATTATCAGCCTTTTTATTTACTACAATTTGTGCCATTATCATTGAATTTCTTAGGGGCTACTATAAAAAATATGCAGAACTTGTTATGTCCATAGTATTAACTTTAAGTCTAGGAATAGCAATTCTTTTAATAAGCAGCGGTAAAGCATCTACTAAAGTTAACTCTTATTTATTCGGAAGCATTTTAACAGTTTCCAGTGAGGATATAAAATTAATTCTTATTGTTGGTCTTATAAGCTTATTTGTTTTAATATTCTTATATAATAAACTACTTTATATAACTTTTGACGAAGAAGGTGCTAAGACTACAAATATAAATGTAAGATTGATAAATTATGTATTCACTATTTTAGTAGGTGCAACAATTTCTATGTCTATAAGAGTTATGGGATTATTAGTTATTTCCTCAATTATGATAGTTCCTGTTGCCACCGCAATGCAATTAAAAAAAGGTTTTAAATCAACTTTAATATATTCTATTCTTTTCGGGATGATAGATATACTTTTAGGATTAAGCTTATCTTATTATATAGATAGTGCTCCTGGTGGTACTATTGCTATTACATCAATTATAACCTTATGCATGGTTATAATAATAAATAAATTTTTGAATAAATAAAAAATTCAAGATTACACTCTTGAATTTTTTTTATTTTTGCATTCATTACAAACACCCTTAAGTTCAAGTTTATGCTCTGTTAAACTAAAGCCTGCCTGAGCTTTAATAATTTCCTCTATTTCTTCCATAGGACATTGAATTTCCACACTTTTATTACATAAATCACATTTTAATAGATGTTTATGTCCTTCCTTTTTTAAAATATAAAGGGCTGGACCATCTATATTTATTTTTTTTATTATTTCCTTTTCTTCAAATAATTCTAAAGTTCTATAAATAGTGCTAAGATTTAAGTTTTCATATTGTTTTTTACATAAATCATATATATTTTCTGCAGAAAGACCTTTATTTGAAGATTTTAATATATTTAAAATTGCAATTCTTCCGCTTGTTATTCTTATATTATTATCTTTTAAATACCTTTCCCAGCTCATATTTTTCTCCTAACGTAATTTAATAATTTTATTATATCACTAAAATTAAATATATTAAACACCGAAAACTATCATCTTTATTCCTAGACCAATAAGAATAATTCCCCCTAATATATCCGAATATTTATTAACAAAATCTATTTTTCTTATATACTTACAGCTAATGAAACCAACTAAACAAATTAATAATGCTACTAAGCCTACTATTAAAGCATACAAAAAAATAATAATTATTTTTACTGAATAAAGACTTGTAAAACCAACTACCAATGCATCTATACTCACAGAAATACCTAAAATTATATACATTGCTTTTTTAATTAGCAGTTCATCATCAGTATCATCCTTTTTAAAAGTAGCTATTATCATTATTATCCCTAACAAAAATACAGTGATTCCACCTAATATATCCGGAATTGTTACTATATATTTATTAAATATCCTGCCTTGAATTCCCCCTAATAATATAAATAAGAATTGAAAAAAAGAAAATGATAATATGAAAGCTATTTTACTCTTTCTCTTTAACCTTGGATTTATGCCAAGACTAATTGTTAAACCAAAAGCATCCATTCCTAATGCTATAGCAACTAAAAAGATATCTTTTAAACTCATCTTTCCCTCCTGCTTTTCATGTATCCCTTTCTTTACTATTTTATTAATTAGTACAATATTTATGATGATTTTTTTTGCAAAAAAAACTTTTATTTCGACATAAATTGTTGTATATTATTATATAGCGTATATAAATTGTAAAAAGTATATCACATTTACTATTTTTAATAAAAGGAGAGTATAATAATGGCTAATTGCATAGTTGCACAATCTGGAGGACCAACTTCTGTTATAAATTCAAGTGTTGTCGGTTTATTAAAAGGAAATAAGGACTTAGGTGCTTATGAGAAGGTTTATGCTGGTTTAAACGGAATTGAAGGAATTCTAAATAAAAATATAATTGACTTATCGAATTTTTCAGATGATGAAATAGAAGAATTTAGATATACACCAGCCTCTGGCCTTGGTTCATGTAGATATAAAATGAAAAATATCGAGGAATCAACTGAAGAATACGATAAACTTATAGATATATTAAAAGCAAACGATATTAAAGCCTTCTTCTATATTGGAGGAAATGATTCAATGGATACTATCGCTAAGCTTGGCAAGTATGCAAAGTTAAAGAATATAGATATTAACTTTATAGGCATTCCAAAAACTATTGACAATGATTTAATGTATACTGATCATACTCCTGGTTTTGCTAGTGCTGCTAAATTTATAGCAACAACAACATTAGAAACATATCTAGATGCATCAGTATATATAAATAATGGAATATTCATATTAGAAACTATGGGAAGAGACACAGGCTGGTTAGCAGCATCTGCATGTATGGCTAGAATAAATGACAAGCCTGTTGCAGATTTTATATATTTACCTGAAGTAGCCTTTAATGTAGAAACTTTTCTTATAGATGTAAGAAAAAAATTCCGAGAACAAAACAAGGTATTTATAGTTGTTTCAGAAGGCATAAAAAACAAGGAAGGAAAATTCTTATCTGAAGTTCCTCAATTTGGTGATGATAAATTTGGACATGCTCAGCTTGGCGGTGTTGGCAATTACCTAAAAAACTTGATTATTAATTCTGGAATAACTACTAGAGTTAAAGCTCTGGAACTTGGAGTACTTCAAAGATGTGCAATGCATTGTTCATCAAAGACAGATTTAGATGAAGCCTTTAATGCTGGTTATTCAGCTATTAAATATTCAATGGAAAATAAAAGCGGCTATATGGTTGCAATAAAAAGAGACAGTAATTCTCCATATAAAACTTCTCACTTTTTAATTGAGGCAGATAAAGTTGCGAATAAAGTAAAATATTTTCCTGTAGAATTAGTGAATGAAAAAGGAAACCATATAAAAGAAGAAGCCCTAGAGTATTTCTTACCTTTAATTGAAGGATCTCCTTCCCTTAAGTTTATGAATAATTTACCAAAATTTAAGACAATAAGATAAAAAAAGCTGCTATAAAGCAACTTTTTTTATTTAAACTAATCTAATTATTAAAATATGATAAAAATTAGATAATAATTATTGTTGTTTGCTTGGCCTAGAGCCTTATAGTATAATAAAATTTAGATTAAAATTTTCACATATGTTTTTATAAATAAACTAGGAGGAAAAAATGATAGTTTTAAGCTGTAAATCCATATCTAAAAGTTATGGAATAAAAGAAATACTAAAAGATGTTACTTTCTCAATCAATGAAGGAGACAAAGTCGGAATTATTGGAGGAAATGGGGAAGGTAAATCTACTTTATTTAAAATTATTTCAAAGGAATTATCTTATGATTCAGGAGAAATCTTTATTGACAAGAATAAAACTATCGGTTATTTAAGTCAAAATATAGATTTAGATTTAGAAAATACTATTTATGAAGAAATGAATTTAGTCTTTAAAGAATTTATTGATATTGAAAATAAATTAAAAGAATTAGAAATAGAAATGAATCAACCTTATGATGAAGTTAACGCATCCTATTATGATAAATTAATAAAAAAATATACAACATTACAAGATCTATATACAAATAAAGGCGGATATAGCTATAAGGGAGAAATATCAAGGGTTTTAAAAGGTCTTGGTTTTTTAGAAGAAGATTTTAATAAAATAATAGGAACTCTTAGCGGGGGACAAAAAACAAGAGCTTCCCTTTGTAAGTTGTTACTTAAAAATCCTGATATAATTCTATTAGATGAGCCTACTAACCATTTAGATTTGGATGCGATTGAATGGCTTGAAGAATACTTAACTAATTATAAAGGTACTGTTTTGGTTATTTCCCATGATAGATTCTTTTTAGATAAAGTAACAAATAAAACCTTTGAAGTAATAAACGGTCATGTTAATTGTTACAATGTACCTTATACAAAATTTATTGAACAAAGACGTAAAAATTATGAAGCTCAACTTAAAGCATATAACCTACAGCAAGCTGAAATAAAAAGGCAGGAAGCCATTATCGAAAGATTTAGAAGCTTTAATAGAGAAAAAAGCATAAGAGCTGCAGAAAGTAGGGAAAAAGCCTTAGAAAAAATGGAAAGAATAGAGGCTCCTGATAAGGAAAAGGATCCTTCTAAAATAAAATTTGAAACTGCAATAAAAAGCGGCTATGACGTACTTCATATAGAAAACTTGTCTAAAAGCTATGGAGACAAAACCCTTTTCTCTAATTTAAATATGGATATTAAAAGAGGAGAAAAAGTCGCCTTAATTGGTGAAAATGGTCGTGGAAAGACTACATTATTTAAAATAATTCTAGATAAAATTAAAGCCGATAGTGGTAAGGTTATTCTTGGAACAAATGTTAATCCAGGTTATTATGATCAAGAACAATCTGACCTAAATTTAGATAAAACAATAATAGATGAGGTATGGGATGAGTTTCCTAACCTTACGGTTTCAAAAATAAGAAGTATGCTTGCTTCCTTCTTATTTACTGGAGAAGATGTCTTTAAAGTAATTAAAAATTTAAGCGGTGGAGAAAAATGTAGAATTAATTTATTAAAATTAATGTTATCTAAAGCAAATCTCCTATTACTAGATGAACCTACAAACCATCTAGATATAATATCAAGGGAAGCTCTTGAAGATGCTTTATTAAACTATGATGGTACAGTCTTAGTAATATCCCACGATAGATACTTCTTAAATAAAGTAATTAATAAAATTCTTGAATTAACTGAGAATGGAGTAAAAGAATATCTAGGAAATTACTCCTACTACCAAGAAAAAAAGATAAACCCTCATAGATTTGAAATAATTGAAGAAATCGCTAATGGAAAAACAAAAACTCAAATTAAAGAAGAACGTAAAAAGAAAAGAGAAAAAGAAAAGGAAGAAAAAGCATTAAAAATAAAACTAAAAAAATTAGAAGAAGATATTGCTAATAATGAAGATATGTTATTAGCTTTACAAGAAAAACTATGTCTAGAAGAGGTATATTCAAACCCAATAGAAAGCGAAAAGGTAAATAAGGAAATAAAAAAACTTGAAGAAACAATAGAAGCTCTTTATCAAGAATGGGAAAGCTTAATCAATTAACAATTTCAGAATATTTTTAGATATGCTAAAACTCTAAAATAAAAGGGCTATCGTATTAATACGACAGCCCCATTTTTCATAATTCAACAAATTTTAATTATTCTCCTAATCAGCCATTGTAAATTGTCAATTGGCATTCTAAAGACCAGTTGATCCAAATCCCTTCTCTCCTCTTGCATCTTCAGAAAGTTCTTTAACTTCTTCTACCTGAACTTTCCAAACTGGTTTTACAACCATTTGAGCAATTTTCATTCCTTTTTCAACCTTAAAAACTTCTTTTCCATGATTAATAAGGATTATTCCTATTTCTCCTCTATAACCTTCATCTATAGTTCCTGGAGTATTTAAAACTGTAATTCCATTTTTTAGAGCTAATCCACTTCTTGGCCTAATTTGAGCTTCAGTTTGAAAAGGAAGTTCTATTTTTATTCCCGTTCTTATTAAAGCACTTTCAGAAGGATTAATAATTTTTTCTTCTATAGAATATAAATCTAGTCCAGCATCATTATAATGAGCATAATTAGGCAGTATTGCATCTTCATGTATTCTTTTAACTTTTAGTTTAAATTCATTCATCCTTATTCCTCCTCTGCTGCATATCTTCTATTTTAACATATTTATTTAATTTCAAAAATCATATAATAGAAAATTATACATTTAATAAAAAAATTCACAGATTATATTAATTGATTATTGTTAAATTAATATAATCTGTGAAATATAACTTATTGTTTTTTTACTTTTTTCAAACGATTAATAACTATTATTCTTGTAGATTTATTTTCCTGATCTACAGTAAACTCATTCCAAGTATGATAAATTGGTTTTTCAAAGTATTTTCTATCTACTATTGATATAACCCTATAACAGCCATTGTCTAAATTATCGAATATTACTTTTCCATCTTCATCAGTAAATTTGGATTGTTTTAACTTAGGAGATATTCCTTGTAATAAGTATAAATTAACTTTTGCTCCCTTTAAATTTGCACCATTATAATTCCCCAATTTTACAATAACTTCAATAGTTCCTTTAGATTTGTCTACTTCTTCATCAATAATATAATCATCATTTAATATATCTTCATCTTCTATAAAACTTTCTCTTTCAGATAAATTATCATCAATTTTAATTTTCATACATACCTCCAATCACAATATAGTTACATAATATGAAGAATATTGTGATTTGGTGATTAATTTTATAAATTTTATAGCAATAACTTTTCTGCTTCAATAAATTCTAGAGGTTTACTAAAATAATATCCTTGTATTAAATCACAATTTATACTCTTTAAATAATCATACTGTTCTTTTGTTTCTACTCCTTCCGCTACTACAATTAAATTTAAATAATGGGAAAGTTCTATAATAGTATCAATAATATATTCACTTTTCTCTTCAATGACAATTCCATCTATAAAACTTTTATCTATTTTCAAAGAATCAATTGGCAATATTCTTAAATAGCTTAAGGAAGAATAACCAGTACCAAAATCATCTAAAGCTAAAGATACTCCCAACTTTTTTAACTGTTTTAATTTTTCTATATTTTTCTCAGGATACTTCATAATAACACTTTCAGTTATTTCAAATTCTATATAACTGGCATCTAAATCATATTTTTCTAGAGTTTCCTCTATAAATGGAAGTATTTTTTCACTTCTTATTTGGACATCAGATAAATTAATAGCCATTTTAAACTTCTTATTAGTTTTTATAGACAGCTCCTTACATTTCTTAATACATTCCTCTATTATATAATTACCTATTGGTATTATTAATCCTGAAGATTCTGCAATTGGAATAAATTCCTTAGGGGAAACCATTCCCAATGCCTTACAATTCCATCTTACAAGAGCTTCAAAGCCTAATACCTCTTCAGTTTCTGTATCTATTTTAGGCTGATATAATACCTTTATTTCATTATTATCTAAGGCAACTCTTAATCTTTTTTCGATTTCAAACTCTCTATTTAATATTTCCAGCATATTCATATCAAAAATTTCATATCTATTTTTACCATTAATTTTCGCAAGGTACATAGCCATGTCTGCCCTTTTTAATAAAGTTCCAATATCTTTTCCATCTGCAGGATAAATACTGACTCCAATACTTAAAGTACAAAATACCTCAATATCATTAATGGCAATAGGCTTACTTAATTCCTTTATTAAATTATCTAATATAATTTTTAGATCTTCTATTTCTATTACATTGTATTTTACTAACAAAAATTCATCTCCACCATACCTAGAAAAAAGAGAGTTTTCTATTTTCATTCCGTTTATAATATTAGTGAATTCAACTAATAGTAAATCTCCAACATCGTGTCCATAAGTATCATTAATAAATTTAAAGTTATCTAAATCAATAAAAATAACAGCAAAACTTCCTTTAGGATTTTTTTCTATATATTCGCCAACTTCCTTAATAAAATATCTTCTATTTGTAATTCCTGTTACTTCATCAAAATAACTTAAAAAACTATTTTCTAACTCTTTTTCTTTTCTAGCTGTAATATCGGAAAGAGCCCCAAATATAAAAACATCCCCATTCTTCTCTAAGGTCTTTTTCCCTTTACTTTCTAACCATCTTATTTCATTGTCCTTAGTTAAAATTCTGAACTCCATCGAATAAAACTCATCTGTTTTAGAACTTATTAGCCTCATCATCTGACTATCATATTCTGCAAGATCATCCTTATATATATAACTTCTCCATTTTGTATAAGATATTATTATATCTTTTTCACCTTCAAAATCAATATATTCTCTTATCCTTTTATTCAGGGATATAACATTTTGCCTTACATTCCACCAAAAAGCAATATCTTTTGATCCTTCTACAGCTAATCTATTTTTATTTTCAATAGCTTTATTAATATTTTCTTGCTGCTTTTTTGCCGTAATATCCTTTATCATTCCTGAAATTATAAAAACTCCATCTCTAAAATTGCTCCGTATCTGCATTTCAACTGTTAATCTTTGGCCTAAATTATTAATAATATTAGTTTCCAAGGAAAAACTATCTATAATCTTATCCTTTATCATCTCATCAAAAAACAACTTCAACTCGTTTCTGTCTTCCTGAGTAATATAAGAAAATAAATCTTCTAATTTAATCTCTTCTTTATCAATTGATAATAAATTTTTTATTTTGGAAGATATATAAAATTCTTCTGTTTCACAATTCCATTCCCATAATACAGCTTCTAAAAAATCAATAGCCAGATTATATTTATTTTTATTGACTTCTGATAATTTATATAAATTTCTATATTTTTTAATTAAATATATTAATGAAATTATTAATATCAGATTAATTAAGACAATAAATCCAAAAATGAAATCATCATTAAAAAAGCATATAGCTATAACTACAAATGCTAATCTTTTGTCTATTCTCCCCAACTTTATCACCTATGCCTTCTTCAAATTTTACTTTTTATAAAGATTTTATCATATTTTTCCTAAAATTAACATATTTTTGATTTTTGTATTTTCATTCTTCCATTTATTAAATACTTTATTATTAATAATAATTGGTATACTAATTATATAATAAATTAAAATAGTGTAAAAATTGATTTTATTACACTATCTAGGAGGGAAATATATGAATAAAACTCTATTTATTAAAGTAATAAATTCCTCTTTAATATTTCTGCTAATTCTACTGCTTTTTCCTATAAAAGCTTTTGCAGCTTCCCATGATAATAATTCTAACGAAAAAATTATATATTTAACCTTTGATGATGGACCAGGGGGAAAAGTTACAAGGGAAATTTTAGATATCCTAAAAAAAGAAGATGTCAAAGCAACCTTTTTTATAATTTCTTCCCAAGTTAAGGGCCAGGAAGATATTATTCTTAGAATGAAAAATGAAGGTCATAGTATAGGACTTCATAGTCATACTCATGATAGAAAAAATCTCTACTCAAGTAATGAAGCTTTTTTGGAAGAAATGTTAAAATGCCAGGAAATCCTTTATGAAGTTACTGGAGAAAAATATTACATAATAAGATTTCCTTTTGGATGCAATAATAAATCTTATAAATTAGAACAGTCTTTAGTTGACTTACTTCATAAAAATAATTTTAAGATATATGATTGGACAGGAGATTGTGGGGATGGAGCTAACTGCAAATTACCTATAGATAAGATAATAAAAAACTCTACAAAACATGCTAACTCTGACGGAAATATTGTAATGCTTATGCATTGTTCTGCAATAAACCAAAATACTGTTTCTGCCCTTCCTTCTATAATTAAATATTATAAAGAAAATGGTTATAGCTTTAAAGTAATTGATGAAAATACCGAAGAAATATACAAATTTATGAAAAAATAAATAAAGGACTAAAAGTCCTTTATTTATTTTTTTCTTAAATTTTCAAATTATTTATTTCTAATGATCTAATAATTATTTTATAAAGAATAGTACCTATTATTAAATTTAATATTGCAGCAGGCAATACAACTGCAACAACCAATTGAATAAAATCTCCAGGTAAGCCAACTAATATCAAGGCAGATGTTAAAAAAATAAATCCGCTAATAGCTGTTCCTAACCCTAGGGAAAATATAAGTTTTATATTATCCTTAAATGTGTTCCTAGTTACTAGGAATAAATAATAAATTATATTCCCCGTAATAATTTTATCAATTATATTAGGTACTTGTCCTCCTGGAAATTTTGTAGTTAAAGCTGTGAAGATACCAACTATAATACTCGCTATTAAAGTAGTTTTATAATCCTTATTTAAATATATTATTATAATCAACATCATTATTGCAAAATCTGGCTGCATAGGGAAACCAAGTACAGGCGTAATTTGATGTAATAATGCTCCTAGAGCTAAAAGTATAGCATTAATTGTCATTTTTCTAATATTACTGTTTGTATTCATATTTATACCCCCAATTGTTAAATATTTTTTATTGTTTCTTATATTGCTTATTACTTCTACTCTTCATACCATAAATATCCCCCCTTTTGATTAACAAAAACTTTAGCGTAAATTAATTTATATAATCGAGTAGGAGCTGAATAATTATTTTATTCAGCGTCCTCTCACACCACCGTGCGTACCGTTCGGTACACGGCGGTTCAATAGAAATTAATGTACAAATGAATAAATTTCAGATATTG